>NZ_LXQB01000010.1 GCF_004421185.1 Methylacidiphilum sp. Yel | reverse complement strand
TTTACCAGGTGCCCCAGGCTTTAGTGCAGCTAGAAATTTTAACTATGATTATATTGTTCCTCAACTTCCTTTTTGGATCCAAGGGACAGTAAGAGTATATTTTTAGACTCTTTTTTCCGTACAAAAACCAGCTAAGGTCGATTTTGAAAGAGGAGTTAAAGAATCGATGAATTGTGCTGCTTTTTTGCCACTTAGAACAGCTCCTTCTATTGTAGCAGGCAGTCCCGTATCTGTCCAATCCCCTGCAATAACAAAATTTTTCCATTCTGTCTGAACAGGTGGCCTATATTTTAAAGAAGTGGGATCAAATTTAGGGGTAGCACCTAGAGATTTAAAAAGAAAGCTACCACAAAGCTTTGATTCTATTGAGCGGGGTATTAGCCGGTTAACTTCTTTCCATATGATTTGTTCAATCTCTTTAGAATTCAAACTGAGGATATTTTTTGGAGGAGCACTAATTACTGCAACATAAGAATAAAAAGGAAAAGACAATAGTTCTTTATCCATTATTAGATTTCTTGAAAAAAGCCATTGTACTGGAGAATCTAAAAACCCTATAACAGGTTGGTCCGTAAAAGATCGATCAACCCAAAAATACAAACTTAGAATTGGAGACTGTTCGATAGATTCACAGTTTTTTTTCAAGGACGATTCCTTTGGCAACAAACTACCCAATATATGCCACGGAAGGGCGCATAAAAAATAGTCAATGGAATCGGATGTAAACTCTTTACCATCGACAGTTTTGATAGACTTCAAATAGTTCTCTTCAAATTCCAGAGAACAAACAGAAGTTCTAAAAAATAATTTTCCTCCACACGCATTTATCAGCCGTTCGAACTCATTAGAAAATAGCTCACTTAATCCTACTCGGCTAAAAATAAGACTGAGATCTTTTCTTTTGCCGAATAGGGTTTTTTTCAATACAGAATAAAAGAGCTCTGCTGAAGCTTTCTCTATTGACAAATTTAATGCAGCCACACAGAGGGGCTCCCAAAGGGAGCGAATTAATGAAACACTCTGCTTCTTTCTTCTTAGCCAATCGAAGACTGATTCATTTTCAGAGGGTTTTTCACGAAGAATAACAGAAAGGAGGAAAAAAAAGGCTTTAAACCAATCGCTCACCGAAAGCTCTGAATAACGGAGGAGGGCTACAAGCAGATGGAAAGGGGCAGGAAGATTTCCAGCCGAGAGCACTGAAGTGCCTTTTTCACTAACAAAACTAAGTTTTAAAGGATCGATCCATAATAGCTTTGAGCTGATGCCGATTTTCTCAACAAATTCTAAAGTATGCTGATAGCAGCCCATCATTATATGTTGACCAGTATCTATTATTTGTTTGGTCTGAGGCTCTAGGAAGCTTCCTGCCCTTCCCCCCAATTTTGATTTTGATTCCAGCAGGATTACCTCATGACCAAGGGAGATCAACTCTAAGGCAGCAGATACCCCAGAAAAACCACCTCCAAGAATCACAACCTTTTTTGGAGGTCCTGAAGGAAGAGTGTCAATACCAAAAGCATGCTTGAACAAAACCTTAAGTATAGAAGCAAGCTTTTGAGCCTTATTTAAGCGAATTGAATGATGAAACACATCAAACTGTTTTGTTTTTATTTTTTCTAAGATGGCTTTATAGACTGAACTCATGATCTCTGCAGCCAGCAGTTTTGGCTTATCCAATGGATGAATCAGTTTGGAAGATTTGGCAAAGTAATGCTTTGCTCGAAAATATTGTAATCTAAAAAAATCGCGGATTTTTGGGCTCCATCTCAAAGAAAGTATGTCTTCTTCAGTGATCCCATGGATTTCCAGCTCATCTAAAGGGAAATAGATTCTACCAAAAGAAGAATCTTTGGGAACATCCCGCAGAATATTTGTCAGTTGAAAAGCTGTCCCCAAAGCCAGCGCATAGTCTTTGCTAAGAGCATGGCGACAACCAAAAATCTCAATGCTCACCAAACCAACAGCTCCCGCAACTCGATAACAATATAAAGAAAGCTCGTCGAAATTTTTATATCTTCTTTTTTCTATATCCATTTCTACCCCAAGAATTATCTCCTGAAGCATTTCCTGGGACAAATTCCATTTGTGAACGACTTGACTAAGTTCTTTGCCCAATGGGGAAGAAGGAACTGAATAATAGATTTTTTCTACCTCTTTTTTCCAAAAAAGGATCCCTTCCTTTTTTTCATGGGTAGAAAGAACTGTTGAATCGGCAATATCATCGATTACCCGACAAAAGGCATAAAAGACAGTCATGGCCCATCTTTGTTCTTTAGGTAAACAAAAAAAGGAAAGAGCCAAATTTGACTTGCTCTTGGAAGTTACCGTTTGTCCGATCAATGGAGAGTTCATTCCTGAATTAATATTCTTACTCTAAGTATTTCACTTAGAACCTTGTGCAAGTCATCCTTAAGGTAAATGGCTTTTGTGAGCTTAGCAGAAAGTGGATTGAATACCATAATTTTTCAATTCTTGCAAGAAACAGGACAAGGGATGGAGAGAAATTGCCATAGTAAAGCTCAAAAGGCTTCTTCTTTTTAACCCTAAAGTCCCACAGCAGATCAAGCATGTTAACGGAAACATCACAGGAAAAACACAATGGAGAAAGATCGCATGCGCTTTTTTAAAGCTAATCTGGAACATTTTTTCCTGCAAATTACATTGAAAAAGATTTTCCCGCTTTTTTTGGTTGAATAACAGGCTTTGCCGGCGGATTTTCTGCTCTAGATGCATGTCTTGAT
Organism: Methylacidiphilum sp. Yel; assembly: GCF_004421185.1. Taxonomy (GTDB): domain Bacteria; phylum Verrucomicrobiota; class Verrucomicrobiia; order Methylacidiphilales; family Methylacidiphilaceae; genus Methylacidiphilum. The sequence goes on along the minus strand of NZ_LXQB01000010.1, from coordinate 117,222 downwards.
CATTCTTTTAATTTCTATCCTTTTCTTATTTTCTAAAGAAGCTCTACTAGACAAGTAGGATGGTCATTTTGAAAGTGTTAAAAAGTTACTTTTCTATTTTACTTTTGGTTTTACGTTAAATTCCGATTCATTAAAATGAAAGATCTTTCAGTTGTTATAGAATCCATATTCGCTTTCGATAATTAGGAGTATAAATATGAAATCTCAAACAATAAAGCAGTTTATAGATCATCATTTCAGACATTTTAATGCCGCATCCCTTAAAGAAGCAGCGCAAGGGTATGTGCGACATATTGAATCGGGGGGAAAGATGATGATTGCCCTTGGGGGAGCTATGAGCACCGCTGAACTAGGCATTTCTCTTGCAGAAATGATCAGGCAGGATAAGGTGCATGCCATTTCGTGTACAGGGGCTAATTTAGAAGAGGATATTTTCAACCTTGTGGCTCATAACGACTACCAAATGATTCCTCATTATAGAGAACTCAGTGCGGATGAAGAAGTTGCATTATATGAAAAGCATCTCAATCGTGTCACTGATACATGCATTCCAGAAGAAGAAGCTATGCGACGGATTGAACGGGTAATCCTTGAGGAATGGATAGAAGCAGACAAGAAAAAACAACGATTTTTTCCTCACGAATTTGTTTGGAAAATCTTAAAATCAGGAAAGTTAAAGCCTTTTTACCAAATTGATCCAAAAGATAGCTGGGTAGTTGCAGCTATGGAAAAAAACCTTTTTATAGTTGTCCCTGGATGGGAGGATTCTACCCTTGGCAATATGTATGCTGCCCATTGTCTTCAAGGCCATATTAAAGATCCTATGACAATAAAAAGTGGCATAGAGTATATGATGGAGCTTGCCCAATATTATCTTCAGACAACCAAAAACCATTCTTTAGGGCTATTTCAAATTGGAGGTGGCATTTCCGGTGATTTCCCAATCTGCGTCGTTCCTATGCTACATCAGGATATGCAACTTCAGAATATCCCTTTATGGGGATATTTCTGCCAAATCAGCGATGCGACAACAAGCTACGGTTCGTATAGTGGTGCCTCTCCAAATGAAAAAATCTCCTGGGGAAAATTAGGGAAGGATACTCCGAAATTTGTTATCGAATCCGATGCGACCATTGTAGCACCATTGCTATTTTCTTACGTGTTAGAAAGTTAATTGTGATCAATCGCCTCACTAAAAGAATTGGTTCAATGTCAACCACCCAAAATCTAATACAAACAATTGGAATTTGGCCCGATTTAAAATAGATGCAGCCCTTTTCCTAAGGACTGCCTGTAAGGCTACAACAGAGCTGCCTGTACCACTGTCTTATCTAACAGACTATTCTGCAGTAGTCTGCAGAATAGCCCATACGTTCGACTAATGGAGAGCTACTACGATCGAGGAAAGATCGCTGAATGAGCTGATTCAAAGGAAGGGGAAGATCGAAGTAGGCCTTTTTGCTTGGGCCTAAAGATCTTTTTTTCCTTGAAGCCCAAGATGGTCTTCTACGATTTGAGCTCTTCCTACTTCGAAGGAGAGGGTCCGGAGGAGCTCGCTTTAGTTTGGCTATAGCCAGGGACCGGCGGGGACGGAATCGCCAGAGATCCTTTTGGGGGTGGGCAATAGCCAATGGCTCTTCCAATTGTCCACCATGAATTCCCTAGAGGATCTAGAGGATTTGGAAACGATCCAGACGGTAGTGGAGGACTTAAAGAGAAGCGCTTTGAGCTAGCGCCAGGTAATCTTTTCTCGGGGACCGGAGGATAGTCAGTACGGCCAACCTGGGCTTTCTTTGGAGCCAGGGCCATGGGTTTTTGGTGGGACTTTAGGGGGCAAAGGAGCCATGAGGTCCTATAGCACCTCGGCCCGAGCACAAGCTCTTCTCCTGGCAGCCCCTCTCTTTCGGAAAGTAAAGACTGAGGCATGCACGAGGTTCCGGGGGAACTTCTGGGGCATCGGATCTTTGTAGTCGAGAGTGCTCTAGCGGCTGGCCTACGAGCAAGAGATGCGAGAAGGCAGCTATAGCCAAGATTCGGGAAGAGCTCTCAAGAAGCTCGCTAAGCGGGTAGAAAACGCAAGAGCTTCGTCATCCAGAACAGATTGGGCCTACTGCTGAGCGCATTGACTAAAACCCATCACGGGCATCGCTATTTCCGCTGGAGCCTCCGTTCCGGTCAGTTCCAGTTCTGGCGAAAAAGCCTTTGTAAGAGCAAAAGCTTCTCGAAGGCAAGTACCTGATCCTAGAGGCAAAAAAAATCTCTCCGTGGTAGAGGCCCTCTGCGCCTACATGAAGTTTACCCATGTTGAGCTGGCCTTTAGGAAGTTAATAGATGTCCTAGAGATGCTTCCAATCCATCCCCATGATTCGAGATCTCGTCCAGGCCCATGGCTTTGTCACCGCCTTAGCCTTCTCGCTTGACCGGCTATTAGAGAAAAGCTTGAAGGAGGGTAAGCTTCCTTTTCCACCGTAAAAGGCCTTACCCAACTACGCACCGTCTAATGATGCTAGAAAAAGACATCGCCGGCACCAAACACGGCAGAATCACAGCGGGAAACCAACACGCGCGCCGGATTCTTTCCGCCCTTCGAGTTGACCGCTTAGTGCCTTGGAAACCCAAAATTAGCTCCCAAAATCCCCACATAATGACACATTGAAAAAAAGCTCATTGATAATCAGCACCTTACAAAAGTTCCACCAAACATGGGATAGTCTTGGTCACTTTCTGCTTCTAATTTCCATCTCTTAGTTACTAAGATAGGCTGTAATTAGTCCCACTGATCCCTTATTTAGGGAGGCTGGACCATATCGCATAGAGAAGCTTTGATAATTTAGATCTTTTTCTAGTTGTTTCTAGCTCAGGGCTAAAGTATACATCGGCTTGAATCTAGCAGACTTTTCATAGAATTGCTTCTTATAGTCACTCTTCTATCCAGCCAACTAGAAGTAGTCTTGGGTATTTCTGGTATAAGATGGAAAGCTGAGTGAGAAATACCCCTTCTAGCATAACTTCATCTTTCATAAGCCATGCTAGTATCCTCTATAAGAATATCTTGGTGGCATCAATCTACTACTCTATTTCACCCATCAGAATAGGCTGTAAGTGAACGTTCTGCTTATTGCATCTTCTCCTAAGGGCTTAGCGGTTGCTAAAGATGCCAGTACTTTGCAAAAATGGGAATAATAAGAATGGCTAAAACATTCACTACTTTGATCATCGGATTGATGGCTGGACCGGCAGTGTCCTTATAAGGATCACCTACCGTATCTCCAGTTACTGCCGCAGCATGCGCTTCTGAGCCTTTTCCTCCGAAGTTTCCTTCTTCTATCCATTTTTTCGCATTGTCCCAAGCTGCTCCTCCCGAGGTCATTGAAATAGCAACAAACAAACCAGTGACAATAGTTCCTATAAGTGCCCCACCTAATACTACTGGACCAAGCCCAGGAATAATTGCTATTCCCAATACAGCCAATAAAGGCAAGATTGCAGGGAAAATCATTTCTCTTAATGCCGCTTTTGTCACAATATCAACACACCGCCCATATTGAGGTCTATCGACTCCTTTGAGTATACCAGGGATTTCTCTAATCTGACGTCGAACTTCTTGAACGACGCTCCCTGCAGCCCTCCCTACCGCAGACATGCTTCTAGCAGCAAAAAGATAAGGAAGCAGCCCTCCGATAAAAAGGCCTATAATCACTTTGGGATCTTGTAGCTTAAACTGGAGTTCTTGCGCAATTGTTGCAGAGCTGAAATGCTTGAGTTCTTCAACGTAAGAGCCAAAAAGGACTAAGGCAGCTAAGCCTGCTGAACCAATAGCATAGCCTTTGGTTACTGCTTTCATCGTATTTCCAACAGCATCTAATTCATCGGTTATCTGCCTCACCGATTTCGGTAACTGGCTCATTTCTACAATGCCTCCAGCATTATCTGTAATCGGACCGAAAGCATCTAATGATATTACAATACCAGCCATGCTGAGCATGCAGCGAACGGCAATAGCAACCCCATACAACCCCCCAAGCCAATAGGTTAACATGACTGCAGCTCCAATAAAAAGCACGGGCAAAGCTGTCGCTTCCATTCCCGTAGCCAACCCTGCAATGATATTTGTGGCATGTCCTGTTTGTGAGGCATGAGCGATGATCTGTACAGGCTTTCGTGTTGTTGCCGTATAGTAATCGGTTATGAGGAATATGGCAGCAGTCATCAACACACCAACAACTGAACAAGCAAAAATATTCAGCCAATTAGAAGGAAAAAGGAAATAGGAGAGGGGTAAGAAAAGGGCGGAAGAGACCACGCCATTGACCATAACACCGTTAAGGAGCGCTTTTGCTGGAGGAGCCTTCGATACGCTTACATAAAAAATCCCAGAAAGAGCCCCCAAAATGGTAACCATCCCAACTAAGAATGGATAGGCAGTCGCAGCAGGATCTCCGCCTAAGACAACGACGGCAACAAGTACTGCTCCGATAAGACTCACCACATAGGTTTCAAAAACATCCGCGGCCATTCCTGCACAATCTCCGACATTATCGCCGACATTATCAGCAATGGTTGCAGGATTCCGAGGATCATCTTCGTTAAGGTTTTGTTCTATTTTCCCCGTCAAATCCGCTCCAACGTCGGCGGCTTTGGTATAAATCCCTCCTCCCAACCGAGCGAAAACACTGATTAGGCTTGCTCCAAGGGCAAGACCAACGAGGGAAGAAGAAGTTTCTGTGACTCCCTGATAATGTAAGGAGAGAGCATAGAAAAGACCGACAGAAAAAAGAGCTAGTCCAACAACAAGCAATCCGGTCACCGAGCCACCAAGAAAAGACACATGCAAGGCTTTATCTTTGCTCTGAGTAGCGGCTTGAGCTGTTCTAACATTAGCCTGAACAGCTACACGCATCCCTATAAGTCCTGCAAGATATGAACAAAACGAACCCAACAAAAACCCCGAAGCCGTCCACCAATTTTTAAAAAGCCCGATCAGCAGAAAAAGCACGGCCGCAATCCCAAGGATGGTAACAAGCTGTCTGTTAAGATAAGCCTTTGCTCCCTCTTCGATAGCTCCGGCAATCATCCTCATCCTGTCATTTCCACTGTCTAGGGATCGAATTCGAAAAGCAAGAATGATAGCCACTAATATGCCAAGCAAGCTAAAACCGATAGAAAATCCGATGGATGAATTGATTAAAAATGTTTGCATAATTTGGAGGGAAATTGTAGTTAATGCTGATCAGGAATCAAGTTCAACAACATGTTTTACCAACTGTAGCTGAACAAGCCTATCGATGTGTGCTCATTTTAGTTTCTACTATAAAAATTCAGTTCATAATCTTCTTGGGCAGTGAGGGAATCGAACCCCCGACCCTCTCGGTGTAAACGAGATGCTCTACCGCCTGAGCTAACTGCCCCAAAACTTAGGACAAAACGGCTCCGACTAATTTGATAACTGGTTCGGCATAAAATCCAAGCAAAATGGATCCAATGCTTAATATCCAAAGCAACACTTTGGTGGCTGGGCTTAAAACAATCCTTTGAACCGTTTCGGGTTCAGCCCAAAACATAGCTCGCACCACCCCTATGTAATAATATAAGCCAGCGGCGGCGCAGAGCGCACCAACAATCACTAGCAGATGCTGCCCACTTTCCCAAGCCGCAAGAAACACCATTAGTTTGCCAAAAAAACCCATTAATGGGGGCAGCCCTGCTAAGGAAATCATAGCAAAGGCCATAGACCAGGCTAAAAGCCCGTTCTTTTGATAAAGGCCATTGAAATCCTTAATGGAAATTCCACTGGGTTGATTCTTTTCAAGAAGAATAACAACAAGAAATGCAGCAAAAATAGCGACAAGGTAAGCAAAAAAATAATAAATGACAGCTGCGCATCCAATTGTATTATGAGCAGATAGCCCCATAAGCAAAAAACCCCCATGGCTAATACTCGAATAGCCAAGCATCCTTTTTATATTTCTTTGTGGAATAGCTGCCAAATTGCCTAAAATAACGGAGAGGAGGGCCATAAGAACAATTAAGGGAATCCAATGCTTCTGAAAACTTTGGTCATAAAAAGGAAGGTTTAATACTCTTAGCAGAACAACAAATCCAGCAGCTTTGGATCCAACCGCCAAATAAGAAGTGATCGGTGTAGAGGCTCCTTGATAGACATCAGGGGTCCAAACATGAAAGGGCACAGCTGAAGCTTTAAACCCAAGACCAACCAGAACAAATATAAGACCAAGGACTAAAGGAGTACTCACTGGGTTGTTTTGAGCAAAGCGTGCTACTTCATCAAATTGAGTCGAACCAGTGATTCCAAAAACAAAGGCTATACCCATAACAAGAAAAGAAGAAGCCAAAGCTCCTATGACTAAATACTTTACCCCTGCTTCCAAAGCCGAAGGAAATTCTTTTTGAAAAGCTACCAATATATAGAAAGAAACGGTGACAATTTCAAGCCCAACAAACAGAAGAATAAAATCCCTAACCGAGGCTAACAAAGCCATGCCAGCAGTAGTCAATAACGGTAAAGTATAAAATTCCGCTCTCCCTTTCGTAATAAGACTGTTGCTTTCCAAACTTAGGTAGGTAACAAGGAATCCAGTTATCAAAAAAAACACTTTCCACAGAACTGCCATTTTATCCCAGACATACAGTCCATTCCAATAGATGCCCTGATTATCAACAAATGGAAGCAGCAGAACTCCTGAGATCAGATAAGAAGCCAAGACAAGAATGCCCACACTCTTATAATTTGGTTTTGCTATGGCTTGCCACAAAAGCAGAAACAAAGCTGACAGAGTAAGGAAACATTCAGGACTACAAAGAACAAATAACGCATTCATCGTAGATAATTCAGACTAATTAATTCAGACTAATAACTTGTTAATTCCTTTAGAAAAAAGGACTTATTTTCTGTATTTACCAAAAATTTCATTGTGTTCTATCGCAATCAATTTGTAGAGAAATAGTGTTCTACGGTCGGCTTAATAACTGAAAGAAGAGAACTTGGCATCATTCCAATAATGAGAAGAGAAGCCATAAGCAAAAGATAAGGGAACTTCTTGGCTAGTCCCTGAAGGTCTTCCACGTCTTTCAGATGCGCAGGGAGTTTGCCAAAAAAAACTGATTGAACGGCTCGCAGTTGATAGACTGCCGATATGACAATTCCCCAAATTGCCAAAGCAGTAATCCACGGCTGGGCCTGCCATGACCCAAAAAAGATCAGTAGCTCCCCAGTAAAATTCGCCAATCCAGGGACTCCAATGGAAGCAAAAGAAGCTAATACAAAGGCTACAGAAATAAATGGCATTCTTTGGCCTAGTCCGCCAAGTTCACTAAACTTTATTTCCCCTGTTCTATCCTTAATTTCTCCAGCCAAAGCAAAAAGCAAGGCGATCGAAAGACCATGAGCTACCATAAGCACCACTACCCCACTGATTCCAATTTTATTCCAGCTTGCAAGCCCCAAAAAGATATACCCCATATGCATAACACTAGAATAGCCCAACATCGTTGTTAGCTCTTTTTGAACAATCGTCACATACCCTATGTAGAGAATGTTACCCAGCAAAAGAATATACAACCAGCTTTTCCAATGTTCCAATCCTCCAGGAAGCAGTGGAATAGCCACTCTTAACAACCCATAAAGCCCAAATTTTTTTAATACTCCAGCATGGAGCATTGCCGCGGGAGTTGGGGCTACGGCATAACCGGCTGGCGCCCAAGTATAGAAAGGGAATAGTGAAACCAATGTGCCAAAACCAACAAGTAAAAAAGCAAAAGGGACAGCCTCTTTGCTTATAGGCAAGGGATGGGCTTTTGCATAGTCAATGAGCCTAGGGATATCAAAAGTCCTGGCTTCTTGTGGAAGCAATACAAGCAAAGCAAGAATGCCAACAAGGAGAACCAAACTACCCACCATTAAATAAAGAGTAATTTGAAGACTCACAAACTGCCTGTTTTCAGATCCCCAAATTCCAATCAAAAGAAATGTTGGAATAAGGGCAAACTCATGAAAGATATAAAAAAAGAATAGATCTAAAGAAACGAAGGCGCCAATTGCCCCAAGAGAAATAGCAAGAAGATAGCTATAAAATTCCGACTCCCTTTTGATCCCTTCAGGAGCAACAATAATGGCAGCCAGTGTCACAATAGTTGTTAAAAGAATAAGAGGCAGATTCATGCCATCTACCCCTACATGGTAGTGGATTTCAGGAAGCCCTGGGAGCTGGATCCAACGGATATCTTGAACGAATTGAAAGCCTTGAATCTTGGGATCATACTGGAAATAAATCCAAAAACTGACAAACAAATTGAGCAAACTAGCTCCTAATGCAGCTTGACGGGCTGGTACTTTAAAAATTATAGCAATAAATGCCAATAAGGGTACAAAAAGAAGAACACTTACAAATGACATGCTAACCTCTTTCCATCATCTCGTTTACAAAACAAAAATACTTTCCATATCTGTGTGGTTCCTATTATTCCCATTTCAAAAATTCCCATTTCAAAACCACCAACTTTCTTTTTTCTCCCTTGCTCATCCCACAAATTACCTACACAGGCTTAACTGCTGATTAGAAAAAAGACTAATATGGCTGCAGCCCCAGCGCCAAAAATAAAAGCATAACTGCGGATATTGCCGGTTTGAAAAACCCTTAAAAGTTCTCCCCCAACACTTACCAGAAAAGCCGAGCCTCTGACAATCCCAAAGCCAATGATCCATTCATCCAGCCATGCAAAAACTCCCGCTAGAAGTTGCTGGAGTTTCAGTAGGGTCAACTCATAGAGTTCATCGAAATAAAACTTATTTTTAAACAATGGGAAGATGACGATTTCTTTTTGTTTGTTCCAATAAGCAAAAGCCCCTATCCCCACACCAGTCAGCCCCACAAGTACTGACAAAATCATCACATTGAGTTTCGCTGCCTGAGACATAGCTTCATGAGTAGTCCCAAGGGCTTTTTCAATCCCTACCACTGAATATCCCCCAACCAAAGCAAAGAAAGAAAGAACGACCATCGGCAATCCCATAACAAATGGTGACTCATGGGCATGTTCAGCAACTTCCGACTTAGGAGCTCCCATAAAAGTGAGAACAAATAACCTTGTCATATAAAAAGCGGTAAGCCCAGCCGTAAACAAACCTAGCCAAAAGAGCATTTTGTTTTTTTCACCAACCATCTCAAGGATCGTATCCTTGCTATAAAAGCCCGAAAATCCAGGAACGCCTGCAAGCGCACAGGTCCCAATAAAAAAGGTCAGAAAGGTCAGAGGCATTTTTTTCCATAATCCCCCCATCTTCCAAATGTCCTGCTCATGATGCAAAACATGCAAAATGGATCCTGCACCAAGGAATAAAAGGGCCTTAAAAAAAGCATGGGTACAAAGATGGAACATAGCAGCTATAGTCGCAGAGGAACCTACGGCCATGACCATATAACCTAGCTGTGACATGGTTGAATAAGCTAAAATTCTCTTTATGTCATCTTGCTGCGTAGCAGTTAGCGCAGCCACTAGAGCAGTAATCCCTCCTGTCCATGCAATAACTTCGAGCGCCTGTTCCGATTGTTCTAATACAAAGAAAATTCTACAAAGCATATAGACACCTGCAGCAACCATAGTTGCCGCATGGATTAAGGCTGAAACAGGAGTAGGGCCTTCCATAGCATCTGGCAGCCAAACATGAAGAGGAATCTGAGCTGATTTGCCGACGCAACCACAAAAAAGCAAAAGTGCCATTATCGTTACTAAGGGATGTCCCTTGAAATAGGAAGAAAGGGAAGGATCAAACATCAAGCTACCTGTAAAGGTCCAAAACATGATAATGCCTAACAGAAAGCCAAAATCCCCTATTCGGTTAGCTAAAAAAGCCTTAGTAGCCGCATTGGCTGCAGAAGGTTTTTCAAACCAAAAACCAATTAAAAGATAGGAACTGACTCCAACAAGCTCCCAAAATAAATACATCATGATAAAGTTGGTTGCCACAACGATACCAAGCATCGAGAGCATAAAAAGAGAAAGTTCAGCAAAAAATCGACTTCTGCCGGGGTCTTCTCCCATGTAGCCCATCGAATAAATATGAATCATGAGCCCAACTCCTGTTACGACAAGTAGCATGACTTTCGAAAGCGAATCGAAAACCATCCCTAGCTGAACAGTAAGTCCACCAATGTCTATCCAATTTATGGTTACCGGTTCATGAATCGAACCCAGAGCAACTCCTATGGCAATAAGAAAGCTAATTGCACAAGCCCCCACAGAAACTATCTGACTTAAAAAAGGGAAAGGCTTTAAAAATGCCCATATCATAAAAGCTGATAGCAATGGAGCAAGTAATAAGACCCAAGCTAATAACGAGGAAGTATTCATTTTTTCCTATAGGACTTCTAAAACTTCAACAAAGTGATATCTTCGGCTTTTGTAGAATGCTTGACACGAAAGAGTGCAACAATTAAGGCAAGGCCTACAGCAACTTCAGCAGCGGCTACCGTAATCACAAAAAAAACCAGCACTTGTCCTGAAAGATTAGAATTATATCGACTAAAAGCAACAAGGGCAAGATTTGCAGCATTTAGCATGATCTCCAAACACATATAGATAATGATCATATCCCTCCTTAAGATTATCCCTGCAAGGCCAATCGCAAAAAGAATCCCGCTAGCTGTCAAATAATGAGTTAAGCCTATTTGCATCTTCTTTTTTTCCCACTATGGTAATGAGCTAATCGTAATAAAAAAACAAACAAACGACCTTCTTAAATGTTTTCTTCTATCATTAGCTTTCTTTCAATACCTTTTGCAGTCGATTGACTTTCCTCATTCTAATCCAAGTCTTTTTTGCTCAAAATGATCACTCCAATCATTGAAATCAAAAGTAGTACTCCAACAGCTTCAAAGGCCAGAGCATAGTTGCCAAAAAGTAGTTCTCCCAAGGCCTTTATACTGTTGTTTTGAATCACGATGCCCATTTTACCTACTAAAGAAGTTATATTCTTTCCAGCCAGAAAGAACCCAATCCCAAGCAATAAGACAGTCAAAAGCCCTCCAATAATACCCAGCATCCTAAAGTTAGCTTGCTGTTCAGCTTTTAAATCTAAAAGCATAATAATAAACAAAAAGAGCACCATGACAGCTCCCGCATAAACCAACACTTGTACAGCTGCCAAAAAATAAGCACCCAGCAGTACAAAAAGCCCGGCAATAGAGATAATCATTAAGACAAGGTTCATGGCGGATGCCACAGGATTTTTATTGGCAATGACTCCAATCCCACTGCCAATCATTGTGAGAACAAAGGTCCAAAAAAAGAAATTTTCCATGATCAACTTCGATAATAAAAAGGATTGAAAATCCTAAAAACTAAAAAATAAAAATCAACAAGAAAACACTTCGGCTGATTCCAAAAGAAAAGCCCCATAATATTTTTTTTCATTTTTTCTCCCATTTTTTAATGGGCCGAGCGTAAATGCCTCCTAGCTCATACAATGTCTTTTTGTCGTGGATAAGCTCTTTTCTGCTATAACCAGATAAAGAATAGATTTTAGGAAGCAGAAAAATAGCTTCTTCTGGACAGACCTCTTCACACAGTCCGCAATAAATACATCTAGTCATGTCTATAAAAAATTCTTTAGGTGCTTTTTCTACCTTTGCATATTTATCTTCTAGGGGGATTTCTCCTGGAATGATTCGAATGGCTCTTGGAGGACAAATAAATTCACAAAGCTGACAGCTGACGCATTTTTCCCGCCCTTCTTCATCCTTTACTAACAGCGGAGCTCCCCTTAATCCCTCTGGAAGCTGCGGTTTTTCTTCAGGATATTCAAGAGTGATTTTTGTCTTTCCCCTGACTCTATCCCAAAAATGTTTTAAAGTAATTCCCAAACCTTGAAGAATGCCAGGTAAATAGGTTTTTTCAAAAAAATTAAGCGTCGGTCTTTTAACAATCATAAAGAATAAATAAAAAAAAAGATCTTTTTCTAATCCCTCAGTATATATATTGCATTATTTTTTCTAAAAAATATAATTTTTATCGATTTATCATAATTAATTAAAATATTCAATAATTAATTTTCTTATAAAGCTTATTCTCCTATAAATGAGCGCACAGTTCTTTCCCGGTTCCCTTCATGACCGCAGAGGTAATTTTTCAACCACATCAAAAAACCTGCTTTCTCACAGTGCCTCTTTCGGTAGTTTCTCATCTCAGCCAGCCTAGAGGAAAAGCTTTCACGAAGGCGTTCTAGATTTAGAACTGCTATTTCACATTTCTTGTCTCTTGACAAGAGCAAATTTGCGTGGGAGTCCCCGCCTTTCAAGGCGGCAGAGGGATAGCGCCGCCGCGCAGCGGCGATGCTTTACAACTGAAACATAATAATCGTGAACATGAATGAATTGCCAGCCACCCAATCGCTGTGGTGCAAACTGAAGCTCCTGCTCACTAAAGAGCAGGAGGAGAAGGTGCAGCGCACGGCGTTGGCTTACCATAACGCCCTGAATCTCGCATCCACTGTCGCTTTTGTGGGCGGGAAGATATCGCAAGGCATGAAATTGCAAAGGCTGGTGTCCAAGGATTTGCGCAAGAGGTTCTGGCTACCAGCTAAAATAGCATACATGGTGCCCAGGCAAGTGGCTGCGGCTTACAAAACCCTCTGGGAACGCGCCAAAGCGGGCGCGACCCATAAAGCGAAAGGCTGGACCAGCCCGGCGCTATAAGGGTCTCGACAAGGCACCCAGATTCACTGCCATGACCATGACTTTGAACCATCGCCAGGACTGGTCCTTGGGCAAGGAACAAACGGTCAGCATGGGGACTTTGGGCGGAGGCATCCGGTGCCGATACGAAGGATGGAACCGGCATCTGAAGTGGATGGTGCGGCCAAGGGAGCATGGCATCACACTGGGTGGGGCCCTGCTCTGGCAGGACCCTGCATCCAGGGCATGGTAGCTGCTGGTGTCCGTCGAAAAGGCTTTGGACCGGAACCCGCAAGCCTCCATCACCATGGTCAAGGGGGTGGACATGAACCGCCGGAACATCGCGGTGGAATCCAATACCCAAGGCAAATGTCGTTTTTATCCTGGTGGACACCGAAGGCACCTGGCCAAGCGCGTGCCGCCAGTAGACGAAGTGCGCTGCAAGAGAAGGGTACTCGTGGAGCCACACGCGATGGTAGGTATGGAGGAGCTGAAGGCTATCCGTTATCGAACCGAGTGCAGACAGTCGGAGAAGGTTTCCGTCAAACGCTGCAAGGCCAACCGTAAGGGGAGCACTTGGGGTTTTGCGGAGGGGCGGAGTGCCGGTCTGGGGGGCTGCGGATTACACCAGCCAGAGACGGCCGGTTTGCAGGCATGTTGGGCGGGAGAACCGGTCCAATAAGGGACTGCTGTTTGTATGCGCCCATTGTGGGTATAGGCTCCATGCCGATTTAGTGGCTGCCAGAAACATCAGCATGCGAACGCTCCTCATCTGGCATGACTGGTGAGGACAGGGTGATTGTCAGCCGCCCCTTAAGCATCAGGTGATGAAGCCAAAGCCGCGCGTCTTTCGAGATACACGCAAGCTGCGGTGGAGCCTTGATGCAAGCTTCGTCCTTTAGGATGGAGTAGTTAACATCATCTTTTCCCTTCCACTATTTTTTTCCTTATAAAAGCATATTGAAAATTCCTAAATGAAATTTTCTTCATTCTTTATCTAATTTTGATAAATTCTTTTTATGCAATATAGACATATTCCAGGAACAGAGATCGAGGCATCTGTAATCGGTTTTGGATTATGGACTTTGACTACCGGGTGGTGGGGAACCTACACCGAAGCAGAAGCTATCCGGCTTCTTAAAGAAGCATACGATTTAGGAATTAACTTTTTTGATACGGCCGATGTATATGGTCATGGATATGGAGAAGAAATTCTAGCTAAAGCCTTCCCCAACTCCAAGGATGTAGTTATTGCTACGAAGATAGGCTACAATTTCTATAACAATGTCGATCGTTCGGCTCAACAGGAACTACCTCAAGATTTTTCCGTTCCTTTCTTAAAAGAAGCTCTTCACCGATCACTCAAACGACTCAAGCGTGATTACATTGACAATCTTCAACTACATAATATCCGTTTAGCTCATGTCAAAGATGATGCTATCTGGCAGTTCCTGGAAGATCAGCTTAAGGAAGGCACAATACGCTCTTATGGTGTGGCTCTTGGACCAGCCATTGGTTGGCTCTATGAAGGACTGGAATCCATTCGCTTAAGGAAGCCACATATCGTCCAACACATTTACAATATCCTTGAATCTTACCCAGGGAAAGAGCTTATGGGCAAAGCTGCATGGGATCAAACTCGTTATCTTATCCGTGTTCCCCATGCCAGTGGCATGCTCGAAGGCCACTATACCCCTCAAACAAAATTTTCTCAGACCGATCATAGACGTTTTCGACCAAAACACTGGCTTGAAAATGGTTTAAAAAAAATAGCTACTCTACAGTTTCTCGTCCTACCGAATCGTTCTTTGGGACAAGCTGCCTTGCAATGGATCCTTAATGAAAAAAAGGTGCTGAGCTGTTTGCCTAATATTTACAATAGCACGCAACTCAAAGAATTTGCTCAGGCTCCTGACTGTCCTCCATTAACCAAAGAAGAACTTGATAAGATTGATTTGTTAATTGCCTCGAACTTTGGAGTGGAAGAAGAAGCTGAAGCTTACAAGGGAACGATGACATTAGAACAGCTTTATGCTGCCAGCCAATAAAATCGTAGAGAATGCAAGGATCCGATTATATTAAGTAGCATGAGACCCTTCCATGGAACCCTAAAGTGGCATCAAGCCAGAGACTATTAACCCTTGCGAGATTTCAAGTATTTCTGTGGGGAAGGATCTCGAATTGTAATTCAGCGCTTCAGGCAAGTTGTAAACTCATTCTTTGCGTTTGCCCTTTCTTTATGAGCAAAATAAAGGTTTCTTGAGTAAGGAATCCAACTAAAAAGATAAGCAAAAATAAACACCGAGTCCCACCTATAAAATGCATAAATTAAGAGCAATAAAGAGCCTAAAAGGCTGCAATACCAAAAGGCAAGGGGAACAACTACAGCTTTTTTCTTTTCTGTAGCGATCCATTGAATCACAAAACGGGAAAAAAAAAGGATATTCCCTATCCAACCGATTACTTTCATTGGACTCCAATGAATCCCCAAAAAATCGGACATACTAGCTAGGATACAATAATGATCAGTAAACATAACTTTTCTCCCAATGCCACTGATTGTCTTCTATTCAACAGCGCTTCTTTTTCTTTCCTTTTTATTCTTTTCGTACCGAACCAAGAATCGGTAGGTTCGAAAGAAAAGAACGATTAACCTCCTTAACCGCTTCTTCTCCAATTAACTGACGAATGATTTCAAAGGCAAACTCTATGGCACTGCCTGCCGCTTGCCCCGTGATCAAATTACCGTCAACTACAACAGACCTGTTCTCTTCTAGTCTGGAAAGAGGTATTTCTGCTTTAATTGACGGATGGCAGGTAAATTTGTTTGAAGGGAAAAGACCGAAGTTGATAAGACAACCTGGAGCCGCACAAATTGCTGCAACCCATCCTCCTTTTAAAATCTGCCTTTCGAGGAGTTCCTTTATTCGGATATCTTTTTTTAAATTTTCGGCTCCTTCCGCTCCTCCAGGCAAAATAATGCAATCAAAATGTTCTTCTAAAACATCTTCCAGATCATAATCAGGTACTATTCTGATTTTTCTAGAACCCGTAATGACTCCAGGCAAGATACCCGCTACGACCACTTCAATTTTAGCTCTTCTCAACAAATCAATGGGCACAACCGCCTCTATTTCTTCAAAGCCTGGAGCAAGAATCACCAAAGCTCTTTTCATCATACCCCATTAATTCTAAATAAAATGCTTTTTTGCATTTCACAAAATTTTTCCTCATCCATTACCGCTTCCTTTTCTATATTTTCAGAAGGGATAGTCATTTTAATCCAGGATCGACACCCCCCCATCGCTTTCTCATCCCACGCAATCGTAAAAGGGCTACGAGTTTTATACACTCTTACGATGAGCAAGGAAAGCCCCCGCTTTTTGCCATATTCAAATCGTTTTTTCAGAATTTCTTCTTCCCAAACATGAAAGGCAGAGAGGCAACGTACTTTTTCCCAATCGGTTATAAACAAAGAGTGATAGACGGTTGCGATATATTTAAGAACGACTCGATCCTGCCCCCCTACTTCTCCAGCGAGAAAAGTCCTGTATTGTGGCTTAATCTGGAGCAGATCTTCATGATAGGAGGTAGGCAGCAGCCAAAAGGTAGGAGCTTTCAGTTGAAACTCTTTTTCTTGGATACCTCCTTTTCTAAAGAGGAGGCATTGTTTACCTTGCCCCAAAGCTTCAACGACAATTCTCCAATCTTTAAAGGCATAGCTTGGGGAAGATTCTTCTGCAATAGTAAAAGGTGGCTTTTTTAAGAAGGATTCATTCACACTTACTTCTAGGCTCCTTGTGGATTAGTTCCCAATGACGGTAAAAGTAATTCGTTCCAGAAATAATCGTAATGGCCACTGTCAACAACATCATTGGATAGAGCGTATTTTCTAAAATATAATCGAAAATTCCAGTTTTTATTTTCGTCTCTTTTAAGCTAAGTGAAACAAAACAAGCAATGATAAAAACCATCTGGGATATTGTCTTTTGTTTCCCTCCCATATCCGCCCCCATGACTTTTCCATGAATTGCAACTAAGGTGCGCAGCCCTGTGATTAAAAATTCTCTTGCAATCATCGTGATTACAGCCCATAAAGGGGCGTAATTAAACTGCAGTAGAGATAGAAGAGCTGCACTGATCAATATCTTATCAGCCAAAGGATCCAATAATTTGCCTAGTTCACTAACCAAGTTGTAGTTTCTAGCAATCCATCCATCCAAAAGATCCGTAAGGCTTGCCAGAAGAAATATGATTAGAGCTGTGGTGGCCTGAAAGGGCCAATCGATGCTAAGATCAGCCACGAAAAGCCCACACATTCCTATGCGGGCTAAAGAGAGCTGATTTGGTAAATTAAGCCTAAGGGTTTGCTGCGACACATTTGTTTTCGATTGTTCCTTTGTAGAGAATCGCTGAGACTTTATTCCAAAAGGTCTGCTTATTTGAGAATAGAAAATCACTGTTGAGTGGAAGAAGAATGTTTTTTTGCCGGTGTACCAAATTTCACTTCCTTGGCTTCAAGTTTATCCCCGCTTTTCTTCGCATGCACTACAACTCGCATTCCTTTTTTTAAACTATCCAAAGAAGAAGGATTTCCTTTAAAAACATATTGAGTCGAAGAATTTATTTCTACCGTCTTCGTTTCCCCTTTTTTGGTTTCGATGACAAGTGAGTTCTCTGAAATACTCGTAACGGTGCCCAGAATATGTTCCAAGTTTCCATGGGCATAGACAGTAGGCATCATAAAAATCATGACGAAAAATGAAAAAATGGGAATCCATTGAAATTGTTTCATCTTTTCTTCTCCGTTTTCTATGTTATTGTTCTTGCTGCTCTTTAGAAGCATTCCCCAAAGAATTATCTTCTTCAAGAAATTTTTCTTCTTCTTTTTCTTCCTGAATTTCATGAGGACTAATAGGATTCATTTTCTTCATCTTCTCTTCTTCTTCTTTTGTTAAATATGGCAAATGTCGAATAAAATGAACAAGCTTCCAACTATCTTCATCCGGTTCTTTTGCCTCTCCCCAAGCAGGCATTCCAGTCCATCTAATTCCATTATGAATGATGTAGTAAATTTCACCATCGGACTTTTTCTGTGCCTCTTTCGACCTCAGATCGGTAGGCTTAGGATAAAGATTTTCACCTACTGGGGTCTTTCCACTCCCGTCATTTCCATGACATAAGGCACAATGATCAGCGAAGTGATCTCTAGCTTCATCCAAGACGGCTTGAGAATACGGGATGGGATTTTTCATCTCTTTGACAGATTGAGGGATAGAAAGGCTAAGAGCGGTTGTAGCAATGATCTTTTCTAGGGCAGGGGGAGTACTTCTTGCTGTGAATCCTTTGCGGATTAAAGCATAAGCCAAAAAGAGAGATGCCAAAAAGAGGAGATTCAACAATAAGCAAAAGAGAGAAAAAAATCTTTTCACTATTTCCAAGAGATATTTATTAATTATTGGCTAATGCAACTTCTCTTTACTCATCAAAACAAATTCCAGTAAAGAGATTTTTTTTTCTTAATTTTCATAAATACACAATAGCAAAACAATGAAGAAAAAGCATACCATGAAGCCTCAGTGGATCGTGATCTTCTTCCTATTCAGTTCGGTCTCCTATGGTATTGACATCAGCCCTAGTAAAAATACCCATCCAGACATTCTTCAAACCCCAAGAAAACATTGGTCTATTATCCCCTTTGCTGATCCCAAAAGAATTGACAAGGCCAATCAGATAAATTTCCATAAAATTCAGTCCACACTCAAAGTTGAGCCTAACCGGCTCTCTCTTTCTTCGCTCAAAGACAGTTTGACGACACCTTCCCTTCGGGTCGTTCTTACCATTTTCAATAGCGGGCGAAGAACCTATACTTTTAAGTTTCCAGATTCTCAGAGATTTGATTTTAGAATCAGAAATGCCAGCAACGAGATCATTTATGTATGGTCCGAAGATAAAGAATTCCTTCCTATGGTCGGAACAACCACTTTAAATCCAAATGACACCCTTACTTACAGTGAAGTTGTCACCATAGAAGAACTAGACCAACCACTGCAACCGGGCACTTATTGGATAGATTCGATTTTAGCTAACTATCCTGAAATTACCTCCTCAACCACTCTAGTCGTTGAACCTTAAATTTAGTATCCTTCATGGCATCTTTTGCCCACTAAGGCAACCTTCTGAGGGGATGGCGAAGGGAGCTCAGCGACTAGATGGAGGCAACTATTTGACAACAAACGGCTATTGACATTCCTGCATATTTTTTCTTTCCCTAGCGACACATTCAGCAATCCAAGGATAGGTCAGCTTGAGTCCTTCTAGAAGGGAAAATTTAGGCATCCAACCTGTTATCTTGAAAAGTTTGCTATTGTCGCTGTTCCTACCCCTTACCCCTTGGGGTTTTGATAAATTGTGTCTAATCCGAATATTTTTATTCGCCACTTTTGCTGTCATCTCCACAAGTTGGTCAATCGTTACAAGCTCTTCCGATCCTAAGTTTATGGGCTTAGGATAATCAGACTGAGTGATCAAGTATATTCCTTCGACGCAGTCTTGAATATATAGAAAGGACCTGGTTTGTTTGCCATCACCCCAGACTTCTATTTCTGAAGAATCCTCAGCCAGTGCTATTTTTCTACATATTGCAGCCGGAGCCTTTTCCCTTCCCCCTTTATAGGTTCCAAGAGGTCCATAAACATTATGAAAGCGTGCTATTCTGGTTTCAATCCCTTTATCTTCTTGATAATACTGACAGAGTTTCTCAGCAAAAAGTTTTTCCCACCCATAGCCTTCTTCAGGGTCTGCAGGCATGGCATCCTCTTCTTTTAAGGGGATCACATCGACTGATTGCTGTCTATAGGAAGGATAAATGCAGGCAGAAGAGGAATAGAAATACCGTTTCACTCCATTTTGATAGGAAGCCTCCAACATATGGGTATTGATGAGGATATTATTTTTAGCAATTTCCGCATGGTTGCTAGAAATATAACCTATTCCACCCATATCGGCTGCAAGCTGATAGACCTCATCCATCCCTTTGGTTGCTTCTAGACAATTGTCCCAATATCTCAAATCCAGAAGATAAAACTCATCACTTCTACTTCTTTCGTATTCTGGTTCTTTGATATCCACCCCTCTGACCCAATAGCCTTTCTGTTTTAAAAAATTCACAAGATGATGTCCAATGAATCCACCAGCCCCTGCAACTAGCGCTCTTTTCATTCCAAAACTCCTTGTTGTTCATGTTGTTTTGTCAAAACCTCCCACACAACCTTTTCCATAGCTTCGAGCACCTTTTCTTTGTCCCAGGTGTTAAAAGCATATTCTCTGCCATTTTCTCCTAGTCGATTCCGAGTATCCTGATCCATAGCAAGGGTTTCAAGAGCTTTCGCCATCTCCTTAGGATCTTCAGCAGGTACAACAACTCCTGCTTGAGCCTCTTCAATTACCTTTGCCACCTCACTATTCTTATTGACCGAGCAGACAACTGGTTTGGATGCAGCCAGATACGTTATAACCTTGGAAGGAAAAACAATATCTCCTACTTCTTTCTTTTGGGTGACCAGACAGAGATCTACAGCAGAAAGTAATGAGCAATATTCTCCTTTTGGAAGCAAAGCAATGAAGCGCAAATTAGGAATACCCAATGCGGTGGCCTTCTTCTCAAGCCGGGACCTATCAGCTCCATCACCAACTAAAAGGAAAACGATCTCTTTTTTTTTTAAATCCGCTGCGGCTTCAATGACGACATCCAATCCCTGCTTTACACCCATATTCCCTGTATGGGCTACGATTATTTTATTTTCCAACCCGTATTTTTTCTTAAAATCCAGAGCCTTTTTTTTGTCAGGCAATAAAAATAGATCTGGATCGGCCCAATCAGGGAGAAGAACGACCTTCTCAGCTGGTATACCCTTAGAAAGGATCTTCGCCCGCATGGTTCTAGTTAAAGTCGAAATTTTCGCTGCTTTGTCATACGAAAATTTTTCCAATTTATAGAGAATATCGAAAAAAACACTGGATTTGATCATTCTAAGATCTCTAGCAGCATCCGGCTGTAAATCTGGCACATGAAAGATATAAGGGATTTTCCACAATCGACTTAAAAGAAAAGCGATGCCTCCTAAACCAAGAGGTGGAGAAACAACAAAAAGTAGATCTGGTTTTCTTAGGAAAAGGGCTCTTAGGAACGAAGAGATAATAAAAGAGCCTTCATGGACAATTCTCCTCAACGTTGTTACTTTTCTTGGGACATAAATAAAAGAACGAAAAATAGTCACCCCATTACGACTTTCCGATTGATAAAACTTTCTCCGATATTCGGCAGATATTTTCCATAAAGGATAATAAGGGAAAGCAGTAAGAATGGAAACTTCGTAACCTCTGGCTGCAAAAAATTCACAACGTCCCGTATTGAAAAGGCTTATGCCTGTTTTTTCAGGCCAGTAGTTAATTCCAAGGAAAAGAATCCGATAGGTAGGCATATTTGCTATAGGCGGGATCCTCCAGGAAGTGGATCAAAGTTTAATGGTATAGGAGGATAAAGGTCAATAAGAAAAATTGAGTTGTCTGTGGGTCTGACAGGATTCGAACCTGTAACCAAGGGATTATGAGTCCCCTGCTCTGCCGTTGAGCTACAGACCCTTCCAATTTATTTGATTCTACTTTAATATCCAAGGTTTTCAAAATAATTTTGAGCCCCTGACATCTTCCTTCAATTACAATTTTTGCAGCTCCCAAAGATCTTTATGCGTTTTTCTAGTTGACATAAAATATGATAATGATAATCCATTATCGATTATGTTTTCTGGCCGTGGCCCTCTTCCCTATTATTTGGGCTTTGTTTCTTTGCTCTTCCTAGCTCCCCATACAGCCGGTGTGGCTGCATCCACTCAGCAAGAAACTTTTGATCAACTCTTTACTTCCCTTCCTGAAGTGACAGTGAGCGCTAGCAAACTTTATGAGGTTTTCTTCCAATATCCACCTCTTCCTATGCCACTCCGCTACCAGTTCTCGATACCCCTAGAGCAGTGTGCCCCGTTTCACAGACTTTAATGAAGACGGCAGGAATCGGTTCTTGGGGAAAACTCGATCCTCTCAGTTTTACCTACATCAACCCAGCAGCCATGGTCGAGCTTTCACAAACGGGTTGTGCTTCTGCTCCAGATATTCAGGGAACCACCGGCCTCACATTCATTAACGGTATGGAACAAACCGTTAATATGCCACTTCAAGATCTTCCATGGAACCTGAACATGGTAGAATCGATCGATTTAGTCGAAGGCCCACCTGGTGCCGTATTTAGTTCCACTCAGCCTTCTAATGGCTATCTCAATTATATAACAAAGCAGCCCTATTTCGATAGGTTCAGGGCTAACTTATGGGATACCACCGGTATGTATCGCCAATACATGTGGGGAGCTGATATTGGCGGGCAGTTTCTTGAAGCCCGGCTACCGCTTCAGCTATATGGGAATCGATAGTGGCAGTTATTATGATCTAATTAATGATCGACAGCAAAATTTTTACGTGGCCTTGGGCTATAGACCTACTGAAAATTATCAATCCGATTTGTATCTCGATTTTGGAGCCTATAGCTAGATGCTAGAAGATGTTCTCTTAAATCGACCCACAACTTCTTTAATTGAAAACGGTCTTTACTATCCAGGATTCCTTCCTCCCTCCAAAGTCAATACGGGTACTGAAAATAATCCTCCAGCTTCGAACTACCTACAAACGCCTTTACCTATCAGCAGAAGGTCAAATGTCAAATATCCTGGTGATCTAGGAAGGGCACAAACGGCAATGGCTCAATGGATTCAGAGATTTCAACTTCAGGATAATCTCCAGATAGTTAACAACACCTTCTTTTGGTACCAGACCCATGTTTGTAGTGAAGAGGAATTTTTCTTTAATGAAGCTTGGCTTGGAAATTATGAAATCGATAACCGCACTGAGCTACGTTGGATTTTTGATACGGCTGGCTTCAAAGATCCAATCGGACACTTTGTAGATACAGGCTTGGAATGGCGATATCGATATGCTCTAGCCTATGACTCTTTTAGTTTTGTGGTTACTAACGGCTGGAGTGTTGTTGAAAACCCCTACCAAAGAAATGCTATTTTTTCAGGAAATTTTCAAGCTTTAATCGGCAACCCTGCTGGTCCTGGAGGGGGAGAATAGCTTGTTCCGACTGGCCCTTATCCCCTGTATTTTGAACCTTTGAATGGAGCTACCGGGAGCAATCTCACCCGGTACTGGAGAATATCTCCATTCTGGCAAGATAATATCCGTTTAACTAAAACCCTTTCGATCATCTTCGGAGCAAGGATAAACCTTTATGAAGTTTCTTCTGAAACCCCTCCTGGAACCCCTGCTTTTTTGTTTGAAAGTCTTACTACTTCCCAATTAGCCCCTCAAATCAATATAAGCCCTTACTGGAAACCCTATCCATGGCTAAATTTTTACTTTAATTTCGATTGGCAACTAACCACCGTTGTTGCAGGCGGAGGGGGCTATTCTCCATTATTTGGCCCTTCGGCTTTTCATCTTCTAAATGAGCTGGAAGAATTGGGTGTAAAACTTAATCTTATAGAAAACCAACTTTTCCTCTCCACAGATCTGTTTATGGAAAATACCTACCTTTTTAACTTTGGGTTACCTCCTACTCCAATTAATATTAAAGGATTTGAAACCAGTTTACAATATCAACCATCCGCTCATTTTTGGTTAAAAGCCAACTATTTATTCATGAACGGAGTGGAAAACTGGAATGGGTTACCCATTGGTCCCCCACTAGCACAAACCTACTCAACAACGGTAGCTGCTCTCTTAGGGCTACCTCTGGATAATTCTGGATCTTTCCCACCTAGCAACTATGCATTAATCGCATGGCCTGAGCAGATAGTTTCAGGGATGACAACTTACCAATTTGAGAATGGTCTGGGGATTAGTCTTGGAACTGTATTGATGAGTGATATGTATCTAGGATATGAGCATCAAGTAAGAATCCCCACCCAATTTATCCCCAATGCCCAGTTGTTTTATTCCGATAAAAACTGGGAACTTAGAACTGCCTTTTACAATTTTACCAATGAACATTATTGGCCTCCAAATGGTTTTGGATTTACCCAAGTCCGAACCCTTAACCTTGATACCATTTTTCCAGGCTGGCCGTTCTGAGTTGAAGGCACTTTATCCTATAAGTTCTGATTTATTTTGAGATTTTTCAAAAGGGGCACACATCGGAGGATTTTCACCATTGCTCTTTGCTAAAGTAGAAATTTCCGCTCCCTTTTTGATGCTTTTGGAAAGCCAGGGATTATAGCGGTGCAAATATCTCTTTGGCTGAAGCTCGCCTGCAGCAGAACAACAAAGTAACTCACTGTAGGCCTTATAGTTACGCACTGTCCCAATAATTCTAAAAAGATTGCCATATTCCATTTTGGTTTTCCTAGAATCCATTACTAGATAAGAATAAGCCACTGAACGAAGGTCGATCCCTAAAAGGTTTTGGATTTGACTCCAGAAACTACTATGAAAAACATAGCGGGGGACAGAAGCAAAGAAATGACACCAATTTTTTTCTTGATCAAGCATTTGGCACTTTTGTTGATGGAGACAGGGAGCAACCATCCAAAACTTTTCTTTCAACACTTCTCTTAGTTCTATAATCTTCTTTGAATATTCTTTTTTTGCAGGTTCAACCCATAGGATGGCTTCAGCCTTTTTGGCAATAGTAAGCATTTCATCCATATATTTTTCTGTTAGCTCCCCAATAACATGACTGAGTAGAAGAATAAACGGCTTAGGGATCTGCGACAGAGTAAGCTCCTTTGTGGGAATATTCGAAAACTCCCTACAGAAAGCGGCTTGTGCATATCGCATAGCCAAGGAAGAATAATCCCAGAAAAAACAGGATAATAGCTGAAAATTATTTTTTAGAGCCCAACCATAGAAGGTTCTTGCGGCAATACCTGATCCACACCCCCAGTCAATCACATGGGACTTAGTTGGAATCCACTCAAGCAAAGAAAGCTCTCTTAAAACACTCTGCCATTTCCACCGAATCCTTTCTCCAAAAACTTTATCATAAACGCTTAGCTCTGCTTCAGACTTCCAATAAGGCTGCGTATACTTCTCTTGAGAAAGAAAAATATTCCTCAGTTTCTCGAGAATTTCTTTCTCATATTTTGTCAATCCAGTGCCCATTGTAGTCCTACCTTATGCTCTGGAATAGGGTTTTGTAACCCTTGTATACTTTACCATCTACGATGAGAGAAGGAGTAGTTCCCTCCTCTTCTTAAACGATGGAAGCCTCTTTCTCCCTTCGTCTTCTTCTCGTTTTTTATAGAACGGTTTTTAAAGTCTACTTGTTGATTTTGGTACTCCATGCAGTTTTCAGTGTTGTTTTGAAAAAAAATTCATCATTTTATTCCTAATAAGAATATGCCAGGTGTTTTCAAAATGCCAGTATCGACAAAAGAAAGTAGTCTTTAAAAAGTTTTAAAGAGGCTGCTCGAATTGATCCGTATGGAAAATGTTTTCGACTTACTCTTAGAAGAAAGCGACTATTTAGCACATTTAGCCAAAAACAGAGAGTGTTAAGAAAAAAGAAAAGCCCAATTTGCTAGCAATAAATTTCTTCACAAAGCCCCATTTCTTGCCAATCTTTTCCTCTTCAATCTTCTTCAGAAAACAGATCCCTCTATAGAAGGGCATGCTAAAACTTATAAGCAACCGTTCCTTGTATCCAGAAAACCTGACCTGGGACTACCCAATCTGAATTCGATGCACTATCCGGAGAAGCTCCAGCAGCTGCTGCATAAGGAATCCAATAATGACTGTTGAAAAAATTCCAGAAATAAAGCGAGACTTCCCATCTTTTACTCGAATAAAAAACCTGGATATTGGCATAGTCTTGAGCAGGGATCCAGGCCGTGTAATTCCAAAAACTAGGGGTAGCGGCCATCCACGTACCGCTGAGCGTCACTCCAAAACCATTGTCAAATTTATAACTGACCATGGCATTGGCGACTATATCTGGAAAATCTATCCAAGGCCAAATTCCAGGTCCATATCCAAACCCAAACATTCCCGCATCATCCAAAGGAAGATGATGTCTAAAGGCATAGCCTGTAGAATAAGATTGCGTTTCAGGGGGACCAAAAGGCAAGTCGCTAAAGTTGGAGATTCCTCGCATGTAAGCAAATCCTGCTCTAGCCCAAAAATGTCGATCAGGTTGATAATTTAGATTAAACTGAAAAGCGGTCAAATGCGTTACTACAGGCGGTAAGGCGACGTAGCCTTCCTCTAAATGGCTTCGAATTCCAGCTGCGGTCAGATACAATTTATTATGGAAAAGATTAAACTTTAATCCTCCTTCAATGTATTGTTCTAAAAGCCGCATATTATTCTCAGTAAAAACAGGAGCAAAGCCACCCATATCTGCCGCAGCGGTAGAATAAAGCCAGTTAAAATTAAAATACATGGTCATCCAAGGAAACGGCTTATAGACTGGACTGATATTAAAAAGCGGCGCCAGAGAGGTTGTTCTAAATTGTGCGAATTGATCGGGAGGAGTACCTGGTGGAGTTACTGCATCGACTATATAGGTCGTTGCCCGTGCGCCTGCTAGGAGACTCACCTTTGGATGAAATTGAATATTCCATTGCAGAAAGGGAGCAAACGCCCAATATTGACAATCGGTTGTCCCTGTTATTCCATTGCCTGGTTCAAAATAATAACCTGGCATACCAGGTATAGGGACTTCGATTTGTTGAGCCACTAAAGCTTGCCAAGCAGGCGTAAGTCTTGCATCCCAAAGCAAAGGATTTTCGTTCATAATATCAAATTCGTTAGGAATATTCAAAAAATTGGTTGAAACGTAATCAACATTCCTTTGGTAATGCCATTCAAAGCCTGTGTCCACATAATGAGAAAAATCAAGCCCTTCTTGTTGATCTGTTCCCTCTTTTTTTCCCCAATGAGTTTTTCTTCCAGGTTTTCCTCCAACAGGAGTATCAAACTGTAGTCGGATTTCCGTTCGATTATCTACCTCATAATCACCCATTACCGCTTCATCATAAAAATAGGCAGGCTGGATCGCTCGATGACGGGTATACCAGACTAGGGTATTGTTTACGATATCAAACCCCTCAGCAATATGAGCTTTTTGTATCAACTGCGTCATCCCTTGGTAGCCTGTTTGTGCCGCATCGGGAGGAATAAGCATTGCTCTGCGATTGATCGGTTCAAGTCCAACTCCAGGAAATTGATTAAATGGAATAGGCTGTCCATTAGGAAAAGTCGGAGGAAAACTATTTATCTGAGACACTGGCAAAAATCCCTTATAATAAAGGCCATTCCAGAAAAGTTCATTAGAAGGTCTGTTCATCCCGCTATAGCCAAGAGGAGAGGCATCGGCAAATTCCATGTTAAAATACCAATCTGCCGTATAATTCTCTATGGGTTTGGCGCTTAAGGCTACATAAAAATCCTGCTCGTCATTATGCACATACTGCCACCAACTCCCACTTTCTGTTCCCATGTAGCTAAACCGATACGCTAGTTTGTCATTAATAGGCCCCCCCACATCCAATCCCCAAAAATAATTTTCATACATACCCGTTGTGTCATAAACGTAGCCTCTGAATTTATCGAAATAAGGCTGTTTAGTAACATAATTGACTATGCCGTTGGAGCCCTGTGTTTGTCCATAGACCGCATTGGCGGGTCCTTCCAGGATATCAAAAGACTCGATCATGTTCCAATTCCAAGGCAGCCCTGCATTGCCCATCATAATGTTTGTGAGCGAAAGCTCGATCCCATTAACATAAGGGACAGCTTGAGTTCCAAGTACATATGGTGCATCGGTCATAAAATCCATAACTGATCCAAACGTCGTTGGGTTGACCGTCAATAGCGCCATTGGATTCATCATTCCACCTAATGCATTGACACCACTGGCATACATTAATGTCTTATTCACAGGAGTGACCGTTCTTGGGGTATCCATGACATTCATAGGTATTCCATAGACCGAATCAATATCAGATGAGGTTGGTTGCATGGTCAATTCTGGCTTGGCATATACATTAATCTCAGAGATCGTAGTCGTCGGGGCTGGATCCGATTGGGTGCTCGATATTTTTGATTGGGATGCTTTTACAATAGGGACATCTTCGACCATACCCCCATTTTGGAGAACAGAACCCTGGCTTGTTCCACTTCCTTCTGACCAATTGTTTGATGACTGCTGAGCCAAAGAAAAAGGAGAAAATAAAAAAACAAAAGCTACAAAAACCCATAGATTAATATGGAAAGTAAAAAATTTTTTTATCATAGATCCTTTTCAAAAGAAAATCTTTTCCGATCAAACATTAACAAAAGCTCTCAAAAACAACCAAGAAAGCTCTTATAGGAAAATACATTCCCTTTCTATTAGATTAGGTAAAAAAAAGATGGGAAGATATTCCCAAGAATTTTAAAAAAATATTTTACTGCATTTGGATCCAGGGAAAATAGGAAAACAACCTAGTATTATCAACGGGAAAGTCGATTAAACATTTTGAAGTTGCAAAACAAGCCTTTTAAAATGTTCTCCCCGTTTTTCAAAATTAAGATAGCGGTGGTAACTTGGTGCAGCTGGGGAAAAAAGGCAGCTAGAGCCTTTCGCGGTAAATTTACTAGCAATGATAACGGCTTCTTCGAGATCTTTAGCAAAAAAAAGATTTTTTTTGTGGTTTTTACGTTCGAAAAAGGTGCCGATGCGCCAACCGGTCTCAGGAAGAAGAATGATATTCCGTAAGTTTATTGTTTGACAAAGCTTCGAAGCAAAATCTTCTAAAGGAAGGCCTCGATCCTGTCCACCAATAATGAGTGACTGAACATTTGCAATGGCTTCTATCCCAGCAAGGGTGGCTTCGGGAACAGTAGCAATGGAGTCGTTATAATAAGAGATTCCCTCAATGGTTGCCACATATTCGAGTCTATGCGGCAGTCCACAAAAGCTAGCAAAGGCTTCGGCTATCTTTTCAGCAGATATCCCAAATAGAGAAGCTGTTAAGGCAGCAAATAGAGCATTTCTCTTATTATGTTCTCCAGGAAGCTTAAGCCTAGAACAATCGAATGTTTCTTTCCATTTTTCATCAATAGCAATCAATTTTCCTGGCAGGGGATCAAAAGAAGCTAAAAATTCCGATAAAGATGGATTGTCAGCATTATAGAGAAAAAAATTTTCGGAAGACTGGAATCTTGCGATGTTGCTTTTGGCTCGACTATAGGCTTCAAAAGAGCCATGATAGTTGAGATGCTCTTGATAGAGATTGAGCCAAATGGCAATAGAAGGAGAATGTTGACAATATTCCAACTGGTAAGAAGAAAGCTCAAGCACAGCGATCGCCTTTTCTGAGGCAAATGGAATCAGATGAAAAGGAGGAACTCCGATATTGCCTCCAATATAGGCTTCAAGCCCGTTTTTTTTTAGCAGATGATGGATCAACGAAGTCGTCGTACTTTTGCCCTTTGAACCAGTTATCCCAATAGTTATCCCAGGCCAAAAATGGAGAAACAGATCGGTCTGTAACACTATTTTTTCTTTTATAGAAGGCTCTATGGCTAGATGGCTGGTGCGAATCCCAGGGCTCTTAACAATCACATCGAAATTTTCCATGCAGCTAAAAAGGTCGTTTTCCTCAATTTGTCGTATCCAAGGACTATGAATAGCTTTTAGAGTAGCGGGATTGCTATCGCTAACAAAAAAAAAAGTTCCAGGAAGATTGGTTAAAAGAAATTCAAGAGTGGCCATTCCCTCCAATCCAAGCCCCCAAATGAGGATCTTTTTCCCTAAAAAATAACTACGAATAGCCTCAGTCATCAAAAAGGACTTTTCTCTTACATTTTTCATTTAGGATCAACAAAAATTTTTGTGGTAGACGATGTTCCCGATCCGTTTGATCATACAAAGCTTGGAGGGTTTCCATTGTCAACAAAAATTCGGGATACGACTCGATAAGTTTTCTGATTAAAAGAGGCGGATTTTCCTTGGATTTCCTAGCTTGATACCAAAGAAGGCTTGCCGCCGCTTTAGTTTCCTCCTCAGATCCAACGCATTCAAAAGGCCTATGGGTTCCTTCACCACAAAGGGACAATAAGAGGCCAAACAATGATTCGTTCTCCAGAAGATCGGATCCAAAAATTGCTTCAAGCTCCTTTTTGGGAGCAAATGGCCTAAAGATTAAAAAGACAAAGAGACATTTGGGACAGTGTCCACACCATCCTCCAGAATTCCGATTACGATTGCAACTTTGAAAGATGCGTATTGACTTTGGGATAGCACTAACATGGCTAGCAATTTGAATTTCATTGAGTGGCCGCAAAAAACTAAAGTAGCAAAAAGAAGGACATAAAAAATTAGTCATGTACTTTTGAAAATCCTTTTCAAACTCGAAGGACTTCGAATATTGATGATTAATACCTTTGGAAGGGATCGTAGGCTGACTGGCACTGGATTCATGACTAGTGATGAAATACTTTCTTTTGTGTAAAGCCATCAATAAGACTCCTATAAAGGCTAAGAGCGCCGAAAAAGGAGTGTGACCATTGAGAAAGCCTTTTTTGTTAAGCTCTAAGAGTTGATCATCGATTTTCCGTTCCACCACAACGATCTGATTTTGAGGATAGCCGAAATACTCCAAGGTGTCCCATTGGGATTGAACAGGATTCAATAAAAAACAGAGATTCTTTTCTTTTTGCTCTTTCAGCCATTCCAAAGTTAAAAAGGAATCTTTTCCTCCTCCGATAGGGAGCACATTGCCTTCTAGAAAAGGGAATTCCACAGTTGAGAATTGCCTCTGCGATCTACATTCAATCTGCATCAGCTCATCAGCAGCTTTTTCAATGCCATTTTGAAAAAAAAATTCTCCTAATCCCTTCCAATAAAGCTTAGACCACCAGTGCAATTGCTCTGGAGAAAGCAAAGCTGTCTCAATGAGAATATGTGGAGAACAGGTTGCCTTCCAATAGCTAATGAGTTCGATCATCCCGATATGAAAAAGAAAAGCATCCAGATATTTGCCAAGGTTGTTCTTCGGCTCAAGTGGCAGTCCATAAACTTTTAAGTATGGTCGAAAAAAAATGGCCTCCGTCTTGTCTTTCCCGGTCCAAAACTCATATTCCACATACAGAGTCTTTTGTCTTATTTCGGAAGAAAAACGGCTAAAGACAAACCGAGGAAACAATTTTCTTAACTGGAGGAAATTCCTCTCTGCTGATTTTGTCGGAACATATTCCATGCCAAGCATTTTATTCCTAATGCAACTTTATTTATTGAAAAGCAAGGTTTGCCGCTTCTAAAGTCTCCTTGCTACCAATATCAAACCAGGGGCCTGTCAATTCCCAAACATAGACATCCATTTGAGGATAAAGCCACTGAATAAATCGACCTGGTTGATCAGTATTTTTTTGCTCCCTCAGATACGTTTTAACCAAAGATAAAATCGATTTTGGGAAAAAATAAAGGGCCATTGCTACCCAACTTGTCGGTGGATTTTGGGGTTTTTCTTCAAAATAACATAGTTTGCCATTGGCATCGAAACTCACCACCCCATATTTAGAAGCAAGTTGCTTGTCTTTTAAGTTGTAGACACCTAGCAACGGGCTATTTTTCCGCTTGGCTTCAGAAACAAAAGATATAAGGGAGGCACAAAAAAGATTATCGCTTGCAAGAACAATAAGATCATCCTGGAGTTGCATTTTTTCGATAGCAAACTGGATATCTCCGATAGCACCTAGTCGATTCTCTTCTGTGGTTGAACCATCATCCAACACTAGGATCGGAAGCTTTACTGTTGCTTTCTCTCTATATCGATGCTTCCACTGGACAAAATGCGCATAAAACTTGTGGTTAGTAACTACATAGATTTCATCCAATGAAGAAAGTTCAAAAAGCTTATCCATTATGTAATCGAGGATTGGTTTTCCAGCAACGGACAAGAGGGCTTTAGGCTGGTTCAGAGTCAAAGGGTATAATCTTGTGGCATATCCAGCAGATAGAACTAAAGCACGCATGTTTTTTTCTCCGTTGATATTTTTGATTCAAAGATCTTCTGCGCTACTGTTCAAAAAAACAGGAGGGCAAATAGGACTGAGTAATCATTTTTAAAATTTCAAAAGTCTCTTTGGAGGTTTTTGCTTCCCATAGTGGAGATAGACTATTTTTTATTTTATCGACATCTAAATAACGAATCGCTCTTTTCGTTCTTGGAATAAAAACTGAACCCATACTAAGCCGATAGATCCCGACTGCAAGAAAAAATGGTAAGAGGTAGAGATCACTTGATATTTCCCCACAAATTCCAACCGGAATATTTCTTCGATGAGCCGCTTCTGCGGCCATGCGAATCAAAAGTAGCACGGATGGATGAAAAGGTTGGTATAAATATTCAACATTATTATTCATCCTATCAACCGCTAGGGTATATTGAATGAGATCGTTGCTTCCAATACTGAAAAAATCAACCGTTTGTGCAAGATGCTCTGCAATTAAACAGGAAGAAGGGGTCTCAATCATCACCCCGCACTTGATCTCTCCAAAGGGTATCCCTTGATGAAAAAGTTCTTGTTTTGTTTGTTCAATCAT
This sequence comes from Methylacidiphilum sp. Yel, assembly GCF_004421185.1. Taxonomy (GTDB): domain Bacteria; phylum Verrucomicrobiota; class Verrucomicrobiia; order Methylacidiphilales; family Methylacidiphilaceae; genus Methylacidiphilum. The sequence continues at coordinate 84,894 of NZ_LXQB01000010.1, read as the reverse complement.
TTCCTTAGCGGCAATAATTTCAGTAAGATCGGTTATCATGGGGAACATTACTGCGACATTTCCTTCGACAGCTGCTCGTAAGATCGAACGCAATTGCGTTTTAAACATTTCTTTTTCTTTCAAAGACACACGAATCCCCCTTGAACCAAGAACGGGATTTTCTTCCATCCATCGCCAAGGCAAATAAGAAACAATTTTATCTGCACCCAAATCCAGAGTTCTAATGACGACCAGATGGGGTTTAGCATGGACGGCAGCATTTCGGTAGGCTTCATATTGCTCTTCTTCTGATGGGGGATGATTGGCCTTTAGAAAAAGGAACTCTGTCCGATAAAGCCCAATGCCATCAGCACCACTTTTCGTCATCACAGGGATGTCCTCAGGAAATTCGATGTTAGCTGAAACATAAACTTTCTTTCCATCTATAGATTCAGCAAGTTGGTGCAGGATTTTTTGATCGGATAATTCTAAATAAGACGAAGGCAATGTTTTCTCTTTGATCATCTCTATTCTTTCTGGAGAAGGGTTAACTAAAAGGATTCCTTTGAAACCATCAATCAGTACAGTTTGTCCATTGATCACTTTATTTAAAATACCCTGAATGCCGACAATAGCAGGAATTCCTTGAGACCTAGCTAGAATGACCGCATGGGAAGTTCTGCTTCTATCTTCGGTAACAATTCCAGAGACGTGTCGGAGATCTAAAGAAACTAGATCAGAAAGCATAAGAAAATCAGCAATCAAAATCCTTGGAGAATCAAGGATTTGTAAGGAACCTTCATCTCCTTTTAGTTTTTTTAAAACTCTTTTTGCTACATCCCGAATTTCAATCGCTCTTTCCCTTAAATATTCATCTTCTCCAACCTTATTGAGCCCAGCAATAAATGACCTAATGATGTTTTGATAGACTGCCTCCACACAAACAAACTCACGCTCGAGTTTTTCCTTGACAGCCTGCAAAATCATTTCATCTTCAAGAGCTAAAATCTGAACATCAAAAAGACTTTCTTCTACAGTTAATCCCAAGCCACACAGCGAGGCCTTCGCCTTTAACAGATCTTCTTTTGTCTGCAGAATCGCTTTTTCAAACTTCTCAAGCTCGTTACGAATTTCGTGAGGTTCTATTTTTCTTTCTCTAATAATTTCATGCTCTTCTTGAAGGATTAAAGCAGATCCAAAGGATAATCCAGGAGAAGCAGGGCACCCTTCTAATAATATTTCTTTAAATTCCTCCATATTAGAGCTGCAGTTATATTTTAAAACGTTTGCTCGCTCAGCTCTTATTGATTTTCTCCAAACTTGTTAACCACAAGATTGACCAGTGCCTCAACAGCCTGTTGTGCGTCAGGGCCAACAGCTGTAATTTTAAGCTTAGAACCCATACTAGCTGCCAACAACATAACCCCCATGATACTTTTCCCATTGACTTCTTCACCATCCTTCTCCACTTTGATGTCTGACTCATAGCGGTTAGCTATCTTTACAAACATGGCCGCAGGTCTTGCATGAATGCCTAACTTATTTTGTACAAGCACTTCACGCACTACAGGAGAAAAGCTCGTTTTTCCAGAATCCGATTGTTTTGCTTCAGGTTCCATTTAGAACTTCCTATGATTCCTTCCAGTGATTTTCATTAATTTTTCGTTGAATTCAGCTGCCGCATTGTATCCCATCGATCTTAATTTCTGATCCAGTGCAGCCACCTCTACTAAGGTCGCCAAATCTCTTCCCGGTCTTATGGGAATAGTGACATGCGGAACACGAATATTGAATATCTCATAATAATCTTGATCTAAGTTTACTCTTTCAATTTCCTCTCCTTTCTCCCATTCTTTAAGAGTTGCTACCATATCCAATTTTTTTTCAGGCCGAATAGCTCGCAAACCAAAAAGAGTGGTCACATCGATGATTCCTATCCCCCTTACCTCCATATGAAAACGACTAATATCTGGAGCCTTAGCCACTAATTCTCTACCCTCCAAACAATAAATTGTTGTAACATCATCGGCAACCAAAGAATAGCCTCTTTCTACTAATGAAAGGACGCATTCGCTTTTCCCTATACCACTTGGACCTTTTATAAGTACTCCAATGCCCTGAATATCTACCATGCTGCCTTGTTCATTAGTACGAGGAGCAAAATCCATTTCCAAACAGATGGTTACGGTGTTAATTAAGCGCATCGTATGGAGTTGTGATACAAAAAGAGGAACCCCTAACTCTTCGGCTTGTTTAACAATGAAGGCTGGAGGAGTCATTCCACGGGAAAGAATTAAACAAGGAATCTTTTTTAGAAAAAGCTGTCTTATCCGTTCTTCAGATTCTGCGCTGGGAAGACTTTTCAGATAAGACATCTCTCCCCATCCAATAATCTGGACCCTTTGCTTAGGAAAATATCTTAAATAACCGGAAAGTTGTAAACCCGGTCGATTAATTGATCCTTCTCTAATTAACCGATTAAAACCTTTTTTGCCTGCCACCAGAGATAAATGAAGCAACTCGCCATGCTGCTTGTAGAATTCCCCAATAGTTATTTTTGGAATGCATTTGGCTGAAAAATTGTTTTTTTGCACTTTCATAAAAAAAACAGGAAAGGCTTCTTATAAGCATCAAAATTATTTTAAAAAATCATTATTTCAAACAATTCTCAAGAGCACTTTTTATAAAAATTGCTTTTTGTTCCGTTTCTTCATATTCGGCATAAGGATCGGAATCATAGGTAATGCCACTGCCGACATGAAAAGTTGCTACTCCCTTTTCAATCACCACAAGCCTTATAGCCATAGTAAAAGCAGCCCGTTGGGGCATAAAATAACCAATGGCTCCGGAATACTGACCTCGAGGATTGGGTTCCAATTCTTTGATAATTTCTATCGCTCGTTTTTTAGGGGTACCCGTCACCGAACCTCCAGGAAAGTTAGATAAGAAAGCATCGATCATATCGTAAGCTGAGGAAAGGATCCCCTCAATTGTACAATGCATGTGATAGAGATGCGGATGAGCAGTAATACGCCACAGCTGGCTAACCTTCACCGTTCCATAATGACAAACTTTTCCGAAATCATTTCTCACCAGATCCGTTATCATCAACAACTCAGCTTTTTCTTTCTCGCTTTGAATAAGGTCCAAAAGATTTTTTCTGTTCGATACCCTATCGCCGTTTCTAGGCCTTGTCCCTTTGATAGGTTTGCTTGTCATCCTTTTATCATTGATATGTAAAAATAGCTCTGGACTTGCACAGATTAGTGTTTGTGGAGCATCGTCCAAATAACAAATTCCTCCCAGTCCTTTGCCTTCGTGAAGAAAAAAAGCAAACACCGACAAAGGGTCTGCCTCCCACTGACAAGAAATTTGCCTTGCTAAATTTATGACGTAGATATCACCGGCGGCAATATACTCTTTTGCTTTTGCAACCATCGAAGCATATCCCTGAGGTCCAGTATTAGAAACGAAAGCTGGTCGGATAAAGGCAGCTACTTTTGATTTTCTTTTGCTTTTCAAAAAAGCAGTGAGTTTGAAACGATCCTTAAACAAAGAAAGGCATGGGTAAAAGCCAAACCAGAAATTCCCTTCGAAGCCCACATAACCAACTAATCCTTGCTGTTCTTTTTTTATTTTAGTTAATTCTTTAAGAACGGACTTAACTTTACCCCAATCTTTCTGATCACCACTAAGAGTAAAAAGAGGTTTCTCCCCATAATAAAAGCCTCGATCCTCATTCCAAGTTGGAACGACTACCATAATCCATATGCTCTTTTAGCTTTCTGTTCTGACCGCAGAGGAGAAGAGACAATGGTCACCAAGAAAAGAACAGCCCCAAGCGATCGCTTATTCTAAAGGATTATGAAGACCTAAAGAATCTCTTGGCTTTCTCAAAAAAACTTTCCTGTTGAGGATGTGTTTTCTGGTCACATGCGGCTGCGAAAGCCTCCAATAAAGATCGCTGTGTCGGTGTTAGATGTGTTGGCACCTCTACATGAACTTTTACTAACAGATCGCCAATCCCATGCCCATGAATATCCGCAATGCCTTTGTGACGAAGCCTGAAAATCTTACCGCTTTGTGTTCCAGGTGGAATTCTAAGAACTTCGTGTCCAGTCAAAGTTGGTACACTTATTTCTCCTCCTAAGGCTGCTTGAGCAAAGCTTATCGGCATCTCACACAACAAATCGTTGCCTTGGCGACTAAAGAGTTCATGAGGCATAACATGAATTACCACATAAAGGTCCCCTGGAGGTCCCCCTGCAATGCCAGATTCTCCATGACCAGAGAGCCTTAACCGATACCCTTCGTCTATCCCAGGGGGAATTTTGACCTTGAGCTGAGCAGTTTGTTTGATCCTTCCTTCGCCATGACAACGCAGACAGGGTTTCTCGATGATAGCTCCAGCCCCATGACAACGGGGACAAGTTTGTGCAATGGTAAAAAACCCTTTAGAAGATCTTATTTGACCGCTTCCCGAACAGACCGGACAGCTAATCATTCCCGAACCTGGAGCATAACCCCTCCCCTCACAACCCGGACAAGTATCCAGTTTTGTAAAGGTTATTTCCTTTTCACAACCTAACGCAGCTTCTTCAAAACTGATTTTTAAATCACATCGAAGATCTGCCCCTCTTTGCTGCTTACCTCGCTTTCCTCCTACGCCTACGCCAAAGGCCTCTTCAAAAAGGCTTCCAAACAGACTATCTCCAAAAAATGTTCCTGAGCCAAAGACTTCTTTGAAAATCTCGAAAGGATCGTGGAACCCGGTAGGTCCAGCAGCCCTTTGATCAAAAGCTGCATGACCAAATTGATCATAAGCAGCCCTTTTTTCTGGATCGCTTAACACCTCATAGGCTTCACTTATATCTTTAAAAAGTTCTTCCGCCTGCTTATTCCCAGGGTTTTTATCCGGATGATACTTAAGGGCTAATTTTCTGTAAGCCTTCTTAATTTCTTCAGTCGATGCCCCTCTTTCCACACCAAGAAGTTCGTAATAATCTTTTTTAATCTTCGCCATCCTCACTCTTCTCTATTACTGATTTTTTTTAATAAAAATATTATACAAAATGCCCTAAAATCCTAGGGATGCTGAGAGACTCAGCAAAACTAATCGCTAGCCTTTTTTTCTTCTTGGGCAGGAACTTCTTCCTTAGATTCGGAAGAAACTGCCTCCTTAGAAGGAGCCATCGGTTTTTTAGCAACATAGACAGCAGCGGCTCTTAAAAGCCTATCTTTATACATATAGCCTTTTCTAAGCTGACTTGCAACATGTCCTTCTTCTACCTCATCCGTTTCAACAAATCCTAGGGACTCATGAAAATGCGGATCGAATGGTTTACCTAAAGCTTCGATCGGTTCGACTCCTTCTTCTTTTAATATCTGTAAAAACTGAGATAAAACCATTTTGATTCCCGTGAGAACTGAATTAATATCCGATGCCTTTTGGGAAGATTGAATGCCAATTTCAAAATTGTCTATGACAGGTAAAAGGGACTGAAGGATTTGTGTATTGGCATGCTTTATGGCCTCTTCCTTTTCTTTTGAAATTCTTTTCCTAGCATTATCCCAATCAGCTAGAGTCCTCAGTAATTTTTCATGCATTTCATCAGTCTGTTGAGCTTTTTGCTTCCACTCTGAGAGCAGCCGAGAGCTAACTACAACAAATGCGGCATTGTCCATTGATTCAACAGCTGGTTCAACCCTTTGCTGTCCTTCTTTAATATTTGTCTCTGCCATAGCGTTCATAATTGCATGTCTTCCTTCTTTCACTAATTTTTTGAAAGGGCCAAGAGGGTCACATCATCAAAGGGAGCCGTTTCTTTACAAAAAAGTTTCAGTTGCTCAACAATCGCACTTAACACAATATCAGGATCTTTTTCAGACATCTCTTGAACAATTTTTTCAGCCCTTTCTCGACCAAAAAAGGCTCCTTCTTTATTGACCGCTTCGACAAGTCCATCTGTAAATAAAAGCAAAAAATCACCGCTTTGCAATTTTAGCTCATGCTCCTTAACCATTTTGTTGAATATTTTACCTTCGTCAATCCCTAAACAAATACCAGGCAGATCGATTTTTTCTATTTTGCCCTTGCGACAAAAAATGGGCATTTCATGACCGGCCCTGGCCATGGTTACTGTATTAAGTTTTTCATCTATAAAAAGATAAATTAAGGAAATAATGGTTTTCCCACAAATTTCTGGATAAAGAACTTCATTAAGTCTACAGAGAATCACCAAGGGCGATCTGATATGATCCACAAGAGAACGAATTGCTGCTCGACACATGCCACTTATTAAAAGGGAAGACAAACCTTTAGTAGCCACATCGCTTAACACAAGGGCACAGTGATGATCATCTATCCTGATTGAATCATAAAAATCTCCATTAAACTGGGAAGAAGGTATGGATCTAGCAGAAACTTTAAAACCCTTCAAGAAGTTTTCTATGTTGGGAACCCATCCTTTTTGAATTTCCCCAAAGAATCTGATCGTATCCTCTTTTAATTCACGCTGTAGACTATGGTTTTCTAGGAAAAAAAAGATTTGGTTTATCATCATAGCTATGATTTTTTTTAACCACTCTTCATTGCCTTCTTCCTTCAGCTCGGCGTAAAAGTATCCAATGGATATTCCATTTTTTTCTATGTTGGAAAAAAGCTTGTCCTTTTCATCTTTTTTTGTTTTCCCTTTTAAATTTGCCTTCAATTTTTCTAGGGAAATATCCCCTAATTGATAACAAGATTCCAACAGAGCTCTTTCAGGCAGGTTTTCCAGCCGCAACACTAAGCCTTTGGCTGAGATCAATTTCATAACTAGTTCCAATAGGCTCTGGATATTTTCTGATAGTGCTTTTTGAGAGGAAAGACTCTTTATATACTGAATAAGACTCTGATTGTATGCTTCGCTTTTTGTCAAATTGAGTTGCAATGATTTTCCCAGCAGTTTTTCATATATCCATAAGCCCATCACAAGGGCAAGAATGGAAATAAGAATAATACTACTGAACATCTTCTTTAGATGCCGACTTTCCTACCTCTTCTTTCAAGTAATCAACAAGATCTTGAAATTTCGTTTTGTTCCGTGGATCCAAATGGATCAAAAGCTCATGAGCTTCCAACATTGTCAGTGGCGTATCTTCTTTCCGGAGAGAATGTCTATCAAAAGGAGCAATGTGATCAGCAAAAGGAGCATTATCCCATTGCATCAAAATTTTAAATATCTTATCCAATCCAAGAGTTGCAATCGAATCCAAATTCTTTTTGCTAACATTGACAATTTTCAACTCACCCATGATTTGGTTAAACTTGATATGAATCCCCGCCAATGTCCCTAAAAAGGTACTGTCCATGTAGGTACATTCTTGAAGATCAACAATGAGCCGCCGAATGCCACTTTTTAACAATTGATTGTAAAACAATCTTAAAGAGTTGCATTTATCAAAAGAGCCCCACCCAACCACCTTCAGATAGCCGCAATCTTTTGTTAAAGCATAATAGAGCGAGCCATTACCTACATGAGGAATCATATCTAGTACATCTTTCCAAAAATAAAATTTTCTTATATTTTAATTTAACATAAATAAAATTCATTACCATTCCTATCTCCCCAATGCAATCTCCTTTTAAATTCTTTTTTTCTCTTCCTATATTGCTACTAAAATGGTTGATAGTTTTTACGTTACGACGGGTCTATCTCTTGTTCAAAGAGAACAGTTGATACATTTTTTTTTGCTATGTCTTCAACATTGTTAAGATCAAAAGCTATTGTTCTTGGCTCAGGGACTTCTCAAGGGGTTCCAATGATCGGATGCAGATGTGCCACCTGCCTATCGACAGATCCAAGAGATAAACGCACACGCTCCTCTCTTTATCTCACCGATGGTATCAGTTCGATTCTCATCGACACTACTCCCGAACTCCGTCTCCAATGTCTCAGAGAGAATATCCAAAATGTCCATGGTATTCTTTTTACCCATCAGCATGCCGATCATATTATGGGATTTGATGATTTGAGAAGATTTTGTGATATCATTGGCACTAGACTTCCTATTTATGCTTCTGAAGAGGTCATAGCTACATTAAAAAGAATCTTTCCCTATGCTTTTGATCCTTCGCTGGAAAAAAACGGCTATCTCCGAGTCATTCCCCATATTATTGAGGGAACTTTCCAAATTGGTAGCTTCACCATCCATCCATTTCCCTTACCACACGGCAAAATAACCACCTTGGGCTTTCTCTTTGAACAGGAGAAGAAAAAAATACTGGCTTATCTTGTCGATTGCAAAACTATACCTCAAACAATTATCGAAGGGCTTTTGGATGTCGAAGTTCTTATTATCGATGCTTTAAGAGACGAACCTCATCCCACCCATCTATGTACTTCAGAAGCCATAAAAATGGCTCAACGCATTGGCGCCAAAAAAACTTATTTTACCCACCTAACGCACCATAAATCCCATAAAGAGAGGCAAGCCTGCTTGCCTCCAAATATTTACGTAGCTTATGATGGACTTGAAATTGATCTTTAAAACGCATTTAATCATTAGGAAATAGTTTTTGAGAGAACAACCAACAAAACCCTCTAATTTTATGTTTATTGAAACGCATGCTCATCTTGATTTTCCACAATTTTCTAAAGATTTGGAAGCCGTCATTCAGCGGGCAATTGACAGTGGCATTGAAAAAATCATTACCGTTGGAACCAATCTTCAAAGTTCCAGAAAGGCTTTAAGCATAGCTGAGAGAATTCCAGCAGTTTGGGCTGCCGTTGGAATCCATCCGCTGGAAGCCCACAAAAGAGCTCAGCCTTTTGAAAAGGACCTTTCTGGTCTTTTGGAACATCCCAAAATCGTAGCTATAGGTGAAATTGGACTAGATTTTCACAAGTTTGACCCATCCTTGTCTCCAGCAGAAATCGAAGAGCAAAAAAAGATACAACAAGAGGTTTTTTTAAGTCAATTAGAACTGGCTAAAGAAGCCAAACTTAATGTCATCATTCACCAAAGAGCAGCGTTCCATGAAACCCTCTCTTTGTTATCTCCATATCAAGGTGTCTTAAGAGGAGTATTCCACTGTTTTGTTGGGACTTCCAAAGAAGCAAGCCTTCTTTTTAGTCAAGGCCACCTTGTTTCTTTTACAGGAATTATAACTTTCCCAAATGCTCAGGCCCTTAGGCAAACGGTCTTAGAAATACCACTTGAAAATATGATGCTGGAAACAGACTGTCCATTTCTTGCTCCTGTGCCTTATAGGGGCAAGCGGTCTGAGCCCTCTCATGTACGGATCATTGCTGATGAAATCGCTAAAATTAAAAAAATATCCCTCGAAGAAGTAGCTTTCCAGACCACCCGTAGGGCAAGTGAATTTTTTTCTTTTCAAAACTCTAAAAGAAACTGAAGGTTATTAAAATAAATTGTAATGCCTATGAATGCTTCGAACTATTCCCCTTTATCTTCAACCGCCTCGAGAACAGAAGAGAGCCAAGGGTCGTCGCAAAACGTTAAAAAATCCCTCCACAGAGCCTATTCGTCCGCAATTTTTGATGGTGTTGTTCGCTCTCCCAATCGTTCTATGTTCTATCCGCTGGGATTTTCTTCCTCAGACATGGCTCAAAAAGATCTCATTGGCATAGCCTCCACCTGGAGTCAACTAACCCCATGCAACATGCATATTGATAAACTTGCTAGAGAAGCAGCTTCAGGAGCCACTGAAGCTGGAGGGAAAACTCTGATATTCAATACGATTACTATCTCTGATGGGATTTCCATGGGGACCGCTGGCATGAAATATTCCCTTGTTTCTAGGGAAGTAATCGCTGATTCCATAGAAACGGTCGTTTGTTGTGAGGGGATGGATGGCATCGTCACCATTGGAGGTTGCGATAAGAATATGCCAGGATGCTTGATCGCTATTGCCCGATTAAACAGGCCCGCTGTCTTCGTTTATGGGGGCACAATACTCCCAGGATGTTATAAAGGAGAGAACCTCGACATTATTTCGGTTTTTGAAGCCGTAGGTTCTTTTTCTCAAGGAAAGCTTTCCAAAGAAGAGCTGCTTGCAATTGAGCAACATGCCATTCCAGGTCCTGGTTCCTGCGGGGGGATGTACACGGCAAACACTATGGCTTGCGCTATCGAAGCAATGGGGATGTCTCTTCCAAATAGTTCAACACACCCAGCTGTTTCGCTTGAGAAAATCGAGGATGCCAGGCTTGCAGGCAAAGCAGTATTACAGATGATCAATCAGGGGATAAGACCCAGAGATATATTAACCAAAAAAGCTTTTGAAAATGCCATCACTGTGGTTATTGCTCTAGGCGGATCAACGAATGCCGTCCTGCACCTCCTGGCTATTGCCCATGCCGCTGAGGTTGAACTGAGCCTTGAAGACTTTGACCGTATTGGACAGAAAGTCCCTGTCCTAGCCGATCTGAAGCCTTCAGGAAAACACTGCGTTGCTGATCTCTCTCAGATTGGAGGATTAACTCCATTATTGAAGAGGTTACTGGACAAAGGACTGCTGCATGGCGACTGTTTAACTGTGACTGGAAAGAGTCTTGCTCAAAACCTTGAAAATGTTGCGGACTATCCACCTTTTCAAACTATCATTCATGACTTTTCAAACCCGATTAAAAAGGATAGTCATCTAGTTATTCTACGGGGCAATCTGGCCCCAGAGGGAGCTGTGGCAAAAATAACGGGAATGGAAGGAAAGACCTTTACGGGCATTGCCCGACCTTTTGATTCTGAAGAACAGGCTTTGGAAAAAATCCTCGATGGGACGATTAAAAAAGGAGATGTTGTTGTCATTCGTTATGAAGGTCCCAAGGGAGGGCCAGGAATGCGAGAAATGCTTGCCCCTACTTCCGCTATTATGGGCAGAGGGCTGGGGAAGGAGGTGGCATTAATTACGGATGGAAGATTTTCTGGAGGCACCCACGGCTTTGTGGTTGGGCATATTTGTCCTGAAGCAGCTATTGGGGGACCTATTGCTCTTGTGGAAGAAGGAGATCAAATTACTATCGATGCAGAAAAAAAAGAAATTATACTGCATGTTACTCCAGAAGTCCTTCAAAAGAGACAATCCAAATGGGAGCCTCTCCCCTTACAGTGCCGCGGAGTCTTATATAAGTTTGCCAAAACAGTAAGCCAGGCCAATTTAGGCGCTGTTACCGATTTGTTGTAGTCCATTGGATGAACTGCTCTTTTGCTGGGGAGCCTGAAGCTAATTACTCCCACAATATGAACTCTAAAAGCCCTTTTGCCGTATTTCTAATTGTAGGCTCTTTGAGTCTATTCTCCCTACAAAGCTTCTTTGATGGTAAAACTAACGAAAATAGTCTAAGGGAGAGGAAAATCATTAACTTTTTTCTAGTCGAGTGTATTTTTCTTTTAGAATGAAATATTGCTCGGCTAAAGGCATTGTGGTCATTGGAGGAGGGCTTGCAGGATCTGAAGCAGCATGGCAGATTGCTAAAAGGGGGATTCCTGTTTTTCTTTATGAAATGCGGCCTTTTATACCAACAGGAGCCCATTCTGGAAGCAATCTTGCTGAAATTGTCTGCAGTAATTCTTTTGGTTCCAATCTACTGAGCCATGCTTCTGGTCTATTGCTTCAGGAATTGAGAATTCTAGACTCTTTGCTCATTTCCATTGCTGATAGTTGCTCGGTTTCAGCAGGAAAATCTCTTGCCGTAGACAGAGAAAGATTTTCTCAAGCGGTTACGCAACACATTTTAAAACAGCCCAACATTACTTTAATAAGAGAAGAGGTAGTAGATTTAACATTCGACTCGATTTGTATCCTAGCAACAGGCCCTTTGACAAGCCCTCGTCTTGCAGCAAGACTGGAAGCGTTGACCCAATCCAATTCCCTTTATTTTTATGATGCCTTATGTCCTATAGTCGATGCTCGCTCCATTGATTTCAGCTCTGCTTTTAAAGCTTCTCGGTACATGGACCCTGCCAATTCTGGTGATTATGTTAACTGTCCCCTTACAAAAGAGCAGTATTTAGAGTTAAGCCGACAACTAGCCAATGCAGAAAGAATCAAACTGCATGATTTTGAAAAAGAACTCTATTTTGAAGGCTGTCTGCCGATCGAGATCATGGCTAAAAGAGGAGAAGATACCCTGAGATTTGGCCCTCTTCGGCCTACGGGTCTGATCGATCCAAAGACAAACAAAAGGCCCTATGCCGTCGTCCAGCTACGACAAGATAATTTGGCAGCTTCGCTTTACAACATGGTTGGTTTCCAAACCAATCTTACTTACAAAGAACAAGATAGAATTTTTAGGATTATCCCTGCATTAAAAAATGCCGAATTTATTCGTTATGGCCAATTACACCGTAACACCTTTATTAATGCCCCCAGGCTGCTCCTCCCAACTCTTCAGTTCAAGGACAATCTGCTTTTATTTTTTGCAGGCCAACTCGCTGGCTTCGAAGGGTATGCAGGTAACATTGCTAGTGGATTAGTGGCAGGAATAAATGCCTCGAGGCTTCTTCAAGGGAAAGAGCCTGTGATTTTCCCAAGACAAACAATGATCGGCGAACTCCTCTGGTATATCTGCCATGCTGATCCGCTGCATTTTCAACCGATGAAAGCCAATTTCGGATTGTTCGATCTGACCGAAAAGAATCTACCTAAAGACAAAACTGCTAGAAACCTCTTTTTAAGTCAAAGAAGTCTAAGAAATATAGAAGCTTTCGTTCGGACTATCCTTGCCTAAATCTTTTTTCAATCGAGGTTGCTTAGAAAAAAAATCCCCTCGCTGCCGTGTGAATGAGACCTTTCGTCCCTTTATGTACAGAAAAGGGAGCGCTCTGAAATCCCGCCTTCCAGTTAAGGCCTGGCGTTCAATCAGCAAAGCGTTAGGTCCCTAATATTTCAAACATCGGAGGAAAGGCTAACATTCCAATCACGCACAGCGAAGGGAAATCTTTAAAAAATATCCTCCCTTATTCTCTAAAACTACAAGAAAGTTTTTTCCGTAACCCTTCCTTTAGTTTTATTACAATAGCGTTGACTTCTTCATCTGTCAAAGTGCGATCTTTGGCTCGAAAAGTTAAAGCATAAGCCAAGGACTTTTTCTCTTTAGGAATTCGAATCCCCTCTAGATCTTCAAAAAGATCAAAAAGCTCTACTGATTCAAGAAAAGGAACTTCTTGGTTTCGAATCTCTGTTAAGATTTCTTTATGCTTTAATTCCTTGTCCACAATCAATGCTATGTCCCTTCGAATGGATGGTTGAGTTGGAAGCGGTTTATAGGTGGGGAGTTGCTCACTTTCCCTTTTCCATCGTTCGATGCTATATTCAACATAATAACAGGGAAAATCGACTGCTAATCCTTCTAAGTCCTCTGAACGAACTAAAAACAACTCTTTACGATCTTCCTCCAAAAAACCCTTTTTTTGTTCTAGAAAATCCATCAGCTGCTTCAAATCATAAAAATCTATTTTTCGTTGTTTCATTGACCACTGTAGCATACGAGTTTCCAGTTGATTGGTTTCTCCTCCGACAAGAATGCCTAACCTTTGCTCTTCACACACCTTCCCCTTATTGTTAAAAAAAAGAGTGCCGATTTCAAATATCCTTATTTCCTTATTGCCTCGCCTCCAATTCGTATTGGCTACCTCAACCAAAGACCTCAAAAAAGATTTTCTGAGGACTACATGATAATTGCTTGCCGGATTGGATAGGGAAATTCTATCCTCCTCCTCCTTCTTTTCATCCACCACCAAGGGGATGGTCATGCATTCCTGATATCCTTTCGATGCCAGCACTTGTTTAAGCTCAAAGACCTTATCCCATTCCTTTTCTGTAGCTGATGGTGAAGCCAACCCAAAAGAAATCCGCGAGGGAATATCAGAAAGACCACGCAACCGTACCAGCTCTTCAATAAGATCCTCTTCTATTTCCAAATCGGATCTGAAAGAAGGAGCTTCCCAATAAGATTCCTTCTCTGTTTGATGCTTTAAGAGTAATCCCAAAGACTTGAGTTTTTCTTCTATTTCTGTTTGTGACCAAGACAAAGCAGTAAACTCCTCAAGCTTTTGTTTTCTAAGCCTGATGCTATTTTTGCTTGCCTCAATTTTTCCCTCTATGACACCTCCAACCAATTTCGCCCCAAGGACTTTTTCCAATAGCTCCACAGCCCTGATTCTCCCAGGAATTACCCCTTGCGGATCTACCCTTCTTGCAAATCGATAAGAGGCTTCGGTCACTATCCCCAGCCTATTGGATGTCTGTTGAATTGTAAAGGGCTCAAACCAAGCCGATTCTAGGAGAATCGATGTAGTAGAGCTGCTGACTGCCGAAGCCTTTCCTCCGATTACTCCTGCAAGAGCTTCTACCTGATGGGGGCTTGCAATAACCAAATCTCTTTCATCCAAAACATATTCTTTCCCATCTAATCCAACAAAAAGCTCACCTTTCTGGCCATCTCTTACAATAATGTTCTGGGAACCAAACCGTTCGGCATCGAAAGCATGAAGAGGCTGTCCAGTTTCAAGAAGAACATAATTCGTAATATCAACAACCGCATTGATTGGCTTAAAACCACTCGCTTTAAGCCTAGAAGCAAGCCAAGTAGGAGAAGGTCCAACCCTTATGTTCTCAATCCAGCATCCTGAATACAAAAGACATTTCTTCTTATTCTCTATCGTCACTTTTCCATAACGACTCATTAACCCTTCTCCAATGGATGCTAGCTGAAAAGCCCTTGAAGATTTTAGTTTCCCCACACCAAGAGCTGCAAGCTCTCTGGCAATCCCAATATAACAGAGCAGATCGGACCGATTCGGAGTGATCTCCAAATCAAGAATCGTGTCTTTTGGAAAGAAAGAGCTAAGGCTACTACCTAATGGAACTTCTTTTGATAAAATCATTATCCCTTCAGATTCCCCCGATAATCCTAGTTCCTTTTCAGAGCAGAGCATCCCGTAAGAAGTTTCGCCACGTATTTTTTTTACTCCAATCTGCAGACCTCTAGGCAAAACAGCCCCAGGTAAAGCTAAGACGACTCGATCTCCTACATCAAAATTTTTAGCGCCACATACAATACTGAGCTTATCTAAGCCAGTAAAGACCTCACACACCCTTAGTTTATCGGCGTTGGGATGCGGCCTCCAGCTCACTATTTCGCCTACTACTATCTTTTCATCTTCAATTCCTATCTCATTAACTTCCTCAACTTCCACTCCCCCTAATGTCAATTTTTCGACTATCAGAGCCAAAGGCTTTTCCAATTCAATATAATCTTTAAGCCAATTAAGAGATATTTTCATTGTTCTATTATCCTAAAACCTATACCAATTTTTTTCCCTCTAAATCCTTTCCCCATTTTCTACTTGATCTACTTGATTACAGATTTACTAAAAGCATTACTGGCTATTGGCGTTCGTTTTGTTTAAAGCCATGCATTAAACTAAAGAAAAATTAGTCAGAATGCCTAGATTAAAATTTCGATAATTTTGTTTTGATTTTTTTTTAAGATTAAGAGATAAAACCTACAAGTTTATTTATAATTTATTTTAAAAAATAATTAAAATAATTAATAGAATCCTAAGAGGAGGGAAAATGAAAAAAAATATAAAGCTTTGGGCTTTGAAAATCTTACGATGTGCGCTCCTTTGCTTAAGCATTGGATTTGGTTTTTCTGCTTTGCATCTGAAAGCCGAAGACAATGCATCGACCCTAGCGGAAGGAGATGAAATAGCGGTAGATAAAGATCATAGTTCAAAATACTTGGAAAATAAAAAGGCAATGGAAAAAGCTGGTGCTGAATCGAAGCGAATCGTTGGAGCCTGGTATATTGCCGGAGGAGCCGGAACTGCTTTTGTAGGCGCTAATGATGGCTTTACCAATCCCGGCGGACCCATTACTGTCAACACCAACTTTAGCACTGTTCTTGGAGTACTTGGTGGTTATCATTGGCTTGATACTGAAACCCATCTTGCATGGACAGTGGATGCTGAAGGCGCTTTCATAGGCACTGGACATTATCTGAGCCTGCCTAATATGAATACTGCCCTAAACATTGGTGCCCTAATGGTTAATGGCACTGTGGGTTATCATATTGGCAATTTTGAACCTTATATTGGTTTTGGAGTGGGAGCTGTTGTTGTCAACGCTGAAGTAGCCAATGCCAATATTGGGACAAATTGGGCTTTTGCCTTTCAACCCCTAGCCGGTGTGCGCTATTTCATCACTGCACACTGGTTGGCAGCCGCTCAATTTGAATGGATTTGGACGGATACCCTTTCAGGATATAATCTTGGAGCCACTCAGGTTACTATTGGCCATGCAATGATTCCATTAGGACTCTTAGCCATTGGCTATGCTTTCTGATTACAGAAAGAATAATTAACTGAAGCTGAAAGGGGCATCTACAATGTTGTCTTTTTTCTCCACACCGCCTGATAACAAATAATGCCCCTTTCTTTAAACCTTTTTTGGAATAGGCTTTCAGGATATTCGGAAGGCAATGATAGTGGTTTTTCTTCAAAATATCCTGAAAGAAGAAAAAGTTTTTCACTCCAAAGAAAATATTCTCTGTTATCAGTTAGTAGTCGGCATATCCCATTGGGTTTAAGCACATCGGCTATTGCTTGAACAACGGGAGCTTTGATGGATCTTCGTTTATGGTGCCTTCTCTTTGGCCAAGGATCAGGGAAAAGAATATGTATTTCGTCGACTGAAGAAGGCATACAATGCCTTAATAAAAATTGTTCCCAGCAACAATGAACAACCCTAAGGTTTTTTAAATTTAAACGTCTAGCTTTTGAAGCTATTTTTCGTACCCTGCTAATTTTTTTTTCTATGGCAAAAAGACAGGCTTGGGGATTTTTCATTGCATAATCAATAATAAAAGACCCTTCTCCAGCCCCTAAATCCAGCATCAAAGAGCCGTTGGCACCAAAGATACTGGAAAGGTCCATTGCCCCCTCAGCATGGGGCGTAGAAAAAATCCAATAATCTAATGGAGGGATGCTGTCCATCCTCTCCAGACTGTCGCAACCCCCCTCTCCCATTCTTTTCCTTCTTTTCTTAAGAAATTAACCCTACAAAAGAAAAATTAAAAAGGTTATAAAACATGCTGACTCATATTAAAGATGAAAAATCAAATATGCTTGCAATCGTTTTCATCTTTAACATGATACCCTTCGTCGATCCTTTTTATATTGACCATATGTTTTTTGTGATAGGCTTCGAAAAGATCTTCTGGACTCATCCCTAAAAGTTGGGCTGTGGAAACAAGAAAGTGCAACAGATCGATGACCTCAACGCGGGCATTCTGTAGGTCAAATTTTTGATATTTCGCCCACCATTTCCATGGAATACTGTCGACCAGTTCGGCCAGCTCCTGCCCAATGGCTCGAGTATAATTCAAAAGCCACTGTATTCGAGTTTCCTGATCCATAGTCGTAGGATCAACCCCTATTTTTAGATTCAGTTTTTTTTGTAGTTCAAATATTTGGTCTAATTTGTCTAGACTTTGCATTTTTGTTATTATTGTGGCAAAGTGAGTAGGAAAGGATCAATCAAAAAAGTATTTCCTTTCTTCTTGATTCAGAAAACGGCAATTTTTTTCTTTCCCAAAGAGCTTGTATCGATTTTTAGCAATTAGTCTATAGAGTTTATTTAAAAACGAAGTGGGGAAAAAAGAAAGCAGAAGTCCTAACAAATAAAACCCAGTAAGGCTTTTTAGAATCTCCACAACAGCTTGCGATTCAATGAAAAATTCCCATGTATGTTTCTTCGCGTTATAACGACAGAGAACTATAGAATCGGCTATTTTCGCCTCAGGACTCATGAGCCATTGGAATTTTTCAAACAATTTTCCTTGTCTTGGGGCAAACAAAAAAGAATGTTTTTTATCTTTTCTTAACACAAAGGATACAAAAGAATTGCATAAAACACATATTCCATCAAAAAAGATAATTTGTTTGTCTTTTTTTTCAGAGATAAAAGCATTAAAATCCACAATTTATAATATCCTAGTGAAGATTCAAAGGAAAGGGGGGCGAAATGGTATGAGAACTAGCAAAGCAAAAAATTATCGAAACAAAGAACTTCCATTTTCTTTTTTTTAATTGCAATTAGATTTCCATGACCATATTCAGTGTTGTTCTTCCGGTCTATAACGAAGAAAAAATCATTCAAGAAGTCTCTCGATCTATCTGCCAGTTTTCTATGCAACATCCTCGATACGAATTTATTTTTGTTAATGATGGCTCTACAGATAACACTGGAAATTTGTTGAAAGCCGTTTTAAAAGAATTTGCCTCTGCTCATGTGCAACTTATCGATTACAAGACCAACAAAGGCAAAGGCTATGCTATAAAAGAAGGCTTCCGGCACACCCATGGAGACAATTTCTGTTTTCTAGATGGGGATTTAGCTTATCCTTTAGATTACCTGCCTTTGTTTGAAGAAAAACTACAAAGTTGTGATATTGCCATTGGCAGCAGAGTATCGGAAAAAAAGGGTTTTTGTTTGGAACGGAGTTTAAGAAGAAAATTTCTTGGCTACTGTTTTAACAAACTGGTTGGTTTCATACTTGACCTGCCTTATTCGGATACACAAGCCGGTCTGAAAGCCTTTCGGAGAACTGTAGCTGAAAAGTTATTTAAATTGCAAAGAATTGAAGGTTTTTCTTTTGATGTGGAACTGATTTTTCTTGCAAGAAAATTAGGATATAAAGTTGAAGAAATTCCTGTTAAAGTCTCTGCCACACACTCTTATAAGCATTCGAAAATCAAACTTTTTGGTGATTCCCTTCGGATGTTAAAGGAGTTGGTGCAAATCAAATATTTTGCAAACAAAGGGGAATATGATCGGCAAAATCTATTTGAACTTTGATCTCGAAGAATTTGATATTCCTTGCGAGTACGGGCATTACTTAAAAGAAAAAGAACAGATTCAGGTGTCCAATGAAGGCGCAGAGACTCTCTTGGAGTTACTCCAAAAAAAAGGGATAAAAGTCACTTTTTTTACAACGGCATCTTTTGCTTTAAAAAAAACCGAACTTATTAAAACTATTCTAGCGTTTGGACACGAAATCGCATCGCATGGATTAAGCCACAATCCTATCGGGAAAGATGAAGAACTTCACCTTTCAAAGAAAATCCTAGAAGATATCTGCTCAGTTCAAATTCTTGGATATCGAAGTCCTAGATTCAGAGCTGTAAATTACCAATCACTTATTTGTTCTGGGTATAAATACAACTCATCGATCAATCCTACCTGGCTACCTGGTAGATACAATTATTTATCATTCCCAAGAAAAATTTTTTGCGAGCAGGGCCTTGTTCAAATACCAATTTCGACTACTCCCTTGTTTCGTATTCCTCTTTGTTGGCTCTCCTTTAAAAATATCCCTTTATCCTTATTCAAAACCTTTTCCCTCTGGACATTACAGGAAAAAGGCTATCTCAATATTTTTTTTCACCCATGGGAATTTGCCAATATCCAGCAATATCCCATTCCTAGAATAGCAAAAGCGATCGATGGCCTGGTTCTTTTACAAAGACTCGAGGCATACATTTCTTGGCTGCAATCTTTAGAGGTAAAGTTTTGTACTCTAAATGATGTTCTTCAGAAAGAAAGGCCTGTAGAACAGTTATGAAAAGTTCTTATTTGGCCTTTGCCAACATTATCCTTTGGTCAGTCTTACTTCTTTCCCTCAGCCTTCTTATATTCCATAATCCACAAAGTCGAACCGTTACTCTGGCTTATGTTCAAGCCTCTACAAGGTTTTTACAAAAAGTCCCTCTTTACGAATCTAGTGGAATTCATGGGTTTCTCTATTTTCCTCATTTTGCCCTTTTTTTTACTCCCTTTGCCCTTCTGCCCCCAATTCCAAGAGAAATATTATGGAGAATATTCTCCCTTTTGATATTTGTTGGGGCAGTCCGAAAACTCACAACCTCTTTTTTCCCGCTCCATCAGGATAAGATCTTTTTCTATTTTTCCCTACTTATCTTGTTCAGTGCACTAGCATCAATCCGAAATGGACAAACTAATCTAGCTCTTAGTGGCTCCTTAGTGCTTTCATTTTTGGCCTGTGGGGAAAAAAATTGGCTAAAAGCAGCCTTTTTTTTCTTCCTAAGCTTGATCCTCAAACCCATCGCGCTGTTTCCTTTTGTTTATGCGACCATTTTTTATCCTTCTTTCAAAAAAACTGCTTTTTGGCTCTTCCTGCTCTTTGTTCTCTTCCCCTTTTTCTTTTGCTTAGATCATCCACTTTACATTATAGAACAGTACCTGCTTTTTATGAAGCGGATGACAACGGTTTCCCAACCAAACGTAGCAAACTTTGCAGATATTCAAGGACTCTTCCATCTCGTACATGGGGAACTTCCTTTTGTCCTTTCTCTGCTGATCCGCAGCTTAGCAGCCATAGGGATAATTCTTTTAGCTTTTAGGCTTAAAAGATGGAGTAAAAGTCCGTTGTTTTTTTCTATGCTTCTTTATTCTTTTTCTACCGCTTATTTACTCCTCTGCAATCCTCGCACAGAACTGAATTCCTATGTCTTTCTTGGACTCGCACTGAGTTTCTTCTGCCTCTACTTTTTATTTGTTGAAAAACAAAAAACAATTGGACTCTTCTTGCTAGCTTTGCAACCTTTCCTAGGCATAGAAGCTTTTGGGAAAAGATGGGTAGAGATTGGACTCTGGCTTAAACCGCTGATTTGTCTTTTTTCTCAGATCCTTTTAAGCTGGCAACTCTTTAAAGATAAAGAACAATCAAAACCTACCCTCGAATCAAATCCGAATAGCCAATCCTCTCTCCTTTAAGTATTTTTTTAACTCGGCTATATGGATTTCACCACGATGGAATACGCCTGCAGCTAGGACAGCATCTGCTTGGCCAATTTCCAGGGCTAGTGCAAAATCCTCCATTTTCCCTGCCCCTCCGCTGGCTACTACTGGAACCGAAACTGTATGTGATAAGCTCCTAATTAAATCTAGATCGTAGCCCTCCTTCATTCCATCAGCATCAATGCTATTTATAACTATTTCTCCAGCCCCCATTTCCACCCCCTTCATAGCCCATGAGCCAACTTCCCAAGGCGTTTCTTTTCTGCCGCCATGACTAAATACTTTCCATATATTAGTTTGTTTCCGTTTGGCATCGATAGATAAAACAATACATTGAGAACCAAATTTCTTCGCTCCATCTGCAATGAGTGAGGGATTTTCCAAGGCTGCGGTATTCAAACTGACCTTGTCGGCTCCAGAAAGTAAAACTTGCCTTATATCTTCTAGGGTTCGAATCCCACCGCCAGCAGTGATGGGGATGAAGCAGCGACGGGCTACTGATTCTAGAACGTTCAGTAACACCCCTCTGCCTTCATGACTAGCGGTTATATCATAAAAGACGATCTCATCAGCCCCCTCTTCGTTATATTTCAAAGCCAAAAGGGTCGGGTCTCCTACATCGGTCAGTTCTCCCAATTCGGCTCTTCCAAATTTTTTCCCACGCGTGACTCTCCCCGCATGAACATCCAGACAGGGAATAATTCTTTTTGCAAGCATACAGGGAAAATAATGTTGAAAACAAAGCCTTTTGTCTATCTATTCCTTGCACAAAGCAGAGATTTTCTTTCGAAGCAAGTTTTGCCTTATGGCTTCGTAAAGGATGATTGAGACGCAATTAGCTAAATTGAGGCTACGCACTGAAGGGTTAAGAATAGGTATCGAAAAAATGGACTGAGGACTCAAAGAAAGAATCCTTCGGGAAAGGCCCCTTGTTTCTCGTCCGAAGACAAAAATGTCATGAGGTTGAAAAGAAGCTGTAAAATAAGGAGGATAAGTACCCGTTTCAAAAAAAAACAATCTCCGTTCCCTTTGTTTTTCTAAAAAGAAATCCCACCCCTTCCATAGAAATATTTTAACCGCTTTCCAATAATCTAACCCTGCCCTTTTCATTGCCACATTGTCCAAAGAAAAACCGAGAGGCTCGATAAGATGCAGTTCAGAATTTGTGGCAGCACATATTCTTGCAATGTTGCCCGTATTTTGAGGAATTTGAGGAGCAACAAGCACTATTCCAAAACCAAATCCATCACCTTCCATACTGAAATAAAAAGCTAACGATTCCCCGCACCTAGCAAATGGTGCGGGGAATACAAACTCATTATATTTTTTTCTTTATTCCTTTACAGAAAAGTTCATTGAAAGCAACTACAATTAGGGCTAAAAAGAGTGCATATATTCCCATCCACAGGTTCATTGGGATATGCCCCGGAGTGGATAGCCTTGCAACAATATACCCAATCCAAAGGGTACCCCAAAAGGGAAGGAGGCTTTGGCTTGAAGTGGTCTGATCAGATTCTTTCGTCCTCATAAGCAAAAGCAGAGCGAGGGCAATCAAACTGCCATCAGCTATCAACAAATAGAAGTTCCTCTGCACAATTCTCTGGAATATGAAAAGATGATCTGCCCCGGCTCTAGCTGTCATTTCATAAAAATAAGCCAAAAGCGCAGGTACAGCTATCCAGCAATACACTAAAGCAAAAAGACGGAGTAGAGGAACAATATCAATCCCTCCTTTTTTTAAAGTATGCTCCCTATTCTGAACTATTAAAGGTTCAGGCATATAAATCCTCCTTTCATTTATTATTTTAATACATTGAATATTGATATTATCTTATATTATGTCAAATAAAAATATATTTAGATATTATTATACATTAAAATTATTATAATTATTCTAAATAAACTAATAGACTAATAAATTATTTTAATGATTTATCTCCATATCCGGAGGATAATCGACTTTCATGAGATACAAGCCCCATGGAGGGGCAGAGGCAGGAGAAAGCTTCCTATTTTTGCTTTCAAAAATCACTTTTAACTTTTCAAGATCCAATCGACCTAATCCTATTTTCACTAACGCTCCTACAATATTTCTGACCATTCTATAAAGAAACCCATCGGCTTTGATCGTAAAAAGGCACAATTGCCCTTGGACGGTAAAGCCACAGTCGAAAACAGTCTTTGTTGTATCTTTCAAGACAAAACCAGGGTAGCTAACAAAAGAAGCAAAATCTTTTTTGCCTACAAAAAGCCTTGTAGCTTCATTCATCCCTTTTATGTCCAGCTGCCTTGGAATATGCCAGGCTCGCCAGAGATAAAAAGGATCCATCACTGGATCATTCCATATCCAATATTGATATGTTTTGGAAATGGCATGAAAACGGGCATGAAACTCTTTAGAGACAACTCGAACATGTAAAACCCTAATTGTATCAGGTAAATAATAATTCAATGCTCGTTGTACTACCTCTGCCTCATGTTTTCTGGGAGCGATAAAAGAAGCGACCTGCCCCTTGGCATGAACGCCAGCATCCGTCCTGCTAGCTCCCTCAACATGAATGTTTGTTTCCCATATTTTAGCTACAGCTTCTTCAAGAAAGCGCTGGACTGTAGGTAATTGGCCTTGCTTTTGCCAGCCCCGAAAGCCAGTACCGCAATAAGAAAGAATTAACTTATAACCGACTAAAGGAAGATTCAATGTGGCCGACCCAAGAGATAAGAAAATCCGATCATTCCGCCCAACTCATTAACCCCAATATTTCTGCTTGCCATGTCCGCATTAGACATATGATGAAAAAGAAGCTCAAAATTAAAAGACCAATGCGTATCAAGCATGTATCTGCAACCAGCACCCAATTGTGGGGTAAATTCTATTACCTGTCCAACCATTGATTGAGTCTTGACCGTATAGGCATCGTTATAAACGAATCCTAAGCCTCCTTCAATAAAAGGGATAAAACGACTATCAGGCTGTACAAAATTGTACCTAACCATAATTTGAGGACCTATAACAGTACTGCCAAAGCCTTTTTCTATGGCGCTAGCATAAAGGCCAACAAGCAATTCGAGATTCCCGCGCAAAATGCCCCCTTTGTCCGGAGTAGTCAACATCCACCCCCAATAGGTTAAGGTGGGAATTTCATTAAAAGTATATCTTCCATTACCAGAACCTGTAGAAAAAAGGCCTCCAGCCATAAACATAATTTCGTTAGCACCTTCTTTGAAAAGAGCCACTTCTGGAATTTCTTCTGTCTTCAAAGAAACATTTTCTACTTTCTGCCCACTTCCTTCTGAATAGTTAGCTCCTCCAGGATTAGCCTTCAAAAGCATAGGCAATAAAATAGCCAAGCCTAGTAGAAAAGAACATAAAAAGCGCATCTGTTTTCTCTTATCAAAATGTTAAACAACACTTCTTGCTTTTTTTTCTTTTAAAAGCAGCCCATCCAAGTAGGATTGTAGTACAACTGCAGCCGCACAACTGTCAATCCTTCTTTTCTTTTCTTTTCCGTGGCAGCCTCTTTCAGTCAATAGTCTATCTGCAAGCTTCGTGCTCAGTCTCTCGTCTTGAAATTCCACAGGGATTTGAATCCATTGCCTAAGTTTAAAGACAAACTGTTTGACCTTTTCTGCCGCAATCCCATAGGAACCATCCATGTTTCTTGGTAAACCGACAATAATAAGGCTAACTTCAAACTGCCTTATCGTTTCTTTAAGCTTTCCAATAAACTTTCCAAATGGTTCAGCCTGCAATGGATCCAGAGGAACAGCAATGGACAATGTCTCATCACTGATGGCTAATCCAATATGCTTCGTTCCATAATCTAAGGACAAAATAGACATTGTTTCTACTTTTTCCTTTCACAATGATTAATTATCTTTTTGCTCTTGATGAATACTTTTTGCAAGCGAAAAAGCAAACTCCTTAAATTTCTCTAAGGTACTTTTGCCTTCCACGATCCGAGCTAATTCATCAACTAACGCGCTACCCACGACCACTCCATCGGCATAGGATGCTACTGTTTTTGCCTGATGCGGAGTCGAGACTCCAAAACCAACACAAAGTGGCACTTTGCTTAAAGTTTCCATGGATTTTACCAATTCATAAGCTTCCTTAGAAAGTTCTTTTTGTAAGCCAGTGATGCCGTTACGCGAAACGCAATAAAGAAATCCCCTGGTTCTTTCCGCTATCCTCTTTTTTCTAAGCGGAGAGGTTGCAGGGGTAACAAGCAAAATTCGATCTAATTTTTTTTCCAAAAAATTGATTCCCTCAAGAGATTCTTCCGGGGGTAGATCGACGATCAATACCCCATCTGCACCATTATCATAGGCTTGAGCAGCAAACCGTTCTATGCCATAACGAAAAATTGGGTTTAAATAGGAAAAAAGAACAATTGGAATATTCGATTTCTTTCGGATGATATTCAAAAGAGAAAAAACCCGATCGATATGCATTCCCCCCTTTAGAGCTCGGAAAGCCGACTGTTGGATTATGGGGCCATCCGCTAAAGGATCTGAAAAGGGGATACCTACTTCTAAGATATCTGCCCCAGCTTCCTCAAGAATTTCCACTATATTAAGGAATACTTCAGGAGTTGGATCTCCAGCCATTACAAATGGAATAAAAGCTTTGATTCTATCCTTCTGTAATTCTAAAAAAGTCTTTTCAATTCTGCCTATCATATTGAATTTTCCTTATAAGTAAAATTTATCAGTAATCTAGCTTAAAAAAAGACAAACATATAGGGTGGCTCTTGCTATCTATTCAGCAAAAAATCTGGCATCCAAGCAGTCGCTGCTTTTCTCTTTCCTTCTAAGCAATTCTCTTAGAAGTTCTTGCCTGATCCCCCTCCACCACGTTGCACTTTACACTACTCAGCTCCTTTGGAACTCAAAAGCTTTACCTTTGGCTTGATAAGCCCGTTTTTTCCTGAATAAAAAAGCAATGCCAAGTGGAAGCATGGCTAAAGGATCCCTTCCAAAAAGTTGATAGCCGTTTGGTGAGTAGACTCTTCGTTAATGCTTAGAATTTTTCTCATCCACTCATCCCCTTTTTTAAAAGCAAATGACCGATTTTTTTTTATTTGCTATAAAACAATCACAAATCCCTCCTGCTTCTTCCTGCATTGAGTCAGACCTACTTAGCCAACCGCAATGCAACTTTCAGTCAGCCTCAATGGGGAGGCGATAGGACTTTTTTAATGAATATTTTTTATTCATCAAATTATATAAGAAAAAAAACAAACCTGTATCTTGCCACTTTCGAAAAGATACCTAGAATTAACACAACATGCATTTTGCAAAATTTTTAGATAATAAATCGATTCCACCACTTTGGATTGAACAGATGGAGCGGTCAAGTTGTGGAGTAGGTTTTGTAGCGGATATCCATGGGAATTCGACTTACCAAATCTTAGATGCCGCTCTTCAATGCGTCTGTGCCCTTTCTCACAGAGGAGCTATTGATGCTGACATGAAAACAGGAGATGGGGCTGGGGTCATGACCAAGATCCCCTATGATCTTTTGCGTCCGGAAATAGAGAAATCAGGGCACCATCTTTTTAAAAACGAAGATTTGGCTGTTGGTTTCTGTTTTCTTCCCTCCAAAGATCTATATGCGCAAGTCCATTGTAAAAAGATTATAGAGGAGACTGTTCTTGAACAGGGCTTATATATTTTGGGATGGCGTCTTGTTCCCATCCATATGGATGCTCTTGGCGACAAAGCACAAAGAACCTGTCCTCACATCGAACAGATTCTCTTGGCAAAACCTCTAGATCGCTCTCTAGATTCGTTGGCTTTTGAACAGCTCCTTTTTCTATGTCGAAAAAAAATTGAAAATAAAATCGCTCAACAAAATATTAAAGATTTTTATATTCCTTCCTTTTCTTCTAAAACAATCGTATACAAAGGGCTTTTTGTCTCTCCTCAACTCCAAAAATTCTATACTGATCTCCACGATCCTCTTTTCAAAACTCCCTTCGCTATTTACCATCAAAGGTATAGCACGAACACTTTCCCCTCGTGGTTTCTTTCCCAGCCGTTTCGAATGCTTGCCCACAATGGGGAAATCAACACGATTCAGGGGAACCGATTATGGACCAAGGCAAGAGAAAAAACGCTTGAAATGTGTGAACCTTGGGGAAATGAGATTGAAAACCTGCTACCAATCATTCCACCTGGAACAAGTGATTCAGCAAGTCTTGATCATGTTTTTGAGTTCCTCACTCTTTCCGGAAGGGATACTTTAGAGGCTATCCTCATGCTTGTCCCTGCTGCATGGCAGGCTGAAAAGCACATTCCAGAAGAGTTAAAAAATTTTTATCTTTATCATGAACTTTTTTCAGAGCCCTGGGATGGCCCCGCAGCTCTGGTATTTAGCGATGGAAAAATTGTCGGTGCTTGTCTGGATCGCAACGGGCTTCGTCCCTCCCGTTTTAGGATTACTTCCGATGGTTTGTTTATCCTTGGATCTGAAGCAGGGATCGGAAAGATCGATGAGAAAACTGTCATTGAAAAAGGAAGACTTGGTCCAGGAGAAATCATCGCCATTGATCTCGAAGCTAAAAAAGTTCTTAGGAATAAAGAAATTAAAGAACAGGTTAGCTCTAAATACCCTTACAGTCTGTTCTTAAGAAACTCTCAACGCAAAATAGGAAAAAGAATTTTCTTTGCAGATCCTTTCCACAATGACCCTGAAGAACTTAACAAAAAGCTTTTGTGTTTTGGATATGACGAAGAGGAAATTCAATATGTTCTAAAACCGATGGCTCAAAAAGCTGAAGAAGCGGTTGGCTCCATGGGAGATGATGCCCCAATAGCAATTCTTTCGGACAAACCGAAAATTCTTTATTGGTATTTTAGACAACTTTTCGCACAAGTAACCAATCCGCCAATTGATCCTATACGAGAAAAACTCGTGATGTCTTTAGAAAATTGGTGTGGTCGACTACCGCAATGGCTTTTTAGAGGCCCTATAGATCATGAAGTCATTCGCCTAAGCTCGCCTTTTCTTTTCAATGAAGAGCTTGAAGACTTAAGGTCTAGACCAGAGCCATCCTTGCAAGCAAGGACTATCCAATGTCTTTTCCCTGTCAATGGTTCAGAAGAAGCCTTTCTATCTAGGCTTTGGGAAATTAAAATGGAGGCTGAAGAAGCTGCCGAGGAAGGCATAGCCATTCTCATCTTGTCAGACAAAGTACCATCCAAAGAGCTTGCTCCTCTCCCTATGCTGCTTGTGGTAGGGGCTGTTCATCATCACCTGATTAGGGTTGGGAAGCGGACCAAACTCTCTATAATATGCGAAACGGGGGAATGCCGCGATGTTCATCATTTTGCTTGTCTAATCGGCTATGGGGCAACAGCAGTAAATCCATACCTTTGTCTGGAGCTTTTTTCTAGTCTGCATCAAAATGGTGCATTTGGCAATTTGACAAGAGAGGAAATAGCTAAAAACTACAAATCGGCCATAGAAAAAGGCCTCCTAAAAATTATGTCAAAAATGGGGATTTCAACGATCTCTAGTTATCACGGGAGTCAACTTTTTGAAGCCCTTGGAATTGGGGAAGAAGTCATCAATGATTGTTTTGAAAATACCCCTTCTCGCATAGGCGGTCTGACGTACAGGCAAATAGCCAAAGAAGCTATCCAAAGGCATGAGCTGGGATTTAGTAGGGACCAAGCCCCAAAACTGATGGATTGGGGGTATTACCGTTATAAAAGAGAAGGTGAAAAACATGCTTTGATTCCTCAAGCTATTCACCCTTTACATGTTTATGTTGGCTTAAAAGGAAAAGAAAAAGCAGGACAAATAGAAGAGTATAGAAAGTTTTCCAACATCATCCTCTCAAACGGTCCTATTTCAATAAGAGACTGTTTAACCTTTCGTCAACAAACCCCCATTCCACTGGAAGAGGTCGAACAAATTGAAGAAATCAGGAAAAGATTCACCACCGCTGCCATGTCTTATGGTGCCTTATCCCCTGAAGCTCATGAAACTCTATCCATTGCTATGAATAGGATTGGAGGCAAATCCAATACAGGAGAGGGAGGTGAAGATCCAGAAAGGTATAGTCCTTTACCTAACGGGGACTCGAAAAATAGTCTGATTAAACAAGTTGCCTCCGGAAGATTTGGAGTAACAGCTGAATATTTATCGAATGCCGCTGAAATAGAAATCAAAATGGCTCAAGGATCAAAGCCCGGGGAAGGAGGTCAAATTCCTGGATTCAAAATCGATGAAGTAATTGCCAGACTCAGAAGGAGCACTCCTGGAGTTCCTCTTATCTCCCCTCCTCCTCATCATGACATTTATAGTATCGAAGACCTCTCTCAGTTAATTTATGACTTAAAACAAGCAAATCCACGGGCAAAAATTTGTGTCAAGCTTGTCTCCGAAGCTGGCGTTGGAACAATTGCTGCTGGGGTTGCTAAAGCCCATGCTGACATCATTCTGATCAGTGGCAATGAAGGGGGAACGGGAGCCTCCCCGATTTCTTCTATAAAATATGCTGGAACCCCTTGGGAATTAGGGGTAGCCGAAACCCAGCAAGTTCTCATGCTCAATGGACTGAGGAGTAGAGTTACCTTGAGAACAGATGGAGGCTTGAGAACGGGAAGAGACATTGTCATTGCAGCGATCCTGGGTGCCGAAGAATTTAACTTTGGAACTATGGCCCTTATTGCTATGGGTTGTGTTTATGTCCGTCATTGTCATCTCAATACTTGTCCCACAGGCATTGCTACGCAAGACCCAAAACTAAGAGCACGCTTTAAGGGAACTCCTGAAGGCATTATTGCCTATCTTAATGCGGTTGCTCAAGAAGTCAGAGAAATATTAGCTAGTCTTGGAGCTCGGTCATTAAACGAAGTGATAGGAAAAACAGAGCTTCTTGAACAAAAATCATTTCCTAATCACCCCAAATCCCAACTTTTGGATCTTCGTTCTTTGCTCTGGAAACCCGAGGGAATGGAAACAGAACCGCGGTATCATACGTGGGAAAGAAATGATCCCCAAGGCGATCGGCCGCTGGATGAACTGCTTCTTCAACAAGCTAAATCTGCAATACGGAGCAGAAAACCCGTTCTTATAACCCATAAGGTTAAAAATGTTAATAGAAGCATTGGAACCCAACTCTCGGGGACTATTGCTTATCTTTACGGTGATAACGGTCTTCCCGAAGGCACTATCCAACTTAATCTATCAGGATGTGCTGGCCAAAGTCTTGGCGCCTTCCTGGTCAATGGAGTTAACATTTGCCTTGAAGGAGAAGCCAATGACTACGTTGGCAAAGGAATGAGTGGTGGGGAAATTGTTCTTAAAGCCCCTGATTACGCCTTGTTCAAGCCTGAAGAAAATGTAATCTGTGGCAATACAGTGTTATACGGGGCAACAGGCGGAAGATTTTATGGTTGCGGAAAAGCTGGCGAAAGATTCGCCGTTAGGAACAGTGGAGCAACTGCAGTCATAGAAGGCATAGGTGATCACGGATGTGAATATATGACTAGGGGGAAAGTCGTCGTGCTTGGAAAGACCGGTAAAAATTTTGCAGCAGGAATGTCCGGTGGTATTGCGTATGTATACGACGAAGATGGCAATTTCCCGGACAATTGTAACCTGCAGATGGTAAGACTGGAAAGATTTTCAGAAGAGGATGAAGCCAAAGACCTCCAACAGATTATTTATTTTCATTTCGAAAAAACTGGTAGTACCAAGGCCAAGCACATTCTTGAGAACTGGAGAAAAGCAAAAGCTTTATTTTGGAAAGTCGTTCCCTTGGAACCACCTCATATGGGAAAACCAAAGACTGTGGAAAAACCTCAAAGGAGCCTATTACAGGAATCAAAAATTTGAGAATTTCGAGGGCATAACCTCGTATTGCTCCTGCTGAAAAGTCGCCTAAGTGCTTGAGGATTGCGAGGAAGGGGTTCCATTTTTCTCCTGAGGATAAGCTAAAAGCCGATTTATCCCCTCCAATTCAGGCAATGGGCTTCAGCTGGTTACTGATTCAGCTAATCAAAAAGTTCGTTTAAAAGAAAATATGCTCCTTTTGGTCTAGATCAAAAAATAATTATTGACTTTGAGAAGGTGGAACAGTTTGAATTTTTGTTGAATCTCTTTTCTCTTCTTGGGATGGGGTAGGATTGATATACTTAGGGGGTGGTGGCCTATATCCCTTCGGAGGAATGATTAATTCTTGACCAGGTTTTAAGCGATCGTCTTTTAATTCGTTGATTGCCATCAGTGCTTCAACTGTGACCTTATACT
Source organism: Methylacidiphilum sp. Yel (assembly GCF_004421185.1). Taxonomy (GTDB): domain Bacteria; phylum Verrucomicrobiota; class Verrucomicrobiia; order Methylacidiphilales; family Methylacidiphilaceae; genus Methylacidiphilum. Next base: position 53,821 of record NZ_LXQB01000010.1, on the reverse strand, counting down.
TTCTCGAAATTTTCCAAAGACTGTCTCCTTTTTTTACAACATACTTCACTTCGGTAGGTTTTTTAGTAGAACTGTCAACAGATTTTGTTTTGGAATCAGAAAGCTCTGTAGCTTGCGCAACCGAAATAAACAAAACAAAGATAATGAAAAAAAGTGGCATACTTTTATGATATCTTAGAGCCCTTTTTTTCAAAGTAGAAAAATATGTTTTTTTTACAATTTCTTTAAAAAAATTTCATAGAGACTACCAAGGTTTAAAACTCTGCAATCAAATCAGAAATTTGGATTAACTCCAGGATAGAATCTATTGGAGATTGCTATGTTCTAAAAACACTCTAAGTCTTTGACCAAAAGATTGATTTGGACCTCTGATTATCTGATCGGTGCGCTATACAAGCTGATAGAGTTGAGCCGATACCACAGTCTCAAATACCCAAAACCTATATTGAACCCGCTTGAATGAGGGGATGCATTTGAGATGGTAGGTCATTAAACTTGCTTTTGCCAGGATAATATTAGTTTTCCTATCTTGCCGCATGATACCTGTTTTGGCACAGGGTAAAGATTTTGATAGACTTCCTCATTCCCTCATCCATGCTCGCATGCCAAAAGAGTTGAGAATTCCCCTATGAGAGGGGATGATACCTTCAGAGTTGGGTGCTGGGATTCTAGTTTGAGAATCCATTCATACCTAAAACCTCATAGCGGAAGTATAACTGTTGTCACTAATCAGTCCATAGCCCATACATTGAAAACTAATAACCAAGTGCGACTACAGCCTTAGTGTTATCTTTTATCAGGGGAGATTTGTTATTTATTAGATTAAAAAATTAGTTAGAAGTCTTCCAAAGAAAGAATAATATCATTTTTGCTGTTATTCGGGAAAAATATGGGCTGTGGGATGGATGGATATACTCGTTGGTATTATTGGAAAAGGAAATTAGCTCTTTACAAAAAAGATCTCGGATCTTATACCAGAGAATCTTCCTGTTTTTTAAGATCTAAAATTTGTCAAATTATCCTTTGGAGCTTTTATAAAAAGATTTTTAAAGGAGAATGGAGTCTTTTTCTTGATAACGGATCGAAATTTATTTACCGCTCTGAAAAGGGTTTTATACCCCTATCCTTTTCTTTTTCTGGAATAACAGATTACAGGGAGATGAAGTTTCTAAGGCGGTATTTAAGAGAAGGAGATTATGTTTTCGATTGCGGTGCCAATCAAGGTCTTTATAGCATATACATGGCAAAACTTGTTGGAGAAAAAGGTAAGGTTGTTGCCATCGAACCTTGCGAACGATTTATTCAATCTCTTAATAGAAATAAAAAAGAAAATAAATTTTATTGCATTGAAGTCCATCCAGTTGCTGCTGCTAACAAGGAAGGAAAAACATTCTTTGTTGAAAATGGTCCCTATAGTCATCTAGATCCAAAAAACAAGGGAAATGACTCAATGCCAGTCGAAGTAAGACGCCTTGAAGATCTTCTTGACGACAGAATTCATTATGTTTTCGGGAAAATAGATGTCGAAGGAGCTGAGCTTTTTGTTCTTCAGGGGTTGACAAAAATGCTTCAAAATGCAAATCCTCCAGCTATTCAAATTGAAATAACAAACTTGACCAAAGACTATGGATATTCAGCCTACGATCTTAAAGAGTTTCTTTTAACCTTTGGCTATCATATTTATCTTTACACTCCATGGTCTAACAATTTCATATGTAAAAAGGAACCCTGGAAGCATTGTTTAAACCCTATAGCCATCCATCAAAGGGAAATAGAGTTTGTACAAAGCCGATTAAAAGGTAAGGCATAGTGAACGAGCTTCGTTAATAGGCTATTTCAATGGGTATGTGAATAGCTAAGGAAGCTTTCGAAGCTATGACAAAAAATCCAGTACCCTGAAACTTATGATGCCATTCCAAACTTTCTTTATTGTTTGTGAAACATTGGATAAAGATTATAGTTTTACTTTTTCTGCAACTACCTATTCCTCTTAACCGGCTTCTATTTTTCTATCACACATAATGACTTCGAAAAGACTTAGGCAGCTGATCTAAGACAGATTCTTATGGATTTTCGCTTGAAAAAAGTTGCATCGTCTTTACAACCCCAAGAACCTTGCTTATTTCATGGGTTCTTAAAAGATCCGTTTTGCCTAAAATGGCGAGCATGGCGAAAAAAGCTTCCGCAGTCCTTACTTCATCTTGAAAACACTCAAAGGCATGAGGCAAGGCATGGCAAATTGGCCAACCAAACTTTCGAAGCCGAAAAGTATGAAGAAATATTTCCATTTGCCTTTGGATTCGGGTAGGACCATCGAGGAGATTAGGATAATAAAATCCAAGACCAGGATCTAACCATATCTTTCTCACTCCACAAGAAAAAGCTTCTTCGACCCGTTTTTCAAAATAAGGGAAAAGTAAACTCAGTGGATCTTTGGGAAGCTCAATCGGTTGTACCTCGCGAACATTATCACCTCGAACAAAGTTAATAATCACCCCACCATCGTAGTCAGCCACAACCTTAAAAAATTCTTTTAAATTATCCCCCTTTGTAAGATTTAAAATAGCAGCCCCTGCCTTAAAACAGCCTTTAGCTACATTAAGATGATAGGTCTCTACAGAAATGAGTGTGCCAGTAGTCGATAACTCTTTAATAATAGGAAGGAGCAGTTCAAGTTGTTGGATATCATCAATCCTTTGAGCATACGACAAAGAAGACTCAGCACCAATATCGACTATATCCGCCCCAGAGGCTTGGAGAATGTTCGCCTTTCGTATTGCCGAACTTGAATCTAAAGCCACACTTTCGCGGTACCAAGAATCTGAGGACAGATTAATGACTCCCATAAGATTCGGCTTATGAGGATCAGGAAAAGATCTTCCGCGAAGCTCAAAACGATGAACTTCTTTAGAATACTCGTTGGAATACAATAAATATAATTCTGAGAGATAAGATAACGTCAGCATGAAATTTTCCCTGAAGCCGTGTTAATCCCTATCCGATAGTTCCTTTCGTGCTTGGAATACGCTCAATACATGCTGGGTCTAAACAAACAGCCATCTTTAAAGCTCTGGCCAAGGCCTTAAAGGTGCCTTCAATTAAATGATGCGTCTCTTTACTTTCCAATATATGGATATGAAGGCAAAGTCTAGCATGTGTAACAAAGCCCCTTAAAAATTCTTCCAAAAGTTGTGCTTGAAAATTACCAGCAGAAAGAAAAACTAGGGGCAAATGGTCAGGGGATCGAAAACAAAGATACGGCCTTCCGCTGATATCAATTGCTGAGTGGACTAGAGTTTCATCCATAGGTAAAAGACAATATCCATAACGAGCAATCCCTTTTTTATCACCCAGAGATTTATTAAGAGCCTCTCCAAGAACAATGCCACAATCTTCTACTGTATGATGAAAATCAACTCCAAGATCCCCTTTACATTCAAGGATTAAATCAAAGGAAGCATGATAGGCAAAGAGTTCAAGCATGTGATCAAAAAACCCAATGCCCGTTTTTATTTCGCTTGTCCCTTTCCCATCTAGGGTCATTTTTATGGAAATGTCCGTTTCCTTTGTTTTCCTTTGAATTAATGCAGTTCTTGAAGCAATCATTACGAGTTAATTAACCTATTGGAAAGCTATTTATAGAAATGTAAGGCCATTTTAGCTCTGTTTTGAGAAACATTTCTTGGTCCATAATGTTGAGATTTTCTAGAAAATTATCTAGGAGTAGATCAATGGCTTCCTTCCATCTGAAGCCTAAGGCCACTTCACTCCCTAAAACCTTTGCTATCATACTCTAGCAAAGTAGTCAAGCGTTCATAGGAGGCAGGAAGAAAACTCTTCTTTTTCACTAAGGCTCCAATATAAATAACTAGGAAAAAAAGAAAAACTTTTGTATTTCTTATTTTTTAATTGTGTTTTACAAACCTGTGGCTATGGGAAAGAAAAGCTTTTATAGTATCCTTTTGTTTCTTTTTTATATTTCTATGAATGGAGGGAGCTATCCCAATATCTCAGCTCTACAAGGAGAGGCTCTTCCCCCATCCTTCGATGACTTGTCTTTAAAAATTAGTAGAGGAAACAAAAAAAATGAAACGTTGAGTTCCAGAATCTATTTAATAACCTTGAATTCTGTCGGAATGGATACGGGAAGTTTCCCAGGTGGAGGGATATATTCTAGTGCTGCTGCTGTTAGTAAAATTTTAAGCCAAGCATTGGAAATTCCCCTAAAAATCCCTTATTTAGCTGACTTATATGATTGGCTTAAAGCTCATGCAATATTGATAAAAAAACCATCCGAACTGATTTCTGGAGACATCATTATTTCTCCCTCTTCCAAAGATGTTCAAGGTCATGTGGGAATTATAGGAGAGAGGATTTCAGAGAGACCTGATTTTGCTATCTATTCGAATTCTCTCGATAGCTGCTTGTTTTTGAAGAATTGGACTCTTTCAAGATGGAGAGAATACTTTGAAAAAGATCTCAAGTTAAATGTTTATTATTTCCGTCTTCTCAAACCACTTCCTCAATCTACTTCCAATGGGCCATGAAAAACGTCATTTTTCTTCTTTTTCTTTTCTTTCTTGTGCATAACTCCCTTTCAGGGAAAGAAACACCCCTACTTCTGCCCAATATTACACCAAGGCTTGCAAAATTCCTTGAAAGTCTTCCTCTAAATGCTCAAAATGAAATCACAACTTCATTCAAAGAAACCCTTTCTTATGACCTCATAGGCGATAAAAAAGTTGAAGCCGAGCCTTCTAAACGGATTATTGAAATTGATGAGGCCACCGAAGCAGGCCATGGAGTCCTAGTTTTTGAAGTGACTCAATCGGGCAGCCGTTTTTTATTTCTTAATGACCTGCCCTATAAGATTCCTCTCCCTAACTTATCGCAAGCAGAGCAGCTTACTATTGCTCTGATTTTCGCTGAGCATGAAAAAGCAATTTTTGTGGATAGGAATTGGGGAAGAATGTGGTTCGACCCTCCTTCAGCAATGACCGACATTCAAAAAGCAGCCTACAAAAAGTTGGGGTTGATACAGGACTAAAAAATGATTGAATGTTTTTAGGAAGAGAATAGGTAGTTTTTCCCCTTCTTCTTTTTATCCTTAATTTATTTTCCTTATGAATTTGAAGCATAATGAACTTCTCAAGATTTTGCATCAGAACTGGCTAAATGAAAAGAAAACGGCAAGAGCCTATAGAGATATTGCAGAAATTGAAAAAAATCCCCACAAAAAAGAAATTCTCTTAAAACTAGCTGAAACTGAAGAAAAACATGCTCTTAAATGGGAGCAAGAACTCAAAGCGTTGGGCCAAAGTTGCAAAGAATCAGATTCAAAATTCAAAAGAATTATTGAAAAGTGGTTAAATCAAAATCTGGGTATCTGGAATGTTGTGAGAAGAATGGAAACTGCCGAAGCAAAAGATGAACTGAGGTATTTGAAACAAAAAGAATTGTTTAAAGGATCGGCTAAGCTAGAACAGACAGTTGAAGAATTAGCAAAAGATGAAAAGGATCATGTCTCCATTTTACATAATCTGATCAAAAAAAGTCCGGCACCAGAAAACAATATAAACTCCATTTTGACTAGAGAAAAATGGCATGGTAGAGGGGGGAACTGGATAACCGACTCCATTTATGGCATCAATGACGGATTAGGAGCTGTTTTCGGAATAGTTTCTGGAGTAGCTGGAGCTACAGAAAACCAAACCCAATACATACTCATATCTGGGCTTGCCGGAATGATTGCCTCCTCTTTGTCTATGGGGGCTGGAGCTTATCTAGCTGCCAAAAGCCAGAAGGAAGTATACGAAGCGGAGATTGCAAGGGAAAAAAGAGAAATTGAAGAAAATCCGCAAGAAGAAATAGAAGAAATGGCGCTTTTTTATCAACTACAAGGCTTTAACGAAGAAGAGTCAAAATGGATCGCAGAAAAGCTGTATCAAAAGCCAGAACACTTTCTTTCGGCAATGGTTAGCTCTGAGCTTGGTCTTTCGCAAGCTACCTTTCCAAAGCCCTGGAATGCCTGCCTATCGGCTGCTATTTCAACGGCTCTTGGCGCTTTTATCCCTTTGGTTCCTTTTTTCTTTCTATCAGGAATGTTCGCCATTTCCTTTTCTTTTTTTATAAGCCTAGTAGCCCACTTTCTTGTAGGCGCTGCAAAAACTCTTGTTACAGCAAGAAATTGGTTCTTTAGTGGTCTAGAAATGACAGTAGTGGGTGTGATCGAAGCAGTTGTCACTTATTCTCTTGGACTTCTTTTCCGACTTCCTTCCTAGTGGTTAGAAAGCCTTAATTTTTCAGCTATATTCAAAATGATCTCGAGGTAGTGCGATAAGAAAAAACTAGTCTCTTTTTGCATAAAAAAAGAACAAATTCCATAATGGCTTCCCTTATTACTTTTTTCCCTCATTTAGCTTCTCTAGCTCTTTAAAAAAGCCAAACCGATACAATGATTTTTAAATAAATGTCAGGGCATATCGTATCCACGTTCTTCATTTGTCCTAATCTTAAGAGAGTGTCCCCTCAACCTTTTTTCTAAATGGCATTCAATGAAACACAATTTAAAAAAAAGAACATTAGCTTTCGATGAAGTCTCCTACAGTTGTGTATCGTTCTTTTTGTAAATTCCGTTTTGCTCCGTCTGCAAGCCAAGATATTTTTTAAGCATTTTTTATTTTTTCTTCTTTGGTTGAGATTTTTTTGTCTTTAATACGAAAAATTTAAAAAAAATATCAAAAAAAAATTTTTGTTTTTTTTCATTTTTTTTTCGCAATTACCTGATTACCAATAAAATATTTTTTCTGGAGAAGGATTTTTTCCTCGAGCTTGCCTGATGGGCGAGTAATGCTGCTTCGGCCTGAAAGAGCGCATCAACACGTTCCGGTCACCGCTCTTCCGGCAAAAGCGCGGAAAGGCGGATCAGGTTAGCCGCAGCAAGGAAGATCGGTCTGAGCTTTACTCCATCATACTCTTCCCACATCCGAAAAGACAGCACGCTTAACCGCTCCCCGCTCGTCCAATATCCTCCGGATTCCGGGTCTCGGAAGAGAGCTTTCATTTGAGGTGGAGAGCTACTACGATCGAGGGAAGATCAAGAGAGCTGAAGGATAGCGAATCTTCTAGCGCAAGGAGCTCTTGGGTCCTCGTGTGGACAGGCTTGTGGAGCTTTTGACGGGAAAGCCGCAGAAGACGATGGAGAGCTCTAAGCCAGAATCGGTGGCGGTTTAGGGACCGCGACTATTAGCCAGGGCTTTGTGGGAGGAGTTGGGGTTTCCTTTAGCTTTTGGAGGGAGCTGCTCTAGAGGCGGCAAGCTCTTTCCCTAGGCAAGGAGAGCTTTTGTTCTTGTGGCTCAACGGTTGATTTAATGTAAAACCTTTCCTCCTTTCTTCCTTTTTCTTTTATAGTTCATAGATTTTTATAGAATATCTATTTGGTCTTTTGGTCCTTAATAAATAACGATGGAACAATTTCTCATTAGCATTGGTATTCCAGTTTATAATGGGGAAAGATTCTTAAGGGAATCTATCAAAAGTGCATTGTCGCAGAGCTGGAGTGAAAAAGAAATTTTGGTAGTCGATGATGGTTCGACAGATTCGACGCAGTCCATTATCAGATCTTTTGAAGGAAATATCCGGTCATTTCGCATTGAACACCAAGGAGTCTCTACAGCACGCAATCTGATTCTTAAAGAAAGCAAAGGCCTTTGGATTCAATATCTAGACGCCGATGATTATCTATTGGAAGATAAAATAGAAACCCAGATTAAGGAATGCCCAAATATTCAAAAATATGATGTCTTGCTAGGGGGATTGCTCGTCGAAGAATGGGAAAGAGGTAAAAGACAAAAGAATTGTTTTCAACCTCAATATATTACGCACACTTATTTGGATCCCTTCATTCAATGGTTCAATAGGCATAATCCCAATGTTGCTGGTTGCCTATTTTTAAGAGAAGCGTTATTGAAAATTGGAGGGTGGAATGAATCGCTTAGGTTTGGAAGTGAAGACAATGAACTCTACATGCGCATTTTCCAATCTACTCTTCGATATTTTTGGACTTGTTCAAAAAGAGCGGTGTATAGAGAAAATTGGACAACAAAAAGTTTATCTAAAAGTTATCCTGTTGAGGTCTTAAGAACAGAAATTAAGCTCTTTGATCAAATGGTCGAATGGCTCCAACAAAAAAATATGCTTTCGGAACAACGAAAATCAGCAGCCTGTAGAGCCTATTTCAGAATCTTGGAAGATCTAGCCCTCTTTCGCTATGATGAAGCTTTGGCTACATATTCTCGACTTCTCCAACAAAATGTTCTCCCAATGAAGCAATGGAATAGAAATTTCTCAAAAAGCTGGATTGGCAGAATATTTGGCTTCCCAATGAGAAGTTGGTTGAGAAGATACTGCTTTGTAGCAAAAAGAATAGAAAAAAAATTACAAAAAATCTTTTCTATAGTTTTCCTTTAATCGGCTCCTAAAAGGCTTCTTTGGTTATAGTCCCTGTTTACTTTAGCATGTTATTTCCATGCATAAATCATGGTGGTCTGTTCTGTCATCGGCTCACTATAAACAGAATATCCTCTGTCTTTCAGAAAATTATGGAGCAAAAGGGGAGAATATTGGGGATGTGGGATATGATGAGCCTCAAGAACAATACGATTGATCCGATCATAGATATTGGATGGACAATGAAAGAGAATTTCATATTCAGCTCCTTCACAATCCAGTTTGCACAAATCACATTTTTCAATCTGATATTCGTTAAAAAGATCTTCTAGAAGATAGGATGGAATCCGAATTTTTTTCGATATATTCTGACTAAATGTGGATAGAACAGAGCTTAGAACTGGAAACGGACCTTCTGCAGCCAGAAAAAGGTCAACTTCATTTCTCTCCGAATATATAACTCCTTTTTTAACGAAGAACTGCGTTGTTGGATTCATCTGATGAAGGGATTCCATCCAACGAAGGTTTTCTTCAATTGGTTCCACTGCAATTATTTTTGAATTTGGAAACTGGCTAAAGACAAAATACGAAAAAAGTCCAATATTTGAGCCGATGTCTAATACAGTCAATTTTTCTCTATTAGCCCAACTCCAAAAATTAGGCCAATAGATTCTCAAAGCGAATATTTCTTCAAAGAGATTATCCATTTTTGACTTAGGAACAGCAATTAGGATTCGATGATGCCTACATTTAAAAACAATAGGATCTGTAAGCTTTTGAATTGGATTGGAACCTTTCCGCTCTTTTCTATACTGAAAGTAAACTGGCCAATTTTCAAAGGTTTTAACCACGTTAGCATACCTTATGAGCCGCTTATTCCAACTCATTGACAAAATACCTTGCTGTTATAGTCCTTTATCAAAGGCTTGCTTCTGATATGGATATAGATTTTAATTCAACATTTCTTTCAAATCCATTATCGATTTAAATATTATATCAAAAATAAACAGCAGCACTTTAGCTAGAGCAGAGGGAAAAACTGTAAGAGCTTTTTTTATTCACAGTCTTTTATGCCTACTGCTCACTTTTTGTAGCCGTTGCATAACTCTTCTTACAGCAAGAAGTTTGTACTTTAGTGGTATAGAGAGGAGAGCTAGTGGGGGTGATCGAAGAGCTGCCACTTATGCTTTTGGATTTCTTTTCCGATTCTTCCATAGTGATTAGTTTAAATTTCGGCTATATTCAAAAACGGTTCAATAGTTTGATAAGAAAAAACCGGTCCATTTTTGCATAAAAACAGAGGACCAAATTGACAATGTCCACAAGACCCAATAGCACACCGCATATTTCTTTCCATTGAAAAATAAATGTGCTCCTTAGCTATTCCATATTTTAAAAGGGTATAAGCACAAAAACGCATCATTGGCTCAGGACCGCACACAAAAACTATGGTGGAAGGAGGGCTGAATTGTGCATGAGAAATAAGATTAAGTACATTGCCAATATGACCATTCCAGGTTCTAGCTGTTGCCAGTTCCACTGCAATTTTTACCGAAATATCTTTTCCCTTAGAAAGGCTCTCTAGTTTATCCTTATAAAGGATGTCCTGTGGGGTCCTTACTCCATACAAAAGAGAAATCCTTCCATATCTAGACCGATTTTGTAAAAAAAAAGGAATTGTTGACCAAAGAGGAGGAAGACCAATTCCTCCAGCAATAAGAAGGATATCCTTGGTCGAGGCTTCTTGGATTGGCCAGCCATTGCCAAAAGGGCCACGAATGCCTAAAATATCCTTTTCTTTTGCCTGCTCAATTGCTCGAGTCACACTGCCAACAGCACGAACCGTCAAAAAATATTTTCCTTGGTCCCCTCCATTACCTGCTAACGAAATAGCCGCCTCGCCTACCCCAAAAACATAGACCATTAAAAATTGTCCAGGCTTAAAAGCACATTCATTTTTCTCTAATGGTGCAATCCAAAGACTAACAACTCGAGAACATTCAATAACCTTCTTTTCGATTATAAACGCCTTAGGAAGAAGAATAGAATCAGGCGGTTCGGCAACAAATTGGCATTCCTTTGCTTTCATTAGGAAACGTCTTCTTTAGATTGCACTCTTAAAGCCGCAACCTCTTCAGTAATATCAATTCCAACAGGACACCAGGTGATACAACGGCCGCAGCCTACGCATCCAGACATTCCAAACTGATCAATCCAACTTGCCAGCTTATGACTTAACCATTGCCTATATCTTGATTTTATCGATGATCGAACACTACCTGAAGGCAGATGGCTAAACTCCATGCTATAACAAAAATCCCATCTTTTCCATCTTTCCGCTTTTTGATCGGTTAAAGATATTGAATCTTCTATTGTCCAACAAAAACATGTAGGACAAACTAATGTACAGGTAGAGCAAGCAATGCATCTACTGGCAACATCATCCCAGCGGGGATGTTCCCAATTGCTATAAAATAGTTCTTTTATTCCCTTCGTATCCATTACCTTTGTCATTTGAGCCTTGGCATTGTCAATAACACGAGCAGCAAAGAGAAGATCTTCTTCTTTTACGTCTTTTAAAGGTAAAGAGCTGATAAGCTTTTCGCCTCTTAAGCTTCCAATTTCAATAAGAAAAAAGTGCTGTTGTCGATCGATACACTCTGTCAAAGCCAAATCAAATCCTCCTTCTGCTTTAGGCCCTGTTCCCATAGACAGACAAAAGCAACAACTTGAAGACTGCCCACACTGAACTACAATGACAAAAGCCTCTTCTCTTCTTCTCACATAAGCCTTGTCTCGAGAACTTCCTTCGGAGAATATCTTGTCTTGAATCAACGCAGCATGAAGATCACACGACCTTACTCCTAAGAAGGCATATTTTTGTATTTGCGGATTTTCCTCAACAAAAGTAAGACGGCCTGCTTTTTTATCAACAGTAAAGAGGCGTTGTCTTGGAGGAAACAAATATTTTTTCATGCTCTGAAAGCCGACATTATAACCAAAAAGAGCTTCATCTGGTCGTCTTTTGAGTTGGTATTTCCCCGCCTCTTGAATATCTGTCCATCCAATGGGAAGGTCAGTTTCGGACTGAATTTCTCCGTAACTAATCGCAGTCTCACTCAACACAGGTCCAATGATGGTATATCCTTCTTGGTGCAATGCATCGATAAGCTTACCAAAATCTTGCCTTTGCAGTATCTTCTTTTTCTCTAAAAACATAGGCTCAGGCATTTTAGTTTAGTCTAAGTTGTCTTCTTTTTTTCTAAACCAGATATAGAAGGGCTTGGATAAACAGATAGAGCATAAACGTATTGGGCTCTTTCATAGCTAGAAGGATCCGTGCAATTTTTCTGACTCAAAATTCCCCTGATTGACTCGACTGAGTGGTATCCTTTTTTTTCCATCCATTCAATGATCCCATTTTTAATTGTTTTCAAATAATCTATGCCATGAAAAAGAAGGGCTGAGCAAAGTTGAACAGTTGTTGCACCTGAAAGTATGGCTTTCAAAGCGTCATTGGCAGACAATACCCCACCTGTTGCCGAAAAATCTAGCTTAATTCTATCGTATAAGATTCCTATCCAAGTAATCCTCAAAAGAAGCTCATTTTCAGTACTGAGAGTAATTCTAGGTTCCACCTTCAGGTTTTCTAAATCAATGTCTGGCTGGAAAAAACGGTTAAAAAGAACTAGTCCATTGATTCCTGTCTTTGCAAGCTCTGTAGAAAAGGATAAAAAATTAGTAAAATAAGGACTTAATTTGACTGCAATCGGTATCTTTGTAGATTGGCGACAGGCTTTAACGATCTCTAAATATTTTTGTTCCAAATCTGAAGAACTCATAGCGGGATCACAAGGGATAGAATAAATGTTGAGTTCCAGAGCATCAGCTCCTGCTTGCTCAAGGAGCTTAGAAAACTTAATCCATTGCCCTGGACTTTGAGCATTTAAACTAGCAATTACAGGAATAGCAACCGTTTCTTTGATCCGCCTTAAATGATCAAGATAGTATTCAGGTCCTATTCTTAATCCAGGGATTTCAGGAACATAGCTTAAGGCTTCAGCAAAAGATTCGCTCCCTATTGTTAATGACCTTTCTAAATGGAGGGCTTCTTTTTCAATATCTTCTTCAAAAAGGGAATAGAGCACTATGGCTCCTGCTCCGATTTCCTCTAAAGCCTTGACTGTATCCAATGATTTGCTCAGTGGAGAGGCTGAAGGAATAAGAGGAGATGACAACTTCAATCCCAAATAGGTTGTTTCCAAACTCACACTCATTCTTTTCTTCCTTTTATTTTAACCGATCCTTTTGTAAGAATCGAGATGATTCCGACAATCAGAAATAGCCAGCGCTAGCAGTTCTTCGGCCCTCTCTGGATCGCTTAAAAAAAGCATTCTAAACCTATTTTCCATAAGTTCAGATTTTTCAAAATCGCTTGTTTGTTTGTCCCAATCTAATTTAAGGCGTTTCCCATCTGGATAGCCTTTTGGATTATAACGAAAAATTGGCCAACGTCCTGCACCAACAACCGATTTTTGATGGTGCATTGCCTTGGCCATGTCAATCCCATGAGCAATACAATGTGAATAAGCCAAGATAAGGCTTGGACCTTCAAAAGCATCGGCTTCTGTAAAAGCACTCAGTGTATGCTCTTCATCAGCGCCTATTGAGACCGAAGCTACATACACATTACCCAAGGATATTGCCATAAGGGCAAGATCCATTTTGGGAGTTGATTTGCCAGAAGTCGCAAATTTTGCAACTGCTCCCCTTGGGGTTGCTTTCGAAGCCTGTCCCCCAGTATTAGAATAAACTTCTGTATCCAATACCAATATATTAACATCGAAATTTAAGGCTAGGACATGGATTAGTCCTCCTAGTCCAATATCATAAGCCCACCCATCTCCTCCTACAATCCAGACACTTTTTTTTGTAAGATAATCAGCCGCCGTCAACAATATTTTTGATTCGGGAAATTTCAATGCCTCTAATCTTTCCTTGAGAAAGTTAATCCGCTTTCTTTGATCTGAATATTCCTTTGTCGTCTTCTCTTCGACATTAATCAATTCTTGAACTAGATTTTTATCTACCCAACCACTTTCTCCAAACTGGACTAAAAGCTTGCGAGCCCACTGTCCGATCGCATCCAATCCTAGACGAAAGCCAAGACCAAATTCTGCGTTATCTTCAAATAGTGAATTTGCCCAAGCAGGTCCTCTGCCATCCTTGTCTTTTGCCCAAGGAGTAGTAGGTAAGTTACCCCCATATATCGAGGAGCAACCAGTTGCATTGGCAATAAGCAACCTATCACCAAAGAGTTGGCTTAATAATTTCAAGTAAGGTGTTTCTCCACATCCAGCACAGGCTCCCGGAAACTCGAATAACGGAGGTAAAAGAGCCACTTGTCTTACAGATCCGAAGTCAATTTTTTCTTTCTCAACATCTGGAATTCTTTGGAAATATTCAAAAAGACTCTCTTTAGTTTTAGTAAAAAGCTCCCTGCGGCTTATCATCTGTATTGCCTTTTTGCCTGGGGAGTACTTATCAAATGCCGGACACACATCTACACATATTCCACAGCCCGTACAATCAGCTTCTGAAATAGCAATGGTGTAGAATAAACCATCCCATTCAGGGTATCTTCCATCCGCTTTTAAAAAACCTTCTGGAGCTTTTTCAACAAATGTTGGATCATAAACTTTAGCCCGCAGCACCGCATGAGGACATGCAATGACACACTTACCGCATTGAATACAAAGGGATGGTTCCCAAAGAGGCACGTCAAGGGAAATCTTCCGTTTTTCCCACTGAGAGGTTGCCGTGGGAAAAGCACCAAAAGGAGAAAAAGCACTTACAGGAAGTCTATCGCCACGCAATGCGATCATTTCTCCAATGACACTTTTCACATATTCAGGCGCCTCTTCAGAAACCGGAGGTAGCAGGGGAACAGAACCAAGGCTTTTCCCATCTGGTTTAACTCTACAGAGAGCTTTTAATGCCTTTTCTAAAGCCTCGAAATTTTTCCTAACCACTTCCTCTCCCCGATATCCATAACTGCTACGAATATGTTCTCTGAGATAATCCAAGGCCTCATCAATTGGAATGAGAGCGGTAAGCTCAAAAAAAGCTACTTGCATGATCGTGTTTATCCTGCTCCCCAAGCCGCAGTCTTTAGCGAGCTTGTAGGCGTCTATAACAAAAAATTGGATTCGCTCTGATAATATTTTCTGCTGGACTTCCCGCGGAATCTTATCCCAGGTTTCATCTGGACTAAAAGGGCTATTCACTAACAAAATGCCCCCATTTTTAATGCCCTTAAGGATATCATATTTAAAAAGAAATTCGAACTGATGACAGCCTACAAAATCGGGTTTTTCAATTAAATAGGGTGCAGCAATGGGGCTGGTTCCAAATCGCAGGTGTGAAATCGTCAAGGAACCAGACTTTTTAGAATCATAGACAAAATATCCTTGAGCAAAAAGACCTACATTTTCACCAATAATTTTGATCGTATTTTTATTAGCGCTTACCGTCCCATCTGAACCTAATCCATAAAACACTGCTTCATAGAGAGTTTTGTTTTCTAGAGTAAAGGACTCATCGACAGCAATACTGCTCTGAGTAAGGTCATCTTCAATCCCCACCGTAAATGATCCCTTAGGATCCTCTTTCGAAAGGTGATCAAAGACCGCTTTTGCCATCGCTGGGGTAAACTCTTTGGATGATAGCCCATATCTGCCTCCTATAACTCGAGGCAGATCTAAGAATGGAAACCAACTTTTGGCTACGTTATTTAATATGGCCGAAGCAACCTGCACAAAAAGTGGCTCGCCCACAGACCCTGGTTCCTTGCACCTATCCAGCACCCCAATAATCTTCGTGGTTGGAGGGCAGCACTTTAAAAAACTTTCTTGGTCAAAAGGACTAAACAATCTAACCTTAACGACTCCAGTCTTATAGCCTAGAGAATTTAAGCTATCTACAACTCGACAAAGGGTTTCTGAAGCCGATCCCATCACAACCACAACCATTGTTGCCTGAGGATCCCCATGATATTGAAATAATTTATAGTGACGCCCCGTGAGAGCCCCCACTCTATCCATTACGCTTTGCACTATCCCAGGGCATGCCAAGTAAAATGGATTAGCTCTTTCCCTAGCCTGAAAAAATACATCGGGATTTTGAGAGCTTCCATAAAGCAGAGGCCTTTCGGGATTGAGCCCACGCTCTCTAAACTTCAAAATTGCCTCAACAGAAATTAACTCTTTGATTTGCCCCTCTTCTATTTGCTTAATTGTGTTGATTTCATGACTGGTTCGAAAACCATCAAAAAAATGAAGAAATGGTAAAGAGGCTTCTAAAGAGGAGAGATGGGCAACAAGTGCCAAATCTCCAGCCTCTTGCACAGAATGGGAGCATAAGAGAGCAAATCCTGTAGTTCGAGCAGCCATGACATCACTATGATCACCAAAAATGGATAACGCATGGGTAGCAACGGTTCTAGAAGCAACATGAAAGACTGCAGGAAGCAGTTCCCCTGCCATCTTGTACATATTGGGCAACATTAATAAAAGTCCTTGGGAAGCAGTAAAAGTTGAAGCAAGGCTTCCAGTTAGGAGTGCACCATGTAATGCCCCAGCAACTCCACTCTCACTTTGCATTTCAACAACCTGAGGAAGAAGTCCCCATAAGTTTGTTTTTCTTTCAGCTCTCCATTTGTCTACCCATTCTCCCATAGGCGAAGATGGAGTTATGGGATAGATGGCTATCACTTCGCTTAGAAGATAAGCAATTCTTGCAACTGCCTCATTGGCGTCGACTGTTCTGCATGAAACCCCAGCCATGGTCTTTAATGTAGCTTAGCTGCAGGAATAGTTAAACTTTAAAGAAGCATAGGATTTAACCCTAATTGAAAGAACTAATGAAATGAGAGCTTTTTTATGTTTTTGGCTAAAATCATAGATTATAGTATGGTCAATGGCTAGATTTGGTTCAAATAAGTTTAAAATCACTAAAAGAGAACTTCAGTCCATCCTCGATGCTCTCAAAAGAAAAGGATTTAAAACCATCGGTCCAACGGTTTCAAAAGATGCTATTGTCTATGAAGAGATTGACTCTTTGAACGATCTTCCCATAGGCATAGGAGATGAACAAGAAGCAGGAAGTTATCGGCTTAAAAAAAGAACAGATGCGACCCTTTTTGGTTTTGCATCTTCTCCCCATAGCTGGAAACAGTTTTTGTTCCCTGCCCAAGAGAAAATATTTTCCATCCATCAACCCACCGAAAAAACCTCTCCTCCTCTGATTGATCCATCAGTTAGGCAAGATCCTCCACTTGCTTTCATTGGGGTCAGGTCTTGTGATCTACAGGCTATTGCTATACAGAACCGTGTTTTTTTGGAAGGTCCCTATTCTCATGCCGGTTATAAATCCAAAGCCAAAGGTCTATTTATTCTTGCTGTTAATTGTGCATATCCTTCTGCCACTTGTTTCTGCTCTTCAATGGGGACAGGACCAAGAGCTAAAAGTGGTTTTGATCTTCTTGTAACAGAAATTTTAAACGGTCAAAAAGAACCTTTCTATTTAATCGAAGCTGGTAGTTCTCAGGGAGAAGAAATCATTGCGCAAATCGAAAAGACCGATGCTACGGAAGAAGACTTAAAAAAAGAGAAAGATGTTATTCAAAATGCAGAAAAACAGATCCACCGTCGCATTGAAACCCAAGGAATTAAGGAACTGTTTTATAATAATTTGCAACATCCTCGATGGGAAGAAATAGCCCAAAGATGTCTTTCCTGTGCCAACTGCACTTTTGTTTGTCCAACCTGCTTTTGCTCCACTCTTATTGATATTCCAAAAAAGGCACAAGAGATAGAAAGATGGATGGTATGGGATTCCTGCTTTACTTTGAATTTCACGCATACTCCAGCTGGAAGTGTGAGAAAAAGCGTTTTATCTCGTTACCGACAATGGATGACTCATAAACTAGCTTCATGGATAGATCAATTTGGGATATCCGGTTGCGTAGGCTGTGGCCGTTGCATTACCTGGTGTCCTGTTGGTATAGACATCACGGAGGAAGCTGAAATTATTAGAAAAACAAGCCCCGTTAAGACGCCCTCTTAAAGAAGGAAAACAAGGATATGAATCCATCACCCTCGCTGCTTTGTGAACACCCTTTTCTAAAGGGAATGTCAGAACCCTTTATCCACAAATTATCTGCAATAGCCACTCATTTGTCCTTTAAAGCACAGAGCTATCTCTTTGTAGAAGGCCAGAAGGCAGATAAATTTTTCCTTTTACAAAAGGGGCTTGTTGCTCTCGAAACTTATTTTCCTGAAAGGGGCATCTTGGTCATACAAACTGTCGGGATAGGACATGTCGTAGGATGGTCATGGATATGTCCTCCTTTTCTTTGGCACTTTTCCGCTCGCGTAATCGATCCTGTGGATGCTTTTGTTTTTGATGCAACTTGTCTTAGGCAAATGATGGAAGAAGATCCTTCCTTTGGTTATGAGATAATCAAAAGGATCATTCCTTTGATGCTCGAAAGGTTACAAGCAACCAGACTCCAATTTCTTGATATTTATGGACCACCTTCCTGATTTTCCAGAAAATCCATTCATTCCTAAACCTTTTGTTATCGAAGAAAAAAAGAGAGAATCCCCCTCTGTTTTTAGTCTTTATCTCAGGCCGATAGACCAATTGCCCTTTTATTTTCTTCCTGGACAATTCAACATGCTTTCAGCTATTGGAGGGGGAGAAGCGGCTATTTCAATCGCCAGTGATCCAACCAATCCTCATATTCTTATTCATACGCTTCGCATCGTAGGGAACGTGACGAAGGCATTAAGCAAACTTGACAAAAATGATTTTGTACTAGTTCGAGGGCCTTATGGTAGAGGTTGGCCAATAGATTTAGTCAAAAGGAAAACATTAATCCTTGTTGCTGGCGGAATTGGACTGCCTCCCCTTCTGCCACTCCTTTATATCGCTCAAAAAAACAAGGGGTATTTTAAAAATCTGATACTTCTCTATGGGGCTAGGACAAAGGACGATCTTCTTTTCATGCCTTTACTTTATAAACTGAAAGCAGAGCAAATAATCACCCTACATGTTTCAGTGGACCGTCCTAGCCGGGATTGGAAAGGTCAGTTTGGCACAGTGACAGCCCTTATTCCTTCCATTAGTTTTGATAATAAAGAGACTTTTGTGTTCAGTTGTGGCCCTGAAATTATGATGCGGTTTATGGCCAGAGCGTTCATTCAAAAAAACCTCCCTAAAGAACATATCTTTTTTTCTATGGAAAGGAATATGAAATGTGCTATAGGAATTTGTGGGCATTGCCAGCTTTCACCCTTTTTTATATGCAAGGATGGCCCGGTTTTCCCATATGAAAAAATTGAGCACTTATTGACCGTTGAAGAGTTATAATGAATAATATACCCTTTTAGCTAAGTCCAAAGGCGCCTCTACTTCTTGCTTTTGCTGCTTTCTAGACATCCTAAGAATATATTCGTTGCTTGCTTATCCCTCATATGTCCATAATATTTTATTAATCACTCGCTCCCTATTTATCGAGACAATGAGACTATGGTGATGAAGAAGCTAGCTGTTTGGAAATTTACATCCTGTGATGGGTGTCAGCTTTCCCTATTAGATCTTGAAGATGAGCTTTTAGAAATAGATAAAAATTTTGTTATCTCCTATTTTTTAGAAGCCAGTAGTCGGTCCCCTGATCCACCATTCGATATATCTCTTGTCGAAGGCTCAATAACTACTGAAGAGGCGAAAAGAAAAATCATTGAAATACGAAACCATTCTTCCATTTTGATAACAATAGGAGCCTGCGCAACAGCTGGAGGCATTCAAGCACTAAGAAATTTTGCTTCTCTCCAAACAGCAAAAGAAAGAGTTTATCCTCAGCCCGAACTCATCAATGTTCTTCCTACCTCTTTACCTATCTCCCAGTATGTACAGGTAGATTATGAGCTTCAAGGCTGTCCTATCAACAAACAACAACTCCTTTCTGTTTTATATTCCTTCCTGTTTGGATTTCGTCCATCTTTAAATTCTGGAAGTGTTTGTATGGAATGCAAAATGAGAGGGACTCCCTGTGTTATGGTGTCTTCCAAGACACTATGTCTTGGCCCAGTAACTCATGCTGGATGTGGAGCAATTTGTCCAAGCTTTGGAAGAGGTTGTTATGGCTGTTACGGACCAAAAGAAACGCCGAATAGTCCCTCTCTTTCTCGATGGGCAAAAGAAAAATTATCTATTGAGTCAACAGTTTTAAAACAGGCTTTTCATACCTTTAATTGTATAGCCGATGGATTCAAAAGATTTGATGAAGAAGACTGAGCCACAAAAGATCCTATCTGTTTCTGCCTTGGCGCGAGTTGAGGGAGAAGGTGGGCTTTTCATTAAAATGGACAAGGGGAAAGTTACAAGCTGCGAATTGAAAATCTTCGAAGCTCCTCGATTTTTCGAGTCGTTATTGATTGGAAGGAATTTTCATGAACCTCCTGACATTACTTCAAGAATCTGTGGAATCTGTCCTGTTGCTTATCTCATAAGTTCCATAGCAGCGATTGAAGATGCCTGTCAGGTTCAAATTCCCGAATATATCTGGAATCTTCGCCGACTGCTCTACTGTGGAGAATGGATTGAAAGCCACAGCCTACATGTTTTCTTTCTTCATGCCCCGGGGTTTTTGGGGTACCCAAGTCTTATGGAAATGGCGAAGGATTTTCCTAAAGAGGCTGCATGGGCACTTCAAATGAAAAAGGCAGGCAATACGCTCATCCAGAAGATTGGTGGCAGAGAAATTCATCCTGTAAATGTTCGCATTGGGGGATTCTATAGTTCTCCCAAAAAATTAGATCTTCGATCCCTTCTAGATATTCTAAAAAGAGGCTTGGACTATAGCCTATTAGCCTTACAATGGATTGGTTTGAAATTTAATTTTCCTGATTTCAAGAGGAATTATACCTATGTAGGATTAAAACATCCTAAACAATATCCAATCGAAAGAGGGATAATCAGTTGTGGTGAGTCTCAATTCAATGCCAAGGAATTTGAAAAGAATTTTATAGAAGAACAAACAACCTATTCGAATGCTCTTAGGTGGAAGGCTACCGATTCTCGATCCTGTCTTGCTGGTCCACTGGCTCGATACCATTTAAACTATTCTTTGTTACCTGCCTTTTTACAAGAAAAGCTGAAAGAAATTGGCTTGGAATATCCCTGCCATAATCCGTTCCAATCTATGCTAGTCAGATTAGCTGAAATTACATATGCCTTTTACGAAGCTATAAGGCTTATAGAAGATTATGAACCTTTCTCTCCTTCTTTTATTCCCTTTGATCCGAATCCACAAACTGGGTATGGAATTAGCGAGGCTCCACGTGGCCTTCTATACCACAAATATGAACTTGATGATAAAGGTTGCATTAGAAAAGCAAAAATTGTTCCTCCTACCTGTTTTAATCTCGCATCTGCAGAAGATGACTTAAAAAAGTGGATCGAAACCCATTCTGAAGATTCCATTGAAAGAATGACGCTTGATTGCGAGCAAATCGTTCGAAATTACGATCCTTGCATCTCCTGTGCTACTCATTTTCTAAAACTCCACATTTGGTAGGGCTGCAAGTTTTCCCAATTTAACAGAAAAGTTTGAAGGCATTGTTTGCTGCCCTCCTTTTGGAATTATTCTATAAAGGTTGATTTAAAAGGCCAGCAATATGCAATTTGCGCAGCATGGAACGTTTTTTTCTCTGATGAGTTTCCATTCTTTTCAAAATGTCTACCAGTGATTTTACCGCTTCAACAATATAAGGCCCTTTATTGAGCATGACACATTCCGATCGTTGAGCCATGGCTGCATCAGTCACTTCAGCTCTAGAAGGAATCCCAGTTTTTGCTAAAGACTCCAAAACTTGAGTAGCCCAAATGACTGGAATGTGCGCTGCTTCAGATATCCAAAGGATTTCTTCTTGAACCTCAGCCAGTCTTTCATAGCCACATTCGACGGCAAGATCTCCTCTAGCAATCATGACTCCAACACTGCGATTTTTCATTGCTTTGAGTAAAATTAAAGGTAGGTTTTCAAAAGCTTTTCTAGTCTCGATTTTGAGGATTATACCTAAATTCTGTATTCTTTCGTTGTTCAAAGCCTTTTCAAGATCATCTATGTCGGATGGTATCCTTAAAAATGAAATTCCAACAGCATCAGCATGCTGACCAATAAAGGGTAGAATCTTAAGATCTTGATCAGTTATTGCAGAAATTTTGAGATCTGATACAGGAAGGTTTATGCCTCTATCAACACGAAGTTTTAAGCCTTTAGAGGGAGCATGTGTGATCTCTACGACAGCTCCATCGCCATCGCATTGGAGTATTCTTCCTCCAATTTTCCCATCATCGAACCAGATTGGTTCATCCACCTTCACATCAAGGAGAATTTGTGGCTGTGAAATCCACAGCGTACCAACTATACCTTCTTGCTTTATTCCTTTTGTAGGGGATTGGCCACCCTGAATCCATAGTCTATCATTTTTCTTGACTAATAGAAAAGGTTGTTGCGGAGAAAGACTTTTTAGAGTCGTAGCCCTTTGGGATAATTCTGGGCTATCAGGAAGATGAACGAAAACAATACCTTCTTTCAGATAACCTGTTTGAGTGGAATAAG
Source organism: Methylacidiphilum sp. Yel (assembly GCF_004421185.1). Taxonomy (GTDB): domain Bacteria; phylum Verrucomicrobiota; class Verrucomicrobiia; order Methylacidiphilales; family Methylacidiphilaceae; genus Methylacidiphilum. The sequence goes on along the minus strand of NZ_LXQB01000010.1, from coordinate 31,683 downwards.
AAAGCCATCCCCTTCCGACTACATGATCGACTCTAAGAGTTCTTGCTTTTCCTCTAGCATCAAAAAACCTGACAATATCTCCCGCTTTTAGCCCATCAATCCATTCTTTATCGAATTTCAAAAACAAATCTGCTTCTAAGATTGGATCAGCCATGGATTCATCCTTACCAATCCAAACTTTAGCGGGTTCTATTATTCTTCCAAAGGGATCTCTTAATGGTCTAAAAAAACACGCTTTAACAGATGGATCTATTGCTACGATCCGCAACTTCGGCCCAGGTAAATCCATCACTATTTTACAGGAATATCCTAATTCTTGAGAGAGTCTGCGGCTATTTTCAATCATCCGAATCCATACATCGGGAGAATCATGGGCACAGTTGATTCGAATTACATTCATGCCCGCATTTAGAAGATCCACAAGAAGCTTCTGATTCTCAGCAGCTTCTGTTGGCAGGGTAACCATAATACTGGATTGACAGCCTGGATGAGGTTCTCCTAAAAGTCTTCTCGTGTTTCGTAGAAGCAATTCAGCGCCCTCTTTCCGACTGATATGCTTGGTCGGAGAATGTACTTTTTTCCCCAATGCATTGAGAACATTTTCAAGACTCCATAAGACGCAAGATTCAGAACGTCCCAAAGAAGATATACCTATATCAGTGAGTTCGTCTTGGATCAGGCGAAGGTCAAAGCGACGTAACGCTAAATAATGAATAAGGTTTGCTGCACTTAATCTGTTGTCTTCATGGACAGAGTAAATAAGATTTTGATGAGCCTTTTCAGCTTGAAGAATTTCGTTGTATAGATCTACCAAAGAATTGATAAGTTCTGCCCGGCTCATGGTTTCTCATACCCTTGGGAAAAACCTCAGGGGGTTCCTTTTTAACCAAAAATCCAAAAGTTTCTTCTTTTTCATTATGCCAAAGCATTCTATCCCCATTGAATCCATTCCCTCTGAGAACACTTTAACAGTACCGATAAAATATAGCCGTTGAAGAGCAATTTCCCAAAAGAAACAATTGAGCTAACAAATCCTAAGATTGTTGCATTACATTGGTAGGGAAATGGTTAAAAGATCCTCAATTTTCCAGATTCTTAATTCATATGCGCCATTTTTAGAATGCTCAGCACCTACTATCATTTTATAGCTTCATGCAGAATGGGGGCCGCGCCCATAGGCAGCTAGCGGGAGTGCTATCCTCCCTCTTGTCCTTTCAGCCAAGAAAAGTCACCTCGTAGCTTTTTGGAGCCAGAATCGAACCTATTACTTTTTGATTTCAGTTCAAAAATTGTGGTATGGTTTGGCTAGTTTTAGTTGGCGGTTTCTATGAAAAGGCTAGATTTAAACAGCTGATCTTGGAACTTCTAGCAGATGACGAAGGTAAGCTGAATACGTGGAATTCCCCATCTTTTCTATCTGAGAATGAAGTTCCTGAGGCCCAATCCATCCTTTGTGGTAGGCTATCTCTTCTAGACAGCCAATTTTTAATCCTTGCCTTTGCTCTATGGTTTTCACAAACAGTGAAGCATCATAGAGCAGATCATGCGTACCTGTATCCAACCAAGCTATCCCTCTTCCCAGCAGCTCAACCTCAAGACTGCCCTCTTCTAAGTATTTCTTATTGAGATCAGTTATCTCCAACTCGCCTCTAGCCGATGGCTTCAGTTGGCTAGCAAAAAAAGAAGCCCTACCGTCATAAAAATAGATCCCAGGCACTGCAAAGGAAGATTTTGGTTTGGCAGGTTTTTCTTCTATCGATACAACTTTCATAGATTGGTCGAATTCCACAACACCATAAGCAGAAGGGTTCGAAACATGATAGCCAAATATTGTCGCCCCATGTTTTTTTTGCGCTGCTTTGTTTAAAGTTGCACTTAAGCTGTGTCCATATAACAAATTGTCACCAAGTACCAAACAAGAAGGCCTTCCATTGAGAAATTTCTCACCGATAAGGTAGGCTTCGGCAAGTCCATTAGGATAAGGTTGTACCGCATAGCTAAAATGGAGTCCGAATTGTGAACCATCTCCTAAGAGCCTTTCAAACAACCCTATGTCACGAGGGGTTGAAATCAACAGTATGTCTCTGATGTTTGCCAACATCAATATGGAAATGGGATAGTAGATCATCGGTTTGTCGTGAATTGGAAGCAGTTGTTTGCTAAGAGATACAGTTACTGGATAAAGCCTGCTTCCAGTTCCTCCAGCAAGGACAATACCACATCTTTCCATAACTTCCCCATTCTTTATTCCTTTAGGTTGACTCAAGAAAATTCAACTTTATGCATTATTCCCTACCGATCGATAGAGTCCTTGTCTTTTTAATAGATACCCTCTATCCAATACTGACTGAATCCACTCTTTATGTTGGACATACCATAAAATCGTTTTCCGCAACCCATCCTCCAATTCTACCTGAGCCTCCCATCCCAATTCATTTTTCATCTTGGCGACATCGATCGCATATCTTAAATCATGACCTGGTCGATCAATTACAAAACGAATGAGCTCAGCATACTTTCTTCCAGAAGATCTTGGAAAGAGTTCATCTAATTGGGAACATATTTTTTGAACAAGCTCGAAATTGGTCATTCCCTTTCCTTTAGCAATATGATATACCCCTCCAAGCCTTCCCCGATTTAGAACTCTCCATATGCCTGCACAATGATCTTCGACATAGATCCAATCTCTAACATTCAACCCTTTTCCATACACAGGGAGTTCCTTTTCCTCCAACGCATTACAAATCATATGTGGAATCATTTTTTCTGGATGTTGTCGAGGTCCGTAGTTATTGGAACTATGGGTAATTATCGCTGGAAATCCATAGGTCTTATGATAGGCAAGGACAAAATGATCTGAAGCTGCTTTTGAGGCTGAATAGGGACTGGAAGGATCATATACTCCGCCCTCTTTTACAGGGGGAGCCTCCAATGGAATGGAGCCATAGACTTCATCTGTTGAAATGTGCACAAACCGAAATTTCTCCCTCTCTTTTCTAGAAAGAGAAGAGACATAATGGAAGGAACTCTCCAAAAGTTTAAAAGTCCCAAGAACATTGGATTGCACAAAAATTTCTGGATTATCGATCGATCGATCCACATGCGATTCAGCTGCAAAATGAACAATCGCGTTAATCTTCTCCTCGAATAAAATGTTAGAGACTATTTTTTGATCACAAATATCAGCTTGTATAAATACAAAATTATCTCTTTTTTGAAGTTCTTTTATATTTTCAATCGATCCAGAATAGCCAAGCTTATCGATAACGATTATTTTTTCTATCATGCTTAAAGGCTCATTTGAAAAACAATAATCACAAAAATTGGATCCAATAAAACCCGCCCCACCAGTAACAAGAATTTTCATTACAAAGATTCCTTATGTTGTATTTTTAGTTGCAATAAGGCTTCAGAGCGAGAACCCCAACTTATATACCATGTGAGAGATAGTTGTAAAGCATTCATTTGAGACTTTCAAGAAAAGCATCCCTTAGCCTTTTTCCAGAAAATTCACTTTTTAAACAGCTAAGAGCTCAACATTATATCATTGGCTAAGAAAGGCCTTTTGCCTTTTTTTATATCAAAATAATATGATATCCGGAAGTTGTTCTTGGCTTGCTAAAACGAACACCTATAGGCACCTATCAAATTGCCAATTATTGCCTATGGATCGTAAAGTACCACTGCGAAGAACTGAAATAGAAAGTACTCGCAAGCCATTGATCTTTGAATACAGCAATCTATTCGACTTCCACTTATTGGCCGTGGAGAGAAACAAGGGCGTTGTATATCAGCTCTACCATTATGAGCAGTGGAATTCCTGTTAAAACTTCTCGAGGATAGAGTTCGCTTAAAGGGAAAGAATGCTTTCCAAAACTTAATAGGCTGTCTCATCAGAAACAACAAATGGGCAGTCCGCTGCGTTCAGCTCTCATGAGATGAAAAATAGCAATTCTTCCAGCTAACCTTCTCTCCCCTCTCCATTGAGAGCGGGCCCCCTCCCCACCATTCCATAACAATTCAGTCATTAGTGCCCAACCGTTCGTTTATGATTTTTTGAGCATATTTTGCCAAAAGATCAAACTCCAGGTTGACTTTGTCTCCCGGTCTTTTGGTCCGTAAATTTGTATGGTTTAAAGTAAAGGGAGTGATCCAAACACAAAAACTTTCATTAGTTATCTTCCCTATAGTCAGACTAATCCCTTCAACGGCAATTGAGCCTTTAGGAACCATATAGCATTTAGCAAAGGAAGGATAATGTATCCATATCTCTTTTTCCTCTCCTAATTTTTCGACCGCACATATGGTTTGCTTGCAATCCACATGGCCTGTAACAAAATGGCCCCCGAACCGATCGCTCATCCTTAGAGGAAGTTCCAAATTTACTTCTTCGCCCATTTTCAATTCTCCCAAGGTGGTAGCACGTAGAGTTTCTTCAAGAATGAAAAACTGCACCTCCTCTTCCATTATCTGCGTAACTGTTAGACAGCAGCCATTGACTGCAAGGCTCATTCCTGGCTTTAATTCAGCAGCAAGACATCCTACTTTTATGCTGAGGGTTTTGTTTTTTGAATCAGGTAGCCGCTCAACGATTCCCATCGATTCGATAATCCCTGTGAACATCTTAAACCTTAATCGTTTCTTTTTCTTTAATCTTTAAAAGTCTATCCAATCCCTCATCGAAGATTCCATCCTCCGCTTACAATGAGATGAGAGCCAGTAATATAACTCTGTTTTTCATCCAAAAAAAATTTTACTCCACGCCATATATCTTCAAAGGTACCATATCGGCCAGCTGGAATTTTACTAAGTGGGGGAAGTCCTTGGCTGTTTTCAAGATAACCTGGAGAAACGACATTAACGGTGATGCCATAACGGGCATTTTCCCTAGCAAAGGATTTGGTTAAAAGATACACTCCTATTTTGCCTAAATGATATCCAAGTGCCATTTCCCTACTTCCGATTCGGTCACAACTCGAATCGCCTATATTGACAATCCTTCCTCTGCCTGAAAGCCTTAAAAGAGGCAATGAGGCAAGAGTGGTAAATAAGACCGCGCTAGCTGTAGAATTAATTCCCCGAAACCAATCCTTTTCTTCTGTTAATTCTAGAGGAACGGCATCATAGACACCAGAATTATTGATGACCGCATCTAGTCGTCCAAAAACTGCCCTAATTTTATCAATAATTCCCCTTGCTTCGTTCTGTTTAGAAAGGTCTGCTTGAACCGTGAGCGCCTTTTTTCCTTCCTTTTCAAATTCCTTTTCCAAAGCAAAGGCTTGTTCTTCACTTTTGTAGTAGTGGATGACGACACTCCAATCTTCCGAGCTAAGCTTTCGGCACAAATAGGCTCCTAATCCTTTAGCCCCCCCAGTGACCAAAACGACTTTCTCTTTTCCTATCATGGCTATGTGGTTATGAAGAAATTTTTCTTTTACTCATTGTAAAGAAAAAACAATTTATTCATTTTATTTCGATGAAGTCTATTTCATATTTTCCTATTCAAGTTTTTCTTTCCCATTCCTTATCAGCTTGGGAAGAAAGAAAATATAACTGTCTTGTACATGGTGAAATAGACCCTATTTTTCATTATTCGACTGCATGGCAATCTTTTCTATGGAAAAGAGTCTTCGAACGTTATTCGCCTTTTAAAGATGCGCAAGGTTATCAGTTTTATAAAGATACACTGAAGAACGTTATTCCCTATCTACAGGCATCTCTTCCCTATGAACTTATTAGTTTGGGATGTGGAACAGGAGAAAAAGATCATATTTTTCTCAATGAACTGCTAACAATCGCCAGCGAGCTGAACTGGATTTGCATCGATACAAGCTTACAACTTCTTCTTGAAGCCTGTATCCATTGTCCAATCAACAAAGAGAAAATAACCCCCATTTTATCCGACATTCTTTGGAAAGACACACTCGAAGCTTTACAAACAGATCATATGAAACGAAGAATTTTTACTCTTTTTGGGATCCTACCCAATATCGATCCTTTCTTGCTTTTCAGAAGCCTCGAATCAGTCCTTTCATCAAATGATTATTTAGTTTTAAGCGCCCATTTGGCACCAGTCAAAACCGAATCTACAGAAGATTATCTTGAAGGCATTGAATCTGTTCTTGATCAATACGACAATGCCGAAACTCGTTTATGGCTAACAGAAATCCTTCGGGATTGGGGAATAGAGGATAAAACGGAGTTGTTTAACATTTCGATCGGAATGGAAAACAATTTTTTTCGAATTGAAGCAACGGTATATTGGAAGGAAAATGGGTCTATCCCTGTAGGTAGGGGCAAGGAAGTGCCGATAAGCAAAGGCAAGCCATTACGCCTATTTTATAGCTATCGGTTTACAGTGGAAAGACTGGAGGAGTTTTTTTCAAAATGGCATTACAAGGTGCTTGGTCGGTGGATACTCCACAATAAAGAAGAAGGGGTGTGGCTTTTACAACACAAAATGCCAACTAATTAGGCTTATTTTTCAGCTATTATCTGCAGTTTTTCTTTGCCTACAAATACCCATATTCCTTCTCCATAATATGTTTTTGAAGAATCTACAGAAAAAGGAACAAGGGGGGCTGATAACTGACGCCTTCCATAAGTGGTTCTAATAAAAGAGGAAAATGGTAATTGATGGTTTTGGTGAGATCCTAGCGATTGCTCAATCAATAAGTCTATTTGTAAGTCGTTGATGGATGAAAAGTTGTGAGTAGAAAGAGATCGAAAAAAAATATTTTTATTTTTTATTCCTATTAAACATTGTATCTCCCCTCGACTTCTCCCTCGAAAGAGCAACCGCAAGCCTTCGGAATCTCCTAGCCCATTGCACCATTGGTTACCTATCGACTTCTCTTTATAGAACCATTCACCATTTCGAAATGTTAAAGAGGGAGAATTGTATGGAAAAAATAATGCTTTTTGTAGAATTGGCATGAGACGCTCTTCTTCCCATGGCTGTAAGGAGTTAACTATGAAATAATTTTTCTTATTTTTTATAGCCAAAAAATAACCGGATTGTGCCTGCGCAACATAAAGCCATGAGTCAAAAGGATGGGATAAGATTTTCATATCTGGTACGGAAATTATAGCCCCTGGAATTTTGGTAGACGAATGCACAATAGCTAGTAATAGCAGTAGGAACAGATGCGTAATTTTGTTTAAAATAGAGGCTAACAAACCTGAAACAAAACCACTGACTGCCGCTAGAGAACCTAGCAGTACGATCATTTCAGCAATAGGAACCGCGATGATGTTATAGAAAATCCCTAACCAGCAGATGGAGTGAAAGATGCAAAACTCCCATGGCCAGGCTCCTAGCCAAGCGGAGAGTGAAGTTGATAAAAGAAGGCAAAAGGATTTTCCAATCCGATTAATGAATTGCTTGCCTATTGGTGCCAGTTCTGATGGCAAATACGGATCCAGTTTAAAAAAACTATAAAATAACTCAAAAAGTGGCTTTGAAAGAAGCAATAATGCCAAAACAACTGAATAAGAGAGTTCTAAACTTGCATCCATTATTGAAAGAGGATCAATAAGCAAGAAAAGAAGAAGAGTAAAAGCCCAGCAATTAAGTCCACTAACCTTTCTTTTGAGAAACCAACCGATAGTACAATAAACAGCAGCAGAAAAAGCACGGAGTACGCTGGCACTGTTTCCAGATACCATACTGAAAACAAAAAGAACTGGAATAAAACCGAGTGAATATTTCCATCGATTGGTTCCTGTATATTGTAGCAAAAGGATCCAAAACCCCAGCATTATTCCTACATTTTGTCCGCTAACGGCAAACAAATGATAAGTCCCGGCTCGTTTGAAAGCCAGAGCATCCTCTTGGTCAAGTCCGGAAACATCCCCATAAACCATTCCACAGAGCAACGAATGGGCTTTAGGATCTTCAATGCCAAGAGAAAGATTCTTTTTTATCTTTTTTCTTATCTTCTCGATCCAACACCCATAGCTCTTATCGGTATCATCACTGTAAAAAAAAACCTATCCTTACTTAACAATTCAAAACTTATTCCTTTTTCCACCATATACTTATAAAAGTCGCCTTCTCCAGCATTACTCTTTTTATGAGGCAAAATTATTTTTCCACTTACCGTAATCAGCTCTCCACGATGGATTGTACCCTGCCAATCTTCCACTCTACATAAGGCTTTCCCCTTCATTGGGAGCCACTTTTCCCTAGATTTGATTGCCTTGAGATTCAAAAGAAAATAGATAGCTCTCTCTTTTTGTTGAGGAAAACTGGCCACATAGCCTAAGCAATGGAGATTTTGGAAGGCTGCCAACTTTTCCTGAAGCATGGTCATTTCTTTTTCTGCCAAATCCCTATGGATTCTACAATTGAGTAGTCCAAGAAGAAAAAGACTACAAAGACAAAACGCTTCGCTAAAGAGTCGATAGCGACTAGCTTTACTCCATAAAGAGAGGGAAAAAATCAGGCTGCCTAAAAGAAGTCCTAAATTGAACGTACCTTGAGCACCAAGATAGCATCCTGTAGCAAAGAGTATGGCAGGGAAAAAAAGGGGAACCTTTTGCTGCTCTTTTCTATCCATTCCTTTCTTTTGTGCTTCGAATCCCATTTCCTTGCTTTTTATTAATTCCGTAAGATGAAAGGAATGGAGGTGATGAGGAAAATTTGAAATTATTTTTTTATTTTTTTATCTGCTCTCCAAAACCAGAATTGTGGCTTCTGAAATCCCGACGTTTTTCTTAATTGACATCTTTCGTTAAATTGATCAATCATATGCTGGCTTGGCCATGAGGGACCAAGAATTTTTTTTAACTCCATCAAAAACTTTTGCTCATTTTCCGAGCTAATGCATACCTGTTCCAAAAGCGTGGCATCGATACAGAGTAGTTCAAGAATGGCCTTGTCCCAATCGTCCTGGAGATATTCTGTAGGAGGCAACTTCGAAGAATATAGCCCTTTTATTTTATCAAAGAGCCTGGGCAAATAACAAATACCCCCTAATTTTTCCAAGGGATCTCTCATTTCTATCCCCTCAGCAGCACTGATAGGATATTTCTTTTCTTTCCACCCTTCCCATCCTTTTTCCATCCAGTAAGTATTTATGTATCCCATTTCATGCAAAGTATAGGCAGCCAGAATGGATTGCGCCCCATCTTCGCCATAACAAATGATCTTGCTTTCTGATTGTGGTACAATATCTTCCACTTCTTTTTCTAGCTTAGCTCTCTCAATCCAAATAGCCCCCGGAATATGCCCCATGAACCAATCTTCCTTTTTCCGCACATCGATCACCAGGCCACTTTTATTTTGTAAATCTGAAAAAGTATCCTTTAGAGTAATGCTTTTTAGCCTTCTTTTAATTTTTTCTAAATAGGCATTGAACCGAGAATGGAGCAATGAATTGTTCTTGTTTGCCATCCTTTCATTATTCATTCTTTTATCCTTAGCATTTACCCAAAACAAACTAAGAACCTAAAAACAATTAGATCCACTGGGTTTAAGGCTCAAAAAAACAATCAACTCAAGGCTGCTTTTTTCTTAGACCATACGATTAAAATGGAGACATCCGTTGGATTGACTCCTGGAATTCTTGAAGCTTGCCCAAAAGTCAACGGTCTTATCTTTAGAAGTTTTTCCCTTGCCTCTTGTTTTAACCCTGGAATTTTTTCATAATCGATATTTGCAGGAATCAAGGTTTCTTCTAGTTTATGACTCTTCAAAATCGATTCTTTTTCCCGAGCGATATACCCCGCATATTTAATTTCACATTCAATATGCAAAGCCACTTCTTTGGGAACTTTTTGAAACTCCTCTGGAAGGTCCTTCCATGAGAATTCCGGCCGCTTCAGCAAATCTTCACAACTCATCCCATTATATCGATATTTTCTTATTTTCTGAAAAGTCTCATCAATAAGCCTCTTTTTTTCCTCTAAACGTATTGCTCTGGTCTTAGATACCAATCCAATTTCATAACCTATTTCAGTAAGACGCAAATCGGCATTATCCTGGCGAAGCAACAGCCGATGCTCAGCTCTTGAAGTAAAGATCCTATAGGGTTCTCTGATGGGCTTGGTTGTTAAATCATCAATTAATACCCCTATGTAGGCTTGATCCCTTCCCAAGACTAATGGGGGCCGATTTTGGATCTTTCTTGCTGCATTGATCCCTGCAAGTAATCCTTGAGCGGCTGCTTCTTCATAGCCTGTTGTTCCATTAATCTGACCAGCAAGAAAGAGTCCTGAAATGTTCTTTGTTTCCAATGTTGGATAGATCTGAGTAGCGGGACAATAATCGTATTCAACGGCATATCCAGGTCTAATGATCTGGCATTTTTCTAAACCTGCAATGGTATGGATGAATTGGTCTTGCACTTCATATGGTAAACTAGTCGAACAGCCATTCACATAGTATTCTTCTGTATGTTTGCCTTCCGGTTCTAAAAAAATTTGATGCCGTTCTTTATCGGCAAAACGAACAATTTTATCTTCTATGGATGGGCAGTATCTTGGTCCAATGCCTTGAATTTCGCCACAATACAAAGGGGATTTATCTAGGTTTTCCTTGATGATTTCATGGGTTTTTGCATTGGTATAGGTTATGGCACAAGATAATTGTTCCACGTGGAACATTCCATCCTTCCATTGATTGAGTGTAAAAAGCCCTTCGGAGGCCATATCAATATCTGGTAACGCAAAAGAAAAATGAGGGGGAGGAAAGTCTCCAGGCTGCATGATACATTTAGAAAAATCGATGGTCTTTCCATTAATTCTTGGCGGTGTTCCTGTTTTTAATCGACCGACTTCAAATCCATATTTTTTTAGCATTTCAGAAAGACCGCTGGAGGACTCACCCATTCTGCCCCCCATCTTCTTGCTTCTGCCGACATGTAATAAGCCCTTCAAAAAAGTACCAGTGGTAATAATAACTGTTGAGCTATGGATGATTATTCCTAGTTCTGTGATAACCCCCTTGACTTTATCATCATTGACAAGAAGATCAGCAACCGAAGCTTGAAATAAATCTAATAAAGGGGTTCTTTCACATACCGCTTTTAGCCGAAACTGATAGGCTTTTTTATCACATTGGGCTCGAGGGGATTGGACACTATATCCTTTTCTCATATTGAGCATTCTAAACTGTATTCCCGTAAGATCTGTATTGATCGCCATTTCTCCACCAAGGGCATCAATTTCCCTGACCAGATGTCCCTTTCCTATTCCTCCAATCGACGGATTACAAGACATCTGGCCAATAGTATCAAGATTCATTGTCAAGAGCATGGTACGACAGCCCATGCGTGAAGCAGCCAAGGCGGCTTCGACTCCAGCATGCCCTGCTCCAACAACAATAACATCGTATGTTTTTGCGTATTTCATCTTTTTTTCTATGATCCCCTATTGATGAATCATTCACCCAAAGCAATCTACTTATTATCCCCTTCAAAGAAAATAGGCTACTACCAGATGACTCAGGATACTCTAATGATCTTTTGTGAAGGTTCAAGAAAGAGTTTACACTGCAGTATCTTCTTCATCATAAAAGAGATATTCATTTATCTCTAATAAAATATGCTTGTCTTTTATCCCCCTCCTTCACTATGAAATAATGAATATGACTAAAAACATGAAAAGAAAAGGGGTCGATACCATCAAAGAAGCGATTCCTGCTCTTTTTAGTACTGAAGCTGAAAAAGCTTTACTAGGATTAATGCTGACTAATCCTGAATTGGTTTTCGATCAGGTCAGGGAACGATTAACAGTCGAAGATTTCTATATTCCGGCTCATCGGATTCTGTTTGAAGCATTAAGTGAATTACACACAAAAAATATAGCTATTGATCTAACAACCGTTCACCAGTATCTAGTAGATCACCATCTGGATGAAAAAATCGGGGGGGCCGCTCTTCTTGCTGATTTAGTCGCTTCATTTGCCACCCATCTTAACCTCGAATCTTACATCAAAATACTCAAAGAAAAAAGTATTTTGCGTCGTCTCCATTCTGCAGCCTTAACTATCGTACAAAACATTTATGAAAATTCTCATTCTGTTTCCCAAGTCCTTGACCAAGCAGAAAAACAGATTTTTGAAATAACTGACCTTGCAGTGAGTCGTTCTACTGTCAAGGCATCTGTTGAGATCCAAAAAGCGATAGAACTCATCGATTGCTTTCATAAAAGAAAAGGTAGATTGTTTGGCATCCCTACTGGATTTCATCATTTGGATCAAATTACAACAGGATGGCAAAATGGAGATATGATTGTTTTAGCAGCCAGACCTGGAGTAGGGAAAACAGCCCTGGGGCTTACTTTTGCTTGTCGCGCTTTAAAAGAAAGATACGATCAAACCAAAGATCTCTGGATTAAACCTGGCTATTCAGTAGGATTTTTTAGCTTGGAAATGACGGCCGTACAGATCATGCTCAGACTATTAGCCGCCATAGGCAGTGAAAGTCTGCAGAAAATCCGACGAGGCGAACTAGAGCCAGCTAGCCTCGAGAAATTAAAAATGCTTGCTGATGATGCTAAAGAGTGGCCATTCTACATTGATGATTCTAGTGATTTAACCATTCATCAGCTGCGAGCCAAAGCAAGAAGAATGAAAAATCAGTTTGGCGTAGATCTCATTATCATTGATTACCTGCAGCTTTTACATTCGGATTCACAGCAAGCCAAAGAGAATAGACAGGTTGAGATTTCAGAAATATCTAGGGGCATTAAAGCTCTCGCCAAAGAACTTAATATTCCTATCATTGTTCTAGCTCAGTTAAATAGAAGAATGGAAGAGGGAAGAAGTGAACCAGCCCTTCATCATTTAAGAGAATCTGGGGCGATTGAACAAGATGCGGATGTAGTTATTCTTCTCCATAGACTTGAATCCGATTCAGTAACGGATGTGACCAAAATTCCCTACCTTATTCATGTTGCCAAACAAAGGAATGGACCAACAGATAAAATAGAAGTTTTATTTAATGCTCCCTATACACGCTTCGAAGATCCCTTGCGACACGAAATAGAGCATTCCTATGCTTAAAAGAAAGGAAAAAGCTTCCCCACCTAATTATGATTTGGAGAAGATAGCCATAAAAGCTATAGGCAGTGAGCTGCCTCAACTGAAGTCATTTCCAAAGGAAAGATTCTATTGGGCTAGTAGCCATTGCAAATTTAGAGACTTGTCCAGATCCATACTCATAAGCAATTCTTCCGGCTACCACAGCATTTTTAAAAGCCAAAGCCATCTGAAGAGGATCCTCAGCAATAGCAATAGCCGTATTAATAAGCACTCCATCAGCACCCATTTCCATGGCCAATGCCGCATGTGAAGGCTTTCCGATTCCAGCATCAATAATCACCGGCACACTTGCCTGTTCTATAATAATTTCAAGCTGTGATCGAGTTTCCAATCCTCTCATCGAACCAATCGGAGAGCCAAGAGGCATAACGGCAGCGGAGCCAACTTCTTCTAGTCTTTTTGCAAGCACTGGATCTGCATTAATATAAGGCAAGACAACAAAACCATCTTTAACTAACCGCTCTGTAGCCTTCAAAGTCTCAATCGGATCGGGCAACAAATACCGAGGGTCAGGGTGAATTTCAAGTTTTATCCATTTGGGCAAACCCGCTTTTTCAGCGATTTTTGCTATTCGTATCGCTTCTTCAGCATCCATTGCTCCACTCGTATTAATGACTATCAGATATTTTTCTGAATCAATGAAAGACAAGATGTCCTCTTCTTTTTTATGGGAACCTATTTCCACTCTTCTCAGAGCAACAGTCACAATTTGACTCCCACTAGCTTCCAAAGCTTGAGCCATTTGTAAATGAGAACCAAACTTTCCAGTCCCAATAAGAAGACGCGATTGAAAATGCTTGCCGGCAATGACAAAATCACTCTTTGTAGCTATACAATCCATGGTTTAATATGCAACATAAGAGCTTTATTGCAAAAGCTGATGTAAAAACCGAAGACTTTTTCATTCTACAAATTCAATTTTCAAATTCTGATCCACAACCCCAAGAGATTTTCCTCTTTGAATAAACTCAGAAACCGCTGCCCTCCCTTCTGGACCATAATCCAACGTCCTCTCATTAACATACATCCCTACAAATTCCTCGACCATTGAATCCTGACTGCCCCTATTAAACTTTCTTGCATAGCTGATAGCTTCCTCACGGTTTCCCAATGCCCACCGGATACTTTCTTTTACAATCGATTGCAGCTCTCTGCACCTATCCATTCCCAAGGAGCGCCGTATAGCATTCCCCCCCAGTGGTAATGGTAGTCCAGTATCCTTTTTCCACCACTTTCCCAAATCTTCACATAACACCAAGCCTTCCAATACATAAGAAAGCTGCCCTTCATGGATAATCAAGCCCACATCAGCAGATCCACTCTTGACCACATCAAATATTTTATCAAATGGACAAACGAAGAGATTTAATTCCGTTGGTTTTTTCTCAAAATATAGGGAGAGAACCAAACAGGCACTAGTATTCAAACCTGGTACTGCTATCTTTTTGTCCACCATTTCTTTCTTATCAAAGTATTGTTTTGCTATGAGTCTTGGTCCATAGCCTTCGCCCATACTTGCCCCACAAGACATAAGCAGATAGTTTTTTGCTACCTTACAATACGCATAGATGGACAAGGCTGTTAGGTCGATCTTTTCAGAAAAAGCCAAATTATTCAGTGTTTCAATGTCGACTATTAGCTCCTTAAACACATAGTTCTGAGTGGAGATTTTTTTCTTTGAAATGGCATAAAACATAAATGCATCGTCAGCATCCGGCGAATGACCTAAGGTAATTTCCATTAAGTTCATGTTAAATCCTTTTGAGAAAGTGATGTTAACATTGTTCATGCTTGCTTCAACAGAGAAATATAGAATAATTCTTAAATATGGATCTAAAAACAGCTATAATAACCAGCGAAAAATTTGCCCTGCATGCTCCCCCCTCTGGACATCCAGACGCTTCTAATCGTATCAGTTCTGTTCTTCCTAAACTCAAAGATGCATTTGGTGATTCCCTGCTATGGATAGAACCTTCGCCGGCCTCTTTAGAGTGGGTGTTAACCGTTCATACCCAAGAGTATGTGGAAAAAGTAAAAAAAACTCAGTTCGGTCCTATGGTTTTATTAGATTGGGGAGACACTTTTGCCCATGGTCCTTCCTTTGAGGTTGCTCTATTAGCTGTGGGTGCAGCTTTAGAAGCAGTAGATAAAGTGATTACTAAGCAAATAAAAAATGCCTTTTGCTTCGTAAGACCTCCCGGACACCATGCCCTTCCCAACTCAGCCATGGGTTTTTGCATATTTAATACCGTTGGAATTGCCGCTCGCTACGCAATAAAAAATTATGGGATAAAGAGAATTTTAATCTTAGACTGGGATGTGCATCATGGGAATGGGACGCAAGAGATTTTCTATGAAGATCCCCAAGTTTATTTTATTAGCTTGCACCAATTTCCATATTATCCTGGAACTGGAAAAGCAAGCGATATTGGGAAAGGGGCAGGAGAGGGCTATACAATGAATATATGCATGCATAGGGGAGCTACGGACAAAGAATATGAAGAAGCTTTTCATGCAAAAGTCCTCCCAGCTATTGATAGATACAAACCGGAAATCATTTTTATTTCTGCTGGTTTCGACGCACATAAAGACGATCCATTAGGGGAAATCTATCTTACTGAACAGGGGTATGAAACAATGACCCTACTTCTAAAAAATGCTGCACAAAAACATTGTGAAGGCAAAATAATTTCTGTTTTGGAAGGAGGATATAATACGGAAAGTCTCTATAACTCTATTAAGAGTCATTTAAAAGCTCTTTCATGCCCTTAGCTCTCTTGTATATCTACATACTATTTTATAGTCACACTTGTTCTATAACTTATTATTATTTTTCAATAGATTGAAGCTCATTCTCTGGTTTATTTATAAAAGCATCTCTTTTAGTATTTTGCTCACTTAAACTTTCCAAATAAAGAGTAATGGCCAGGGCATCTTTGTGACTCATTCGATAGGGAGGCATAGGAAGTCTGGAATAGCCGCCTCTAGGTAGTATACCTGTTTCCAGGTACTGTACCATATCTGACTCTTTCCATCCCTCAGGCAAACCAACTAGGGATCCAGCATACGAAGCCCATTCTTTTTGGCCCGATTGCTCCACCCATTGTAAAGGGGAACCTTGAAGCCATTTATCCATAATGAGCTGTCCATTGCTATCTCTTGGTGTATGGCACTCCGCACAAAGTGCCACTGCTTCCACCAAATACTTTCCATGTTGAATCATTTCTCCGGTCTTTGTAGTAGAGGTTTGTTTCAGGGGAGGAGGTTGAGACTGAAAAAGCTCTTCTTTAGATAGTGGAGCGAAATTGAGCTCTTCTTCCGCCCCCATTAATTGGCAAAGTATAAAGAGGCTTAGCAAACAAACCAAAACGATTTCCTTCACTGGTTTCAACCATTTGCTTGATTTTCCTATAAGTAGCAAGTCGTGTTGTTATCTCAAGTATAAATCAATTGGAATTATACTATGTTGGTTTTAATGTTCGTGGCAGTTAGTTTCTTGCAGCAGAGATCAAATCTATTTATTTGCTATTTTTTTTGAATATTTATGACGCTTGTGTCTCCTACAAGAGTTTTTTATTCATTTTTCTATATGGACTTATCCAAATGAGCAATACGCAAACCAAAGTTATCAGGTTTTAAAACTAAGATTTCACCAGGAATAGCCAACTTTAATAATTCTTCTTTTAAGGCTTGCACAACATTGGTTGGATTTTTATAAGCAAGGGACATCAACGTTGAGCCTGATCCACTCAAATAAAATCCCAAAGCACCAGCTTTTAAAGAAGTATCTCTGAGCTTTTCCCAAAAAGGAATAGCTGGAAGCCGATATGGCTCATGAAAATAATCGACAAACAATCCCGAAAGAGCTTCATATTTCTTTTGAAAAAAGCAAATTGCCATTAAAGTGGCACGTTGCAGATTCTGGATGGCTTCCTTTAATTTAATTTTAGTAGGCAGGATGCTTCTTGATAACTCCGTGGGTATTTCGATTTGAGGCACAATTGCAACGAAAAAAAGCTTACTTTCAATCCGACATCGTAAAATTTTGGCTGGGCCACATATGGTAAAACCTCCAAAGAGAGCCGGGGTAACATTATCTGGATGCCCTTCGAGTTGCGAAGCGATCTCAAGAAGTTCTTCTCTGTTTAAAGGATTGCTTGAGAGCGCATTCAAACCAGCCAAGATACCTAAACGGATGGATGCACTACTTCCAAGCCCACGAGCTTGAGGAATGTGTGATTTTAGAGACCATTTAAAGGGGATGGCAGCAGATTGAATTTTCTTTTCAAAAGCCTTAACTGTTTCAAAAACCATTGGATGGTATGGGTCAGGGGAAGAAAAAGAATCGTCGATGGCTTCAATAATAAATTCATTATAGAGACTAAGAGCTGCTCCGAAGGTATCAAAACCAGGACCAAAATTTGTGGTGGTCGCAGGGACTTTGACGAACCATCGTTTTTTTTGATTAGTTGCTCTCACTGAAAGCATCCGTCAAAATGACTTAAGAAGAACTTTTCGTGTTAGCCAGTGGCTTTATTGGCCAAAGCCTAACATAAAGATATCCAAATATAGCCCCAGCCAAATGGGCAGTATGGGAAGAGCCAGTTGGAATGTCAAAGACAAGGCAAATAGCTTCAAAAATGACGAATATAAGCACAACGACTTGAATGGAAAGAAAAAAGGTAGGGTTAAAAATAAACCGATTTGATTGAATATCATAATGGAAAGTCAAAAATCTTATCCATATTTCTTGAAGACAAAAAGCAAAAGCGAGCAAAAAGGAAAATACCACGCCACTGGCTCCTATCAAACCTGGCTCATGCATGGGCCCTCCAAAAAAATACCACCCCAATCCTCCAGCAATGGCTCCACCAACAAAAAGAAGCGCCAGCCTGAAATGCCCAAGAACTTTCTCAAGTTGGTTTCCAAGAAAATAAATGGCTATGGCATTGGTTAGAAGATGGAGTGGTTCGAGTTCATCATGGAGAAAGGCATAGGTGAAAAATTCCCAAATCTTGCCATGGGCGACGCCTTCTGTTGTCAAAGCAAAAGAAGATCTAAACCAAGTGGAGCCAAAAATGAACAAAAAGGTGATCTGAATAAAATAAACAATAAAAAGGAAGGTGACTAAAGCTTGAGTCAACCAAGGCAACGTCTTGAAAAAATCATTGGAAGAAAAGTCTTTCAATAAAACCATCTTATCTTTTTTCATTGTATTTTTCGTTTCGGTAAAAAACGCATTTTGTATTTGTGACTTTCAAACAAAATTAATGGTTTTTCTAAGATGACTGTTAAAAAGGCAAAAATCAACTGCTTTCAGATAGAATCTCTTGTAGTTTCAGCAATTTGATCAAAGAATATCCATGGAAATATCTACAGCTGGAGCACTATGTGTAAGAAGCCCAAGGGAGACAAAATCAACTCCTAATCGAGCCACTGCTTGTAACTTTTCTAAATTGACTCTTCCAGATACTTCAACTAGAGCCTTATGATTTATAATTTTTATCGCTTCTGAAATCTGATTAAGCTCCATATTGTCAAGCATTATTATATCTGGGGATAAAGTACAAATACAGCAGAGTTCCTCTAAAGTTTTAGTTTCAATTTCTATTCTGACTAATGGCTTGTGTTGCCGGATGGTAGTGATCTTTTTTTGCAACCATTCAAGCCAGCTTTCTCCCATCTTTCTTCTTATAAGACTTAAATGGTTATCTTTAATAAGAACGTGCTCACTAAGAGAATATCTATGATTTGCTCCTCCCCCACACAAGACAGCGTATTTCTGTAAGAACCGAAGGCCAGGAAGAGTTTTTCGTGTATCAAGAATTTTTGTCTTTGATTCTCGAAGAACCTCAACAAAACGATATGTCAATGTGGCAATGCCGCAAAGATGAGACAAAAAATTTAGAGCCACTCTTTCTCCCATCAAAATTGCTTGAGCATTCCCACTAATTTCAATAATGGGAGTGTTTTTTTCTACTTTTTGACCATCGATAAAAAAAGAAACGCAATGAAGAGAAGAATCGATATAAGAAAATACCTGACAAGCCACTTCAAGACCACTTAACACTGCCTCTTCTCGGACAATGATATGCGCCTTTGCTTTTTCATTTCTAGGTATTAAGAGAGAGGAAGTTAAATCCCCATTTTCAATATCTTCTTCTAAAGAACGTTTGATGACTTCTTTTAGAAGAAAATCTGGAAGAGAATAAATTGGAAAATTTTTGTTTTCCATTTTCTTATTAATTAATTATTAAAAGGATTAATTTATTCATTTATAGAGTGGAAGGCAAAATAGAAATGACTTTTAGTAGTCTAGGAAAATATGGTAATTATTAATATTTTTTTTTAATTTATTAATTCTAAGAAATTACTATCCTTGAAAATGCTTTGAAATAGCCACAGCCAAAAAGATAAAGGCAAAAAAGACAAGAATAAAATTTTTTCTTTGTTTCTTTTTGTTAAAATTTATTCAAATACAAGCTAAGTTTACAACAAAATATGCTCTTTGGGAAAATAAAATCGATTCCGCTTCCTCAAATTGTTAGAATAATAGGGGAAAAAAGCGGTGTTTTAGAAATAAAATCCCCAGAAAATAATCTCTATAGCTTTCGCTTTGCAAGACGGCTATTTTTAGGTGCCAAAAAACAAGATAATCCAATTGGGGATACCTTTGCACTCAAATCGATGCTTCTGGAATTATCCCAAAAAGAAGAGAGTTTTTTTATTTTTAAGGAAGTAGAACTACAAGAAGATGATGTTTCTTTTTCCCTGCCAGCCGTGCAGCTTATCATCGCCTCTTTGCATTCTCTTCGGACAATGTATCAAAAGAATCTGCCTATTTTTTTTCCAGATCCAGAAACTGTTTTTCTTTCCACAGGCAATGACCCAAGTTGGATAGGCAGTGAATTTTTTTCTTTTTGGATAGAAGCGGAACCCTTTTTTGCCAAAGGCACTAGTGCAAAGGAATTAGCCAAAAATCTTCCCATCGAGCTCGAAGACATCTTATTTCATATCTATACTTTACGACTGTTGAACATGATCAAGACAGCAAGCAAAAAAAGGACTTTTTATTTACCTATTTCCGATCAATCTGATTTAAACAGCATTGAATCCCACCATACTAATATACATCTTGGTTCTGATTCTGCTGCGATAGGCTCCAAACCGCCACCTCTCCCTTCCGAATCTTCGACTACTGCTATCCAAATTTATCAATCTGATCAACAAGATATTAAAAAAGGGTTGCTCCGGAGACTGATTTATGGTTTTAAAAACTTCTTTAGAAAGATGTATGAATAACCACAAAAATCAGAATATAAAAATTTTTGTAACGGGTCCATCTGGAGCTGGAAAAACTACTTTTATTCGTTCCATAAGCCAGTCCGAAGTTTTAACAACCGATGTTCCTTGTACAAACGCAAAAGGGAAAAAAGAAACCACAGTGGCCATGGATTATGGATCCCTCAATCTGGATAGATATGCGATACATCTATTTGGATCTCCAGGGCAAGATCGTTTCGATTTTACATGGGATATCCTCAGGCAGGGTGCCTTAGGGGTCATTATGCTTGTAGGAGGGCATGATCCTGAACAACTGCCTTTATTGAAAAAAATGCATGACAAATTCCTAACGGAATTAACCATTCCCTATATTTTAGGAGTAACCCATCAAGATCTTGCTGAAGTCTGGACACCTGCCGAGGTTGCAGACTACCTTGAAATTGATCCTTTTCTCTGTGTAGGAATTAATGCTTTAGATGAAAATAGTGCCACCGATGTTCTTGTCAGATTGTTTGAGATCATCGAAAAAGAAATAGAAGGATAAAGTAAGGGGCCTATCGTTAAATTCCTTTTTATCTTGTTGAGAAATCATGAAGTTGGATTAAAAAATATTCATCTATTTTTCTTGATCTATGCCAAGAAGACAATTATGAAAGTTTTAATTTTATTTTAATTTTAACCATATAAAAAAGGAGACTGAAACAATGTCGATATCAGAGGAGTTAAATATCGTATTAGGGGGACTGCGGAGTGCTGTCCCAGAAATTACCGCAGCATTAATTGCAACCACTGATGGACTTCCTGTAGCTCATTCTCTAAGCTCAGGCGATCCTAATCGACTCTCTGCAATGGCAGCAACAGCCTTAGGTTTAGGAAAACGAATTTGTGAAACGTATGGAGGTGGGGAATTCAAGGAAAACACGGTATCGGGATCAGAAGGACAAATGTTTATTTATTCCGCTGGCGGCAAAGCGGTTCTTGGTGTGATTACAAAAACCGGTGGGAATGTTGGACTCATTCATCTAGAAGCAAGGGATGCTGCAAGCAAAATTGCTACTATTCTTAATCGTGGCATGTAAATGAACCATAGCGGATATTATTAAAATTTTTGCTTGACTTTAAATTGCACTTATATAAAAAACAACCAATGATTTTTTGGGCTACTGAATCACTGTCTGAGGGCAAAGTGGAGCCTCTCGTGCAGCCTGCGGCAGAAACCTTATTTTGGATAGGTTTTTTGCCTGTTACTAGTTCTATGATCCAAACTTGGATAGTTATGGGGGTGATATTTTTACTTATTCGTCTAGGTACTTTGAGATTATCCCTCATTCCAAGCGGTCTTCAAAACGCCATAGAAGCTGCTGTAGAGGGTTTGGAAAAGCTCACAAGAGGGTTGCTTGAGCCAAAAGTAGCCGATTGGGCCTTCCCACTGGTTGCGACATATTTTATCTTCATAGTGTTTTCTAATATAACTGATTTAATCCCTGGAGTGGGCAGCATCGGTTTTGGAGAAAAAGACCCTTCTAGACAGCTTCCATTTGCTATAAAACATACCTCCGTTCCCATATTCAGGCCTCCGACCTCGGACGCGAATATGACGACAGCTATGGCTTTAATATTCTTTGTTATGAGCACCTATTGGGCATTTCGTTACCATCATGGGATTAAAGGAGTGCTCCATCATATATTTGGTGTAAAGGGTGGGTTTAAGGGCTGGATTGTAATTCCATTGGCCGTTCTGTTTACTGCCGTTGGGTTTATGGAAATTATCTCCATTCTCATACGTCCTGTAGCCTTAGCCATGCGGCTCTATGGAAATATCTATGGGGGAGAGACAGTTCTGCATATGATGACTGGAATATTATGGGGGCTGCCAGCGGTTCCTTTTTATTTTTTTGAATTCATGGTAGCTATCATTCAGGCATTAATCTTTACTTTGCTTTCTATTGTTTTTACAGGAACTCTTTGCTCTCATTTTGGAGAAGTAGAGTCAAAGGAAGGATAGGGAAGGCAGGGATAATAAGCTTCGTAGGGTATGGTATTATTGATTGAAGCCCTCTTAAAAACTTTACAATGACAAACCCATGAAGCAGATAATTGTTTTCATGTGATTGTCATAGGATATAAAAATCATTACAGAAAACTTCAACATAATGAATTAAACATAAGGGAGATTAAAAATGTTGTTCTTAGCTCAAATGGTAACTGGAAATGTAGCCATAGGGTTGGCTGCTTTAGGTGGTGCTGTGGGAGTAGGTCTTGCTGCATTAGGAGCAGCAGGAGCCATAGGTAGAAATCCGGGATCTTTTGGTCTCGTATTTACTACGGCTTTGCTTGGAATGGCCTTATCTGAAGGATTAGCCATATTGGTCTTTTTCGTGGTTGGAAAGTAAACCGGCTATTGTATGGAAAACACTTTACATCAGCTTGGGATTGAGTGGAATAAGCTCATTGCTCAGATTATTAATTTTGTCATCGTGCTGTGGGTACTAAATCGGTTTGCCTTTCGACCCGTACTAAAAATACTGGAACAAAGGAGAGAAAAAATAGCTGAAAGTCTGCAAAATGCAGAAAAAATCAAACAAGAATTAGCCGCAGCAGAAGAAGCAAGAAAGGAAATCTTGCGTAAAGCAAATGAGCAAGCAGCCATGATTGTTGCTGAAGCACAAAAAGCTGCAGCGTATCAGGGAGAGAAAAAAATTCTAGAGGCAATTGAAGAAGCAAAGAGAATCCTTAAAAAAGCCGAAGAGACCGCTCGACTAGAAAGGGAAAAGGCTAAGGAAGAGATTCGAAGGGAAATTTTAAACCTCGTCATCGACATTAGTTCAAAAGTTATTGGTAAAACCCTTACAGCGGAAGATCAAGAACGATTAAAAAATGAGGTTCTCAGCAAAATCCCTCAGAGAGGGGAAGAGAATATTTTTTCTCGCAATTAATGGCTAAAGCGTTGCTTTGTTATGAAAAAATGAAATGAAAATCAGTAGAGAAGCAAAACGACAAGCAAAAGCCCTTTTTAGGTTTTGTCAAAACAATGGTTCTATTGATGAGGAAAAACTTAAAGAGATCCTAAACAAACTAGCGCAGGAAAAGCCTCGGCACTATCTTGAGATTCTCGAATGGCTAAAACAATTACTTGCTAATGAAGTAGCAAAAAAAACCTATGTGGTTCAAAGTTCCTCCGAACTTCCAGATCAAGGGAAATCTATTTTTGAAAAGTTAGAGAAAACTTTTGGACCTGCTTTAGAAAAAAAATACGAGATTTGTCCAGAATTAATTGGTGGTATTAGAATTCAAGTAGGCTGTGATGTATGGGATGGATCTATTGCATATAAATTGAAAAATATCGAGACGCTATTGAATAAATAATTTGGTGTTGTGGAATAATATCTGGAAGCTATTTTTAAAAAGGAGATTTACATATGGATATTCCCTTACTCCAAGAAATAGAGGAAAAAATATCAGAACTTAAATTTGAAATAGGGAAAACAAATGTTGGGATCGTTAGGGAAATTGGCGATGGGGTCGTAAAAATTGAGGGTCTTAGTGATGCCGGGATGAATGAAGTTATAGAATTTCCCCAACGGTTGGATGAATTTAGACAGCCAATAAAAGCACTTTGTTTGAATTTAGAAGAAACAGAAGTTGGTGGTGTCGTTCTTGGAAACTACCTAGCAATTCGCGAGGGAGATGAAGTACGAACCACTGGCCAGCTACTTCGGGTTCCAGTCGGAAAAGAACTTTTAGGAAGAGTGATCAATCCCCTTGGCCAACCACTAGATGGCAGAGGGCCAATCTTGGCAAACACAACCTATCCTATGGAAAGAATAGCTCCTGGGATTATCAAGCGCAGGAGTGTCAATCAACCAGTACAAACGGGAATTATTGCTATCGATGCAATGATTCCCATTGGTAGGGGCCAAAGAGAGCTTATCATTGGAGATCGGTCTACTGGAAAGACGACCATCGCCATTGACACTATTATTAATCAAGCACGTCTGAACAAAGCCTATGAAAAGGAGAAAAACTATAGGCCATTGTATAGCATCTATGTTGCTATAGGGCAGAAAAATTCAAATATATCTAGAGTTATTGATACATTAGAAAAATATGGTGCGCTTGCCTATTCTATTGTTGTCGTTGCTGCCGCTTCAGATCCTGTGACCTTACAATACCTCGCGCCATTTGCAGGGACAGCTATTGGGGAATGGTTTATGGAAAATGGCATGGATGCCTTAATTGTATATGATGATTTATCGAAGCATGCGGCCGCATATAGGCAAATTTCGCTAGTTTTAAAACGCCCCTCAGGAAGAGAAGCCTATCCGGGCGATATATTCTATCTACATTCAAGGTTACTAGAAAGATCCGCTAGACTGAATGAAGCAAACGGAGGGGGAAGTCTAACAGCTTTGCCAATTATTGAAACGCAGGCTGGGGACGTCTCTGCCTATATCCCCACAAATGTCATTTCCATTACAGACGGACAAATTTATTTGGAGACTGATCTGTTTTATCAAGGGATTCGGCCTGCTATTAATGTCGGACTATCCGTATCACGTGTTGGCTCTTCGGCACAAATAAAGGCGGTCAAGCAGGTTGCTGGGAAAATAAAACTCGAACTGGCTCAATTTAGGGAACTTGCCGCTTTCGCTCAATTTGCAACGGATTTAGATCCTGCAACGAAAGCTAAGTTAGATCGGGGAAGTCGCATCGTAGAAGTCTTTAAACAGTCTCAATATTCACCCGTTGCGGTCGAATTGCAGGTAGCTGTTTTATGGGCAGTTCAAAATGGATATTTTGATAAGATTCCCTTAGATAAAATCAAGCAGACACAGACAAGCCTTGTGGATTATCTGGAGAGCAGAGAGCCAAACATTTTGGAATCAATAAAGGCTAAAAAGGCTCTGGACGACGATATAATCCAATCCCTTCGGAGGGCCCTTGACAATTTCTTTCAAAGTCTAGTGGAATAAGCAACTTGACTAGTTTTATATGGCTACAACTAGGGAAATACGTAGACGAATCAGGTCGATTAAAAATACCGCACAAATCACCAAGGCAATGCAAATGGTGGCGGCATCCAAAATGCGGAAAGCGCAGCAAAGAGCCATAGAAGGAAGGCCTTATCAAAACCTTTTTCAAGAAATTGTTCAAAGCCTTATTCCTCAGGCTGGTCAACTAAGGCATCCTTTGCTTCAAGCACGGCCTATACAAAAAGAAGCTGTTTTTGTCATAGGAACCGATAAAGGGTTATGTGGTCCA
Organism: Methylacidiphilum sp. Yel; assembly: GCF_004421185.1. Taxonomy (GTDB): domain Bacteria; phylum Verrucomicrobiota; class Verrucomicrobiia; order Methylacidiphilales; family Methylacidiphilaceae; genus Methylacidiphilum. The sequence continues at coordinate 6,089 of NZ_LXQB01000010.1, read as the reverse complement.
TTGAATACAAATTTGTTGCGTGAAATTCAGAAGCGCCACAATCCAAACCATCGTTATGTAAGTATGGGCAAAAAGGTAAGAAATTATCTGGCTTTGCTGAAGGGCAATCAAGGAGAAAACCTTCTTTTAGCGGATTTTGAGCTTAAAGATAATCTTTCCTTTCGGGAAGCTAAGAGAATTGGCAATTTCCTGATAGAAAAATATCTAAATAAAGAAATCGATGCCATCTCGATTGCCTATTCCCATTTTGTTAATCCTTTAGTACAACATCCTATCTACCGACGTATTGCCCCAATCAGTCAAGTAGAGTTAACGAAAAAAGACAATACCCAAGAGACCGCTCCAGAAAACTTTGTCCCTTTTAACTTTGAGCCCTCTCCAGAAGAACTTCTGGATAATATTTTGCCCTTTTATATCCATTTGGAAATCTATCAATCTATACTTGATAATTTGGCTTCGGAGCATAGCGCCAGAATGGTTGCTATGAAAAGTGCAACAGAAAATGCTAAAAGCTTATTACAAGATTTATCCTTAGAATATAACAAAGCTAGACAGGAATCGATTACAAAAGAAATTTTAGAAATTTCAACAGCACACTATGCGATTGGATAATAGAATCATTAAGAACAAGAAGCGATGAAAAAAGGAAAGGTCGTTCAAATTATCGGTCCAGTAGTAGATGTGGAATTTTCAGATACAGAGGTTCCACCCATCTATAATGCATTAAAGATCAATTATCAAAAGGAAGGACAACCAACCACCTTGATATTAGAGGTGCAACAACACCTTGGGGATGGTTGGGTGAGAACCATTGCGATGTCAAGCACTGATGGCTTAAAAAGAGGAATGGAGGTGGAGGATACAGGAAATTTTATATCGGTGCCAGTAGGCCCTCAAGTTTTAGGAAGAATCTTTAATGTCCTTGGGGAACCTATTGACGAAAAAGGAGAGGTGCGAGCAGAAAAACGACTTCCTATCCATAGGCCAGCTCCATCCTTATTGGACCAAGACATCAAAGCCACTATTCTTGAAACTGGTATTAAAGTTATTGATTTGATCTGTCCGTTCCTCAGAGGAGGAAAGGTTGGGGCTTTTGGAGGAGCTGGCGTGGGCAAGACGGTGGTTATAATGGAGCTCATCAACAATATTGCAAAAGCCCATGGAGGATTTTCTGTGTTTTCTGGGGTTGGAGAACGTACCCGCGAGGGTAACGATCTTTATAATGAAATGGCTGAAGCCAAAGTGATTTATCTGGAGGATCTATCGAAATCAAAAGTAGCCTTAGTGTATGGACAGATGAATGAGCCACCAGGAGCAAGATTAAGGGTAGGGCTTTCTGGTCTCACTATGGCTGAATATTTTAGAGATGAGATGAAACAGGACGTTTTGTTATTCATCGATAACATATTTCGCTTTTCTCAAGCAGGCTCTGAAGTGTCAGCCCTTCTTGGCCGAACTCCCAGTGCAGTAGGTTATCAACCCACATTGGCATCAGAGATGGGCGCTCTGCAGGAAAGAATTACCTCGACGCGGCAAGGATCTATTACTTCGTTTCAAGCCGTTTATGTTCCCGCTGATGACCTCACAGATCCTGCTCCAGCAAATACCTTTGCGCATTTGGATTCGACAATTGTTCTTGAAAGATCGATAGCCGAACAAGGCATTTACCCAGCGGTAGATCCTTTAGCTTCCACTTCAAAGGCACTGGCACCAGAGATAGTTGGGCAAGAGCATTACGAAGTGGCTAGAGGGGTCCAACGGGTTCTTCAAAGATACAAAGATTTACAGGATATTATTGCTATTTTAGGAATGGATGAGCTTTCTGCTGAAGATAAACTAACGGTCTATAGGGCTAGAAAGATTCAACGTTTTCTAAGCCAACCATTTCATGTGGCTGAAGTTTTTACAGGTATTAAAGGACAGTATGTACCTATTAGCGAAACAATCCGAGGATTCAAAGAAATTCTAGAAGGTAAGCATGATGATGTCCCTGAAGGCAATTTCTATATGAAAGGAACTATTGATCAAATTAGATCTTGATGTCCCATGAGCTTTACTTTGCAACTAGTTACTCCTGAAGGGGTGACATTATCAGAGGAAGTCGAACAAGTTACATTACCTGGTATCGATGGGGAAATGGGTATATACGCAAATCATGAGCCATTGATTACCCAAATTGTACCTGGGGAATTATCGTATACGAAAAATGGTGGTAAGAAATTTTACTTGGCAATTGGCGAGGGTTTTGTAAAGATAACGGCAAAAGATGTCTCGATTCTGGTCGATATGGCATTAAGGGAAGAAGAAATTGAGGAGAAAAAAGTCGAAGAAGCTATAGCTCGTGCCCAGGCTGCTATAAAACAAAAGCTACTTGGAGAAGAGGAACTAGCAGCTACGCAGGCCATGCTACTGAAGTCAATGGCTCAACTTAAAGTCAAAAGACGAAGGCATGGCACCGGAGCCCCACCGATAACACCTAGCTAAGTATTGTTGGCATGGGATAAAAACCAACTTTCAGTTGCTTGAAGCTTTTCTTCTTTCATCTTTTTTATCTATAGATGATTATTCCTCAGCGCATTGAAATCGTGGGAAATTATTTAGCCATCCAGTGGAATGACCTCTCAGAATCTTTAATTGCTTTTGAAAAACTAAGAAAAAACTGTCCTTGCGCTTTATGTCAAGGGGAAAGCACCCTTTTGACTAAGGCAAAAGCTCCAAAGCTTGCTTTTGGACCCAAAAGTATGGAACTGAAAGAAATACGGATGGTTGGCAGTTATGCTTTACAATGTTTTTGGGGCGATGGACATCAAAGTGGCATTTATCCTTTTTCTCTACTTTTAGAACTTGGCAAAGAAAAGGAGTAAAAAAGCTAAGCCATGCAAAAGCTGCTAACAAGGAAGCATAAGCAAAACAATCCATTTGCGGAATCCTTGAAATCTATTCCAGAGGTCGTTCTTTGTGGAATTTCTGGTGGCGTCGATTCTATAGTTCTCTTACACAGCTTGGTTGAGGCTGGGAAAAAACCCATTGTACTTCACTTCGAACATGGCTGGAGAAAAGACGAAGCATTAGATTCAAAACTCGTTGAGGAATTATCGAAAGAACTAAACATAGAGTTTATAAAAAAAAAATCTGAAAAGAGTTTTCCGAAAACAGAAGCGGTAGCCAGAGAAGAGCGTTTTAGATTTTTTATTGATACAGCTCAAAAAAAGAACTGTTATAATCTAGTATTAGCGCATCATGCAGATGATCAAGTAGAAACATTTTTGATGCAACTACTACGCGGCACGGGCTCTAAAGGATGGGGAATGGATAAAATAAGTTCTTTTGGAAAATTAACCATATATAGGCCTTTTCTAGATTTCTGGAAAGCAGACATTATAGCTTTTGCCAAAAAAAACCAATATTGTTGGAGAGAAGATGAAACCAACGACAATGCGCTCTTTTTAAGGAACAAAATTCGCAAAGAATTAATACCGTTTTTAGAAAACAGATTTTCTAAGTCAGTAAAAAAGTCTCTTTGGAAATTTTGTGAAATATTAAGAGAAGAGAAAAAGTGGCTTATCCAGCTCACTCAAGAAATAGCCAGTGGTCCATCGCTTCGCTTTTCCGATCTAGAGAAAGCACCGATTGGAAAACAAAGGTTAGCGATTGGACTATGGCTTAAAAAAAGAGGAGTAGCAGATATCAGTTTTGAAGACATTGAATCGATAAGGAAAATGATTGAGAAAAAGGACAAGAAAAAATGTAATTTAAGTAGAAATTTAGCCGTTATTTTTAAAAACGACGAATTTGTTTTGACGCACCAATGAAGGAAAATCCTCCCGTTTTAGAACCCATAAGAATCAACCGGTATCTTGCATCTTGTGGCCTAGGATCAAGAAGAAGTTGTGAAGCCTTTATCCGTTCTGGTCTTGTCAAGGTAAATGACAAAACAATTAGATCGCTATCATTCAAAATAAATCCGCAGGATAAAGTTGAGTTCAATGGTCAAATTCTGTCTCCCCTGAAAAAGGAGTATTTTATCTTCTACAAGCCTAGAGGATTCATATGCAGTAAGACAGGGCTCATTGGAGAAAGAACCATTTACCATCTCCTCCCTCCATCCTTTCAGAAATATTTCTATGTGGGCAGACTCGATAAGGACAGTGAAGGACTTATTCTTTTGACCAATGATGGTCTTCTGGCCAATAAAATACTGCATCCGAAATTTCACTTTCCTAAAACTTATCTAGTTAGTCTTGCTTCTCCTTTCGACGAAAACAGTAAAAAAGAATTGCTGAGGGGGATGTATATGGAGGGTAAAATCGCAAAAGTGCAAGAGGTTCAAATCAAAGAGAAAAACAGGTTAAAAATAGTCTTAACCCAAGGGATAAAGAGGCAAATCCGACACATGCTATCAATACTTGGCTATAAGGTCACCAGACTACAAAGAATATCCTTAGGGCCTTTAACTCCCAAAGGTCTTAATGTTGGTCAATACCGTCGATTAACTAAGAAAGAAATAGATTTGCTTTATGCAGCCATTGAAACTGCTTCTATAGCAAATAAAACACAATAGTATTTAAATTATGAATACTGACAAAGCCCTTTGGGGAGGACGCTTTCATGAAAAACCCTCCTCTTTATTTACTCGTTTTAGCCAATCAATAAGTTTTGATTGGCGATTATACCATCAAGATATCCAAGGCAGTATTGCTCATGCGCGAATGCTTGAAAAAATAGGAATTATTGACTCAAAAGAAAGCGAAGAAATTCAAAGTGCACTATCGGAAATATCCCATCAGATAGAGCAGGGACAGTTTCAATGGTCGATGGAGCATGAAGATGTTCATATGAACATTGAATACGCCCTTACTCAAAAAACAAAAGCTGGTTTAAAACTACATACGGCAAGGAGCAGAAATGACCAAATAGCTACAACCATGCGTATGTGGGTCAAAGAAGAAGCCCAAAAAATTTTCACTCTTCTCTGTCGACTCCAAGCCATACTGGTCCAATGGGCTGAAAAGCATGCAGACCTAGTTATTCCTGGCTACACCCATCTTCAGCGGGCTCAACCCGTTTCAATTGCTCATCAGATTCTTGCGTATGTCGAAATGCTCGAAAGAGATAAAGAAAAGTTTTTAGCCTGTTATAAAAGCGCGGATGTTTTAATTTTAGGCAGTGGTGCCTTGGCAGGAAGTAGCCTGCCCTTGGACAGAGAATATATAGCTAAGTTGTTGGGCTTTAGTAAGATATCAGAAAATTCAATGGATGGGGTCAGTGATCGCGACTTTGTTCTAGATTTTCTTTATGGAGGAGCATCCTTAGGAATCCATCTTTCGCGGTTTGCTGAAGATATGGTTCTTTGGTCCAGTAGTGAATTTGGCTTTTTAGAATTACCAGATTCCTTTTCCTCTGGTTCTAGTCTGATGCCTAATAAAAAAAATCCGGACACTTTTGAACTAATCCGTGGGAAATCAACACGGCTGATCGCTAATCTCAATAGATTATGCATCCTATTGAAATCGCTGCCCCTGACTTACAACAGAGATCTACAGGAGGATAAAGAACCTTTATTTGATTCTGCTGATACAATTGAAAGCAGTCTTGAAATTCTTATAGCCCTGATACCGGAACTAAAAATTAAGAGGGCTAATTGTTTGGAACGAGCAAAAGATCCCCTCCTATTTGCCACAGACATTACTGATTGGCTTGTGCAAAGGCAAATTCCCTTTAGGGAAGCTCATCATAAAATTGGTGAACTCATTGGTTATTGCGAAAAAAATTCTATTTTATTATCAGAGGCGCCAGAGTCAGTTTTATCTCGGATCCATCCGGATCTTCCTAAAGTTTGGAAAGAGTTTTTTGATCCACAAAAATCTTTGGATAGAAAAAAAACAATCGGGGCCCCTAACCCAAGTTCTGTCAGGCAAAGGATTGCACATTGGAAAGAGCAGCTAAAAACGATAAATGCTTTCTAAATTGACATCCTCCCCATGCCTAAAGGCAGGGGATTCCTGGAGATAACTGACCAGATTTAGCCAGGGCAAGCTCTCCGATGAGGGTGTTGAGGTTTTGATAGACCCTGACACTCTCATCGGCCT
>NZ_LXQB01000009.1 GCF_004421185.1 Methylacidiphilum sp. Yel | reverse complement strand
AGGCCGATGAGAGTGTCAGGGTCTATCAAAACCTCAACACCCTCATCGGAGAGCTTGCCCTGGCTAAATCTGGTCAGTTATCTCCAGGAATCCCCTGCCTTTAGGCATGGGGAGGATGTCAAAGTCCAAAAAATAAGCCAATTCGAATTGTTAAAGGTGATCTGGTCGTTTTTCCCAAAGGACTCTCTTGTCAGTGGGAAATAGTAAAAAAAGTAAAAAAACATTATAAAATCGGTTAGCTTCGATAGATTTTTTCTTAAAGTTGAGTATATAAAAAGATCGATAGAATTTTTCATAATAAGATCTTGAGGCCCCATCATCTAGTCGGTTAGGATACGGCCCTCTCAAGGCCGGTGGACGGGTTCGAATCCCGTTGGGGCTATTTTTTCCTAACCAACTAATCAAGGAGAGGAAAAAGTAGGGAAAAAGTGCTTCCTTGCCCTAAGGTGGAATGGACTTCTACTTTACCTCTGTGATTTTCCATAATTTTTTGGACAATCGCCAGCCCCAGTCCGGTTCCCTCCTTTTTCCTTGTGAGAAAAGGAACGAAAATGTCTTCAATTTCTGCTTGGGTCATTCCAGAACCTGTATCCTTCACTCTGATGGCCAAGTAGGGTTCGGCATCATTGTGTTGAAGTTCAGCTATAATTTCCAACATACCTCCTTCTTCCATTGCTTGAATCGCATTGAGGATAAGATTGAGCACAGCCTGTTCGACTTGTGCTCTATCCGCCTTTAGGTTAGGGAGCAAAGGAGATATTTTGGTCTGCACCTCAATTCTCTGGCCAGCCAGTTTATGCCTTGAAAGAAGGAGGACGTCATCGATGATGTCTTCCACTTTCATTGCTTCCAAAGCAGGCTCTGTGGACCTTCCAATGACAAGAACTTGATCTACAATCCGATTTAGTTGACTCATCTTTTTTTCGAGGATCTCCAGATCCCTCTGAGAAACTGGATCTTCCTTGATTCTCATTTTAAGACTATGGAGAAGCATATGGATGACGGTCAGAGGATTTCTTATTTCATGAGCGATTTCAGCAGCGAGAAGTCCCAAGGAAAGCAATCTTTCTCCTTCCCTCAGATTCTCTTCAGTTTGAACAATTCTCTCTAAAAGCCTAGCCTTGGCTAGGGCCACTGCTGAAAGATCAGCTAGGGTTTGGAGAAGTTGAATTTGACTGTTGGAAAATCGATGAGGGGTAGCGGTAAAAATGGCAAGAAGCCCTTGACACTCTTTGCCGAATACCAAAGGGACTGCTAAGAAGGAGACCATTTCATTTTCTAAAGCAAACTCCGGACAATGCATCAAAGATTCTTCATGGATATCTTGAATGGCTAAGGGCTTGCATTTTTTAACAACGACTCCAAAAATTGATTCGCTTAGAGAAATGATCATCTTCTCTTTTTTTATGTCTTCCTTATTGCTGTCATAGGAAGCAATGAGAAGGAGCTCTGACTTTTCCCGATTCAGCAAAAACAGCTTGCCCTTATTGGCGTTCATAAAAAAAACCGCATTGCGGACCACTCCTTCTAAGGTTTTTTCTAAGTCTTCTTGAGAAACGATCGTTCGTCCAATCTCAATCAAGGTAGAAAGCTGCTTGGCCTGTTGACGCAATTTCTCTATTTCCCAAGCATAAGAAAGCCACTGCGCTGCTTCAGAAGCAATGGTTTCTAATTGCTTTTCGTGTTGTGGCTTATAATGACTTTTTTCATGGCTATCCACATTCAGCACGCCTACGATGGTTGACTGCCACTCGATCGGCACCGCTAGCTCTGAACGTATCCTTGGATCAATGGAAACATAACGCCAATCCTTTGAAACATCGTCAATCCGCAGTGGCTTTCCAGAAGTTGCTACCCAGCCAGTAATCCCTTCCCCCACCCTAAGTTTCGTCTTTTTGGCTCTTCGCTTAAGCCCAAAGCTTGCTTCGATATCAAGAAAACCTGTATTTGGATTGAATAAGACAAAGGAGCCACTGTCGGATTGAGTAATGTCAATGGCGATTTTTAAAAAATGCCGGATAACACCTTGGACAGTAAGCAGTCGTTTGATTTTATTTATGGATAACAGACTAGCTTTTTTGGCTATAAAGAGGTTGTTTTTATCCCCAGATCCACTTTTCATGACTCTCCAGAACTAAATTCCGGCAGCCTTTCGAATATTCCTTAAAATTTCCTTTATCTCTTCTTCCTTAACTATTTTTTCCCCATTTTTGTTTAATACATAAAACGTATCCAAAGCGGCTCCCTTTTCAGTAGCGATTCGAGCTGAAACAATTTCTATTCCCAACTCTAAGAGCGCATTAGAGATCCTGTACAGAAGAGCCGGTTTATCAGGAGTTTGAATATCAAGGATAGTGTATTTTTTAGAGGAATCCTGATCGAAAGTAATGGAGGTAGGAAATTCTCCTTCATAATCCTCTTTAGTTATAGTCCTGTTTTTAGCAAGCTGCTCAGTAATATCAAAAGATTCGCTAAGGAATGCCTTTTCAAGGATTTTACAAAAAGCATTTTTGTACTGCTCTTTAGCAGCAAACTCCTTGTTCGAAGTGCACACTTTAAAAATATCGAGTACAATGCCATCGTTGCGCGTATGGATATCAGCGCTTAAAATGGAAAGACCCAGCATAGAAAAACTACCACAGATCCTAGAAAAAACTCCTAACCTATCCCATGTGACAACAATGACTTCAGAATGATCCAATTCGGGTTTATCGATCCATTTCACCACCGGTGCTAATACATTGGAACTGGAGTCAATCTGATTCATAAAGAAACGGTGAATGAGCTCGATATGAATAGAGATGGCTTCTTCGGAAAAAGTTTGAAAATACCGTAAAGGAAGATTATTAAAATGCGCTTCTACTTCTTCCTCATCGATGCGAGAAGAAAGCCTTGCCTTCGTTTTTTCTTTTATCTGCTCAATGGATTTTCTCCTCTCAATAATAAACTCTTCTCTGTTAGCCAATGCTCGTGAGGTTTGATGATAAAGTTCCCACAAAAGAAGATTTTTCCAGCTTGTCCAATTTTTGGATTCCCCTGTTCCTTCTTGATCCGCAAACGTTAATAATAGGAGCATATCCAATCTTTGCTGAGAGCCGACCCGCCGGGCAAAATCTAAAATTGTTTCCTCATCCTCAAGATTTCGTCTGACGGCTATCTGTCCCATCAAAAGATGTTGATCCACCAAAAAAATAAGATCGGAAAGCTCTTCAGCAGACAATCTGAGCCGCTTGGCTGCATTCATGGCATTGACCGCACTCAGTTCTTCATGATGCTTTCTTCGATTGGCTGCTCTGCCTGTATCGTGTAAAAGAATTGCCAAATAGAGTATAAAAGGACTCTGTAATTGATGAAATAAAGAGGCAAAGTTTTTATAAGGGGCTTCTTTTGCCCCAAGGAGTGCATCGATGACTTCGATAGCTTTCAGGGTATGCTCGTCAGCCGTATACCTATGAAAGAACTCGTGTTGGACAAGACAGCGTAAGGGAGCAAATTCAGGAAAAAGTTTTCCAAGCAATCCAATCTCGTGCATCTGTCGACAGACTTCTCCAACCTGGCCTTTCCTAGAAAATATGAGCCGAATTAAATTCCGAACATCTCGACGACGCAAAAAATTAGCATTAATTAAATGTAACCTATTTTTAATCTGGATTTTTAAGGTAGGTCCTATTTTTAGTCCCCACCGTTGGATAAAAGAAAAGGCTTTGAGGATAAGCAGGGGATTTTCAGTCAATTTTTCTGGATTAACAACTTCCAGGCTATGGTTTTCTATAGAAAAAGAGCCAAAAGGCTTGCCCGTTCTCCCTTTAGAAAGAAAGCCTTTTTTTTGAGCAGCAATTGCCTGAGCCGTCGTATTGGCAATAAGATAAATTTGAAGCGCATGATCATAAAAGTGGCGCATGAACTCTTCCACCCGTGCCAAAATATCTTTTTGCGGATAACCCAAAGCAGTGGCAATTTTTCCCTGACTTCCTAAAGTCAAGAGATCAAATTTTCTTTTTTCTAGAAAATGGAGTTCTTCCCGAACCCGAAGCAGAAAATCATAGGCATTTTCTAATTTTTCCCAATCTTTCAACTCCATCCACTTCTCGCTAATAATCTGTTCTCTTTGGGTTATCTTTTCTTTGATTCTAGCAATCCAAAAAAGACTCTGGTAATCTCTTAGACCTCCACAGCCCCATTTGATGTTAGGCTCCTGAACCAATACCGTCGCTCCATATTTTTTATGTTGTTCTTTGAGATCTTCTAAACGCCATTCGATGAACTCCTTTTCTTTCCCATTGATACAGGAAGGCTCAAAAATCCTTTGAAATCTTTCCCACAGCTGTTTTGAACCGCAAATCAAATCGGCATCAAGGAGGGCCGTCTTCGTTTGCAAATCCTTATTTGCCCAAGCAATAATTTCTTCTAGTTGATGCGTCGAATGTCCCACATCCAATCCGATATCCCACAAAAAATAAAGAATCTTGTGGATTAATTCATAAATAACATCCTCTGCCCCTTTTTGAGGATCATATAAGAAGAGCAAATCGATGTCACTAGCTGGAGAAAGCTCTTTTCTTCCAAATCCACCCACCGCCACAAGCGCAACGGATGGCTCTTCAAAAGCCATAGGGGAAAAGAGTTGTTCTAAAGCCATTTCCCACATATGAGTCAATATGACCATGAAGAGTTCCGCTCGCTTCCTAGCAATAGATTTGCCGCTAGCTCCTAAAGCACCCTCCATTCGCAAATGATGCAATTCTTTTTTAAGAAAATTTTTGTAAAACAAAACAAGATCCTTTGGCTTTTTCTTGCTTTGGATCAGTTCTTTTTCTATTGCCTTCAATGACTTACTGAATGGACTCATCTTACTTTTGCAACTCTTAACTTTTCCATTATCATAACTCAACGACATAATCTTTACAAAGACTGCTGACAGAAAGAAATTAACATTATGATTCAACTCGGACTCAATATCGACCATGTTGCAACGCTAAGGCAGGCAAGGTATAAACATAACCCTTTTTCTTTTAACGCAGAGCCATCACCCCTAGAAGCCGCAAAAATAGCTCAGAATGTAGGAGCCCACTCTATTACTGCTCATCTTCGGGAAGACCGGCGGCATATACAGCTAGAAGATATGCAACTGCTCCGTGCTGCGGTAAAACATTTGAACATGGAAATGGCTCCCATCTCCGAAATGATCGAAATAGCCTTGGAGATTAAGCCAGATGAGGTTTGCTTGGTTCCAGAAAAAAGGGAAGAAGTTACAACCGAAGGCGGCCTGGATGTGGTTCGTCAACTCCCATCAATCAGGAAGGTGGTATCGGAACTTTCTCAAGCCAACATCATCGTGAGCCTTTTTATAGATCCCGATCCCAATCAGATAAAAGCCGCCAAGCAAACCGGTGCCCAATGTATTGAACTGCATACGGGTCAATATGCCATGGCTACTGATTTAGAAATCATCGAAAAAGAAATTGAAAAACATAAGCAATGCGCTTTGCTTGCTCACGAATTACACCTCCAGGTTAATGCAGGTCATGGGCTAAACTATAAAAATGTTAGTCCTTATATTCGTTCCGTACCCTTCCTTCATACGCTCAACATTGGCCATGCGATTATTTCGGCAGCCATTTTTTTGGGTCTTGAAAATGCTCTAAAGAAAATGCTTAGCTTGATTGAAAAAGCTGCTTAACTGATGGATATCATAGCCGTTGGTATTGATTTGGTGGAGAACAGTCGGATTGAATCAGTTTTAAACCGTTTTGGGGATCGTTTTTTAAAAAAGATCTACAGAGAGTCCGAACTGGCCTATTGCTTTTCAATGGCTAATCCCATTCCTCATCTTTCAGCTCGATTTGCAGCGAAAGAAGCAGCGATCAAAGCCCTAGGAAGTCCTATTGCTTATTGGAAAGATATTGAAGTACTTTCTAAGAAAAATCGAGCACCTCAACTTTTCTTTCATGGGGAAGTTCTTAAACTCTCTTCTTCAAAAGGGGTAAGTTCTACCTACATCAGCCTTTCTCATTGCCATTCGACCAGTGCTGCAGTCGTCATTCTTTCTGGTTGATCGGCATTGAGTTCCTCCTCCTATGTTTATAGGAGGAAGAGACCTTGAGCCTTAGTTTATTCTTTATAGAAGATTGCTTTGATCATTCCTTCCTTAAACTCATACTGAGCTTTAGCCGCAGCAACCTTTGCTTGCCAGCTTTTATCCATTGCCTCCACATAAGCTGCGGCTCCGTGTTCAAGCTCTGCTCCCCATTTGGCCCTTATTTTTTCTTTGAGGATTTCCTTAAAAACCTCTTCCCAAGCTTCAGAGCTTGTCTCTTCAAATCTCCTAAGAAGACACTCAATCACATCTTCACACTCAATCAGATCTTCATGTTTTTCAGAGCATTTCGTTAATTTTTGACAATTTTCGCTCTTTTCCATAGTATACTCCTTTTTTCTTTTTCGAATCGTTCCATGGACAAAAGACTCCCCTGGGTCGATTCTTCTTACAAAATGAGTATAGCTGCTTGTCCCTACATAAAACAAGGAGTTTGGGAAAAATATAATGAAAGAGGTTTAAAACAGGGCCTTACAACAAACTTTGGGACTTATTTTTTCACTAACCTTTTAGGTGAAGGATAGACGCAAGGACAACAGCCCATAACTTGACAAAAGACCTTACTGAAATAACTCAGGCTTGAATACCCAACAGCGAAAGCAGCTTCCGTAACATTATAATCGCCTCTTTTCAATAGCTCAGCTGCTTTTTCTATGCGCAGATTTCTAACATACACAGGAATAGACATTCCTGTTTCCTTAGAAAAAAGTCGACTTAGGTAAGAAGGACTTACTCCCAGATACCGAGCTAATTCAGAAAGCCCAATTGCGCTTGTGAAGTGTTCTTTAAGATATTCTTTTGCTTTGCTGACAATCAACTTATGGGCTGGAGAAAGCGGACAGATTTTTTCTTCCGCATGCATGGGCTCAAAGAGGACTTCTGCCGCTGCCTCCAAGGAAAGAGCATGAGCATAAAGAGCTAGAGTCGGTTGAGAAAGAGTCCCAGACAAAAGAATTTCCAGACGTGATTCCAAAGAAAAGGAAATTTCATGAGGATTGCCGATTAACGGTTCTTCTCTTTTTCCCTCTAGCCAGGCTTTGACCGATGGCAAAAGCCATTCTTCCAATCCTTTAAGTTCCTGTGCCAGAGCACTTCTTGACCATTCCACTGTGACAAACTGCGCATACTCCCCGCCAATTCTTTCAGCACGTAGGTCCTTCTCTGTCAGCGCATAAAAACCTACCGTTCCGGGTCGCAACTCTACTTGTGCCTCCTCCGTATACACAATGCCATAGCCAAGCTTATTGATGCAGATCTCAAGGCTATTTCGATGAAAACTTCTCGACCAATCAAAAGAGCCATCAATGCGTGATTCAACAATTTCTAAACTCCAACCCTGATCATAAAAATTCCCTGCAATCTGCCTCCACCTTCCAGAAATATCTTTCCATGCCCCCCGCTCTACTTTTGATAAATTCATCACTTTTTTTCTTTCTGCAAAATTAGGAACAGTGTCAACTTATTTTGAAGCGCTATCTGCTGGATCTAAAATCATCAGCCGATATCCGATGCCAGGTTCTGTGAGGAGTAATTTTGGCTGCATAGAATTTTCCTCTATCTTTTCTCTTAGCCTGGCCATGTACACTCGCAGATAATGGATCTGCTCAACTGAATGAGGCCCCCATATTTCCTGCAAAATCTGTCGGTGGGTCAACACCTTGCCGGCATGACGGACCAGCAGTCTTAAGATGCTATATTCCGTAGCCGTCAAATGGATCTCTTTTTTGTTACAAAAGACCCTCCTGTTGACAAGATCGACTTCCAAGCCATCTGTCCGAAAAACCTGCAGGCATTCTTGGGGTTGCAGCCTTCGGAACAATACTCTCATTCTGGCCATCAGTTCTTCATCTCCAAAAGGTTTGGTTAAATAGTCATCCGCCCCACTATCCAAAGCCTGGACTTTCTCTTTTTCCTGATCCACGGCCGAAAGAACAAGAATAGGAATTTGGCTCCATTCCCTTATTCTTTGGATAACAGCGATTCCACTCATATCTGGAAGTAATAAGTCAAGGATGATGAGATCAGGCCTTCTCTGAGCTGCTTCCAAAATTCCTTCTTCTCCTTTTGCAGCCACATAAACCCGATAGCCTTTTTTTTCAAGAATCAATCTTAGCAATTTGAGCATTTGCGGCTCATCATCAATGACAAGCACAGAATGTGGCATCTGTCCTTCTTTACTCAAAGCTTCTGAGTGTTCAAACTTTAGAGGTTTCATCCTTTTGCGGCATTGGGAATGTTTCTGGCACATTTTCTAGCGGTAGGATAATGGAAAAGACAGCGCCTCCTTCCGGACGGTTTTGAACCTGCACCTTTCCTCCATGTGCATCGACTACGCCTTTAACGATCGAAAGCCCCAATCCTGTCCCTCCCGGAGGAGCGCCTGTGCCTCGATAAAACTTTTCAAAGATTCGGGTTAATATTTCAGGATCGATGCCGGGTCCTCTATCAGCCACCTGAATCACCAACGCATTTTTCTTTACTGAAACATTTAGTTCAACAGGGGAACCAGCGGGGGTGTGTATGGCAGCGTTGAGCAAAAGATTATTTAAGGCTTCCAACATCAACGAAAAATCGATCCGGACTAGGGGAATTCCCTGCTGGATGTTTACTGTAAGAGGTCTACCAGCCAACTCCTTTTCGGTTTCTTTTAAGGCAAGGTTGATTAAATCATGAATGTCAGTCCATTCTCTTTTCAATTTAAACCTACCAGATTCGATTCTGGCCATATCCAGTAGATTGCGCACAAGCCTATTGAGCCGAAAGGTTGCCGATTTGATTTCTTCCAATAAAACTCGCTGATCGGTGCGGCTCATCAAGCGATCTTCCTTACTTAACGATTCGACCGCCGCAGTTATGACCGCTAGAGGCGTTCGCATTTCATGGGAAATGGAATTGAGAAGCGTACGACTGAGTCTTTCAGATTCGGCAACAACCCTAGCATGCTCGGCCAACTCAGCAAGTCTTTGCCGGTCAATGACAAGTGCAATCTGATTAGCAAAAGCTTGAATGAGGCTTTTTTGATCGAAAGAAAGCGATTGAATCCCTGGAATATTTATCCCAAGAACCCCTACACAGCCCTTATGAGTGGTCAACGGAACATAATAGGCTTTGGATAGAGGCAGGTTTTCTGTAAACCTGCCCGCCGCTTTGCCATGTTCAAAAGCCCAAGTGGCGACTCCTGCTTCCTTTTCTGTCACCTTTAAGGTACTTGCCCAATGAGGAAGACCAGAAAGCTTATTGTTATAAGGATTAACTAGAAAAACAGCCACTTCCGCTTGGAAAACGTGGATAAGCTGCTCGATAACTTTTATCACAATCTCATCGAGTCCAGCCGCTTGAGAAAGTTCCTGACTGAGCATATAAAGAGCAGAAATTCTGGCTTCTCTTCTTCTCTCCGCTTTTTCTTGAGCTCTTAATCTAGCAATAAACTGACCTAAGACCAGAGCAACGACAAAATAAGTAAACACAACAAAACCGTTTTCAATACCCTGAATTCCGGTTACAAACCGAGGAGAAAGAAAAACATAATCCCAGATGATCGCACTTAATAACGCCGCAACGATGACAGGCCCTCTCCCAACAAAAAGCGCAACGATGACAATACCTAATAGATAAATCATTCCAATGGATCGGCTCCCAATCCATTGGTTCAACCATAAGCAAAGGAGCGTAATCGCTAGAATGACCAAGCAAGTTATTCCGTATTGAGAAAAACCGGACTGGGGAATAATCGGAAAAGTTTTCGGTGTTTTTGCTACACTTTCCTCTTCTCCAACGATATGAATATCGATCTGGCCGCTTTCCCGTACCAGTTTATGCAGTAATGATCTGCTTTTAAACCATTCGATTAACCCCTTTCCTCTGGGTTTTCCCAAGACAATCTGCGTAATGTTTCGTTGTTTGGCAATGCGAATAATTCCACGAACTATATCCTCATCTGTCGTAGTAATGATTTCTGCCCCAAGCTCTTTGGCTAATTCTAGGTTTTTTGAAAGCCTTTGTTGGTCTTCTTCTGAGAGCACCTTGCTGGTCTCTACATAAACCGCATACCAGGGGCATTTCAAACTTTCTGCATGTCTTCTTGTCCATCTAATGAGCGTTTCTGACGAAGGGCTTGCACTGATGGCAACCAAGAGCCGGTGCGATATTTTCCAGGGCCCCAATATATGCATAATCTGCATGTATTCCTGGACGTCCTTTCCAGCCTTCTCTGCTGCTAATCTCAAAACAATTTCCCGAAGCGCCCTTAAGTTGCCTTCCTTGAAAAAATTCAAGGCTGCCGCCCTCGCTTGTTCGGGAATATAGACTTTGCCTTCCGCTAACCGTTTAAGGAGATCCTCTGGAGAAAGATCGACCAGTTCGATCTCCGCCATATCTACAATGCTATCGGGGACCTTTTCATAAATGGGCGCTCCAGTAATCTGACTGATCATGTCCGTGCGACTTTCTATGTGCTGCACATTAAGCGTGGTAAAAACATCTATTCCAGCATCGAGTATTTCTAGAACATCTTGATAGCGTTTCAGATGCCTCATTCCGGGCGCATTGGTATGAGCCAATTCATCGACAATCACAAGCTGGGGTTTTCTTTTGAGGATCGCATCTAAATCCATCTCTTCTAGAAGAATATCCCTATAGTGAACGATTTTCCTCGGAATGATAGGGATTCCCTTGGTCAACTGCTCGGTTTCTTTCCGTCCATGGGTCTCGACAAAGCCGATGACTACGTCTTTGCCGTTATTTAATTCCACCTGCGCAGCCTGTAACATCGCATAGGTTTTTCCCACTCCAGGGCACATCCCTAAAAAAATTTTCAAGCTTCCCCGACGTTTTTCCCCTTCTTCCTTTTCTACTACCTCAAGCAAGGCGTCTGGATTGGGTCGATTTTCTATTTCCTCTTGCATTACTCAAAATAGAAGCTATGTATATGGGTTTACAAAATGAAATTGTGAATAAAGAGAAGTGAGGAATATATTCATTCTAATATAACCGTAACTCCTATTGATTTCTATTGATAGACAAATATCTTTATCGACTATTATAATACAGCAGCAACTAACAAGGGGCAATCACTATGGCACACTCTATTACATTAAAGGCTAATATAAGGAAAGCCATCGGCAAGTCCGCTGTGAAAAAACTCAGAGCCAATGGTCGGATCCCAGCCATTCTTTATGGAAAAAAATCCAATCTTGCTCTTGAGATTCCGGCAACAGAACTCAGAGACCTTTTTCATGGGAAAAGAGTGGAAAAAGTGCTTTTAAACCTAGAAATTATAGATAGGGAAGAGAAAAAATCGACCCTGGCATTTCTTCAAGAAATCCAACTCCATCCGATTACTGATAAACTCATCCATTTGGATCTCCACGAACTATCTTCCGATGAAAAACTGCACGCAGAAATTGACCTTGTTTTTATTGGAGAGCCACAGGCTTTAAAATCCGGCACCGCTAATCTAGATATATCGCTGCGAAGACTCAAAATAAGCTGCTTTCCTAAAGATCTTCCCAATACAATCCCAGTTCCTATAGAACAGTTGAAAACAGGGGAATCGCTTCATGTGGGGGATATTCCTTTGCCTCCAGGAGTTGAGTGCCTCAATCCCAAAAATCAAGTAGTTCTCTCTTTGGTGGCAACTAAAGGAGAAGAAGAAATTGAAGCCCCGACAGGAGAAACTGCTGAACCTGAAGTCATAAAGGAAAAGAAGCCAAAAGCTGAAGAATCAAAAGGAGAATAAGCTGCCTCTTTTTTTTTCAGTTGCATGGCCTACATAAAGGAAATATGCCGTGTTTCGCATGGTAATAGGGCTTGGAAATCCCGGAAAGGAATACGAGAATACCAGGCATAATATAGGATGGAAAGTTGTAGAGGAGCTAGTAAAAAAAGAGCGTCTTTCATTTGTCATAGATAAAAAGAGCTTGGCTAAAGTAGCTTTAAAAGAAGAGCTTTGCTTTATGCTCCCTCTAAGCTATATGAATTTGAGCGGTAAAGCGGTTGGAGCTTATTTAAAAAAATGGCCATGTGATCCAAAAGAAATATTAGTTCTTCTCGACGATATTTCTTTACCTTTAGGAAAGCTGCGATTTAGGTTTAAAGGCTCCTCTGGAGGGCATAAAGGATTGCAGTCTTTAATTGACGAACTGCATTCTGAAGAGATTCCAAGACTGCGTTTGGGCATAGGGCCCTTACCCGAAGGGGAAGAACTGGTTCATTATGTCTTGAAGCCTTTTAAGGAAGAAGAAAAAGAAAAAGTTAAGGAGATGATCCTAAAAGCGATAGCTTTTTTTGATTGTTTACAAAAGGAAGGAGTTGAAATTGCCTTGAACAAATTTAGTTCGTAGAAGTATGTATTAATAAAAAATGGAATGCTAGGGACAGTATCATGAATAGAACATATGATGCTTTATATATACTCGATATCCAAGGGAAAGAAGAAGCGATCAAAGAACTAATCGAGCAGATTGAAAAAACGATAACAACTCTAGGAGGAAAGATCCTAAACATCCAAAAAATGGATAGAAGAAAATTTGAAAGAGTCGCTGGAAAAATCGATTCGGGTTATTACGTAAATTTCAGATTTGAAATACCCCCTCTTTCTTTAAAAGAACTCGAAGCAAAATTAAGAATGAATCCTTCGATTTACAGACAATTTTACGTGAAAAGAGAACCGAGTCGTACTACTATTCAAAAAAACCATGTGGAGACGCTCTTGAGTTAAGATTTTATGGCTGATTTAAATAAGGTTTTCCTCATAGGTAATTTAACTAGGGATCCTGAATGTCGGTATACTCCCAAAGGAACCCCCGTAGGGGATATATCCCTTGCGATCAACAGTTCGTATCGGGCCCAAGATGGCCAGGTAAAAGATGAAGTCTGTTTTGTAGAAGTCGTTATATGGGGTAGGCAGGCGGAAACCTGCAAAGAATACCTACAAAAAGGCTCTTTGGTATTTGTCGAAGGAAGGCTGCAGATGGAGCAGTGGGAAACCAAGGAAGGAGAAAAAAGGACGCGGATGCGAGTCCGGGCCGATAGGATTCAGTTTTTGGGGAAGACTAAAGGCACGGGAAGTAATGCGGCTGGACCAGAATCCTCTCCTTCCAAAGCTGAAACAACCCTCTCTGCCCCTGAGGAACAACAAATTAATGAAGATGAAGTTCCCTTTTAGTTCTTGACAACAAGGGAGGAAGAAATAGAAAAAAACCCCTATTGCATAGGCTGTATTATGAATATAGAGGTCATTCTCAATAAAAAACTTGACAAAGTGGGTGCTGAAGGAGATCTAGTGAGAGTCAAAGCTGGGTATGCCAGAAATTATTTGATTCCCAAAGGATTAGCCACACTGGCCACCTCCGCCACAAAATTGCAAGTCGAGCGGCTAAAAAAAATTCGAGCTGAAAGAGAAGAGAAGGAGAAAGAAGCGGCTTTGGAACTAGCTTCAAAAATTGGATCCCTCCGACTGACTTTTAATCTGATTGGAGAAGAAAAAACCAAGAAGGTCTTCGGTGCCGTCACTTCCCAAGACATCTGTGAGAAGCTTGCTCAGGAAGGAATCCAGATTGACCGGAAAAAAATTTCTCTTGAAAGACCGCTTAAGGAATCTGGATTGCATGTTGTACCCGTTCATATTCATCCAGAAGTTTTAGCTCAACTTCAGGTGGAGTTGGTCTTCCCAAAGAAAGAAACCGAAACGGAAACAACCGGTAGCCAAGACAAAAAAAGCGACAAGAAAAAGAAAAATAAAAAGGGCGCTCAAACAAAAAAGACTCAACCTAAGAAAACTAAGACTTCTTCAACATAGCAACATGCAGCCCTGCTGCAAACGGTTTTAATAAAAGAAACTAACCCACTTTGCCTCTTTGCTATGGTTAAGGGTTTGACGGGGATAGCAGGGAAAGGAAAGCTCTGTGAAACCCAATACTTTTCTCTTTTTGTTTAAGCAAACAAGAGAAGAAGTTCTCCTTCGAGGGCTGTTTTTCATTCTTTTCCTCTATTTGTTAGGTCTTATAGAAGTATCTTTTAGCCAGGCCACTACGGATGGTCTGAATCTGCCTCCGCTGCCATCATCCATCGACTCACAGCCACAACCAAAGGGTTTATCTCCAGAATCGACTCCACCACCAACAAATCCTGCCAACAAATCCAATCTTGCACAAGAACAGACTGAACAGCTGCTCCCATCAGCTCCTCGTCTTACTCCCCCCACTCCACCCCAAGCTCCTCCTGAGGAGGAACATCCTGTAGAACAGGCGGAAAAGCCTGTCCCACAGGCAATACCAATCAAAAAAAAACCAAAAAAAATAGTTGGTCCTCCTAGTGGGGCTGAAGGCCAGAAGAAAGGACCAACAGTCAAAGAAATAGAGATCGTTTATGTCGGTCCCAAATCAGTTAACCGTTCTATGATCCTTTCCAACATGCGCACAACGGTGGGACAGCCCTATTCAGCAACAACCATCGAAGAAGATGTCAGAAATCTTTATGCAACTGGTCTTTTTACCAATTTGAGGATTACCACCGAAACCGTAGCCGAAGGAGTCAAAGTCATCGTTATCGTTCAACCTAAACCACTAGTTAAAGAAGTCACCATTCAAGGGGCAAAACAAATCCCGGTAGAAAGAATCAGAAAACAAGTTAAAACAAAGATTGGGGATCCTTTAAGTGAGTTTCAAGTCTCAGCCGATGCTGAGAAAATCCGAGAATATTATCAAAATCATGGATTTAGCAATGCTCAGGTGACTTATAAGATAGATGTCAACGAAGAATTTGGCCGTGCCATAGTCAGCTTTTCCATTTCCGAAGGAGAAAAGCAGTTTATCGTCATGGTTAATTTTATTGGGAACAAAGCTTTCAGCAATGCAGAATTACAAAAACAGCTCAAAACGAAAAAAAAGAACCTACTCTCTTTCGTTAATAAATCAGGGATTCTTAAAGAAGACCAACTGCAGGAAGACTTAAGAAAGCTCAAAGAATTTTACCAGGATCACGGCTATATCGATATGCAGATAAAAGATGTCAAAATCTCTACCCCTGAAAAAGAGAAAATGGTGGTAACCATCAGCATTTTTGAAGGCATCCAATACAAAGTGGGAACCATACAATTTCAAGGAAATGTCATTTATCCTAATTCCGATCTGCTCGACAGCATCAAAATGAAAGAAGGCAGTGTCTTTTCTCCAAAAGGATTAGATGATGACATTAAAGCGATACGCGATCTCTATGGCAAGCAAGGATATATTGATGCCGAAATAAAACCCGAAAGACTAGCAAATATAGAAAATGGGAGGATTGATCTGCTTTTTAAAATCTCTGAAGGAAGCCAGGCCTACATAGATAAAATCATTATTCAGGGGAACAATCAGACCAAAGACAAGGTCATCCGCAGAGAGCTTGCAGTGACTCCAGGAGATGTTTATGACAGCGTTCGTGTGGAGGCAAGTAAGAAAAGATTAGAAAACCTCGGCTACTTTGAAAAAGTGGAAATAAATCCCCAAGACACCAACGTTCCAAACCGGAAAAACATGGTTATTTCTGTCCAGGAAAAAAGAACTGGAAATGTGACTTTTGGACTTGGATACAGCACCATTGAGAGCCTGCTTAGTTTTGTCGAGCTAAACCAAGGAAATTTTGACATTGCCAACCCCCCTTCTTTTACAGGTGCCGGTCAGAAATTCCGGTTTCGGTTGCAGCTGGGCATTTTTATGGAAAGTGCCATGCTTTCTTTCACTGAGCCATGGTTCATGGATCAACCACTTATGGTTGGTTTCGATCTGTTTTTCAATCAGCTCACCTATCTGCAGTTTTATAACGGCTTTAATGAAACCCAGTATGGCTTAGACTTGCGCTTGGCCAAACGACTGAATCAATGGTTTACCTTGTCGACCCGATACGATTTTAATGTCTATGATCTGTGGGGCTACCTTCCAGAGGTAGAGAACATTCCCGTTTTTGCTCAGAACAGAGGATCGAGAACACAAAGCGATATTACCATGGATTTGATTTATGATAGCCGAGATAGTGTCTTTGTCACCCGACATGGCACTTTCCTGGATTTCAATATCTTGGGCGCTGGTGGTCCACTCCTAGGCCAAACAGACATTTACAGACTTCAATTGGATATATCCCACTTTGAAAATTTCCCTCTATGGGATATTATCATGTGGAATCATCTCACCACAGGATTTGTCCAACAGTATGGGAAAAGCAGTTTCGTGCCCCTGTTTGATAGTTATTTCGTAGGGGGGCCTCGGTCATTGCGAGGTTTCGATTATAATCTAGTCGGTCCTAACTACTTACCTTTGGATTTCCCCATAGGAGGCCAAACCATGGCAGTTTGGAACCTTGAGTTTACCTTCCCTGTAGTCGATAGAGTCAGATTTGCGGTTTTCAATGATATGGGCTTTAATGCTGGATCCCTGATCGGACCCAATCAATATGTCCCCACTCCCTTTGTTGCTGGTCAAGGAATTAATATCGATGCCGATTACGGTTTTGGCTTAAGATTGTTTCTACCAATTGGCCCCCTCCGATTGGACTATGGTATTCCTTATTTGAGACAAAGCTGGCTAAATAAAACTGGAAGATTCTATTTTGATGTCGGCTATTCCTTTTAATGAACAAAGCAAAGCAGCCTTAAGAGGATAGTCGTTGGGATCTTCTCTATGACACTAAAGGAGAAAAGAAGAAGGGGTGGTCGCATTGGGGTGAGGATCGAGAAGAGAAAAGATAGAAAATGATTTGACAAAAAAAGAATTTTCATTTTTGATAATGATTCTTAAAACTAAAAAAAGAATTGTCAACATGGGAAAAAGGAATTGCTTGTAAGAAGAAACAAATCCCATATATTTTCTAGCTGTAAACTATATTAAAAAAGGGGTAATGTAGAAGGGAAAAGATCTAAAAAAGAAAGCTTAAAACCTTCTAACTTAGTTATAGGATTTCCATTCATAATGAAGAAAAAATAAAAAGTCTATGAAACCATTTGTCTATATTACTACTATTCTGTGTGCTTTATCCATTACATCCGTGTATTCTCAACAGGTATTGAAAATTGGTGTTGTGGATCTTCAGAAAGCTTTCAATGATTTCTATAAAACCAAAGAAGCCGATGCCGAAATGAAATCCAAAGTGGCTGCCTTTGAAAAGGAGCGTCAAGAAATGGCCAATGACTTAAACAAGGTTGGAGAAGAGGCCAAAAAAATGCACGATGCGGCTCAGGATAAGACGCTTTCTGAAGCTGCTCGAGCTGAAAAACAGAAGGCTTTCGAAGCAAAAGCTCAAGATTTCCAAGCCATGCAAAGGAAGTTCCAAGAATTTCAATATGTCCGAACAAAGGAACTAGAAGACCGTTCCCAAAGAATACGTCAAAACATCATTGATGAAATCACCAAAGCGATTTTAGAAATTAGCAGCCGCGAAAAATTTACTCTGGTTTTTGATAAATCGGGTAAAAGCCTTAGTGGCACCAATGTATTACTTTATTGTCAAGACGTTAAAGATATTACCGATGAAGTCATTCGAACAATAAATGCAACCAAACCCCAGCCAAAGGCTGCCTCTACTTCCCCATGATCCTTTAGAAGAAGCAAAGTTAGGCCTTGCTTCAAGGCTGGAGGAATCCATCCACTTTAAAGGAATCTAAAAGTGGTCTCTTATTCAGTTGGACAGTTAGCTGAGCTTGTTGGAGGAATTATTGAAGGAGATCCGGAGTTAAAAATTACAGGTGTCTCCGATATTTTTGATGCTACAAAAGGACAAATCACCTTTTTGAGTAATCCAAGATATGAATCGGCTGTTGAAAAAACGAAAGCTTCGGCAATCGTTGTTTCGAAAAATTATAAGGGTTCAAGCCCTGCAACATTGATTCGGGTAGAATCCCCTTCCCTTGCCTTTTCAACGATCATTTCCCTTTTCTGTCCAAAGCCAGTTACCTACGAACCTGGCATCCATCCCACCGCCATTATAGGCAAGGAGGTTGGAATCGGCAAGGAAGTAAGCATCCAACCCTATGCCGTGATCGAAGATGGCGTAAAGATAGGCGATAGGGTAATCATAGGGGCCTTCGTTTTTATTGGCAAAGAAAGTGTTATTGGAGAAAATTCTTTTCTTTATCCTCATGTGACAGTACGAGAAAGAACGGTAATTGGCAAAAGGGTTATTCTGCATTCGGGAGTCGTTGTCGGATCCGATGGGTTCGGATATGAAAGAAAAAATGGAAAGCATGAAAAAATTCCGCAGGTGGGGATAGTCCAAATAGACGACGATGTGGAAATTGGAGCCAATACGACGATCGATCGAGGTAGATTTGGAAAAACCTGGATTCAAGAAGGCTCTAAAATCGACAATCTTGTGCAGATTGCGCATAATGTGGTTATTGGCAAACATTCGATCATTGCAGCTCAGACAGGGATTTCTGGTAGTACTTCCCTAGGCAATCAAGTAACATTGGCTGGCCAAGTCGGCATCGCCGGGCATATTCATATTGGAGATGGAGCCACCATCACCGCCCAGTCTGGAGTAACCAAAGATGTCCCGCCTTATTCTGTTCTTTCAGGCCGTCATGCACGACCAATTCAACTCACCCACAAACTAGAAGTTCTTTATAATCGGCTTCCTGAAATCTGGGAACGACTCAAGAAATTAGAAAAACAACTGAGGACTGAAGCCAATCCCCCTGAGGCTGATCAAGACCTCTCAACGGAATAGGTTCCTTGGATATGAAAGCTTTTAATGTCGGATTGATTGGCCTAGGCAATGTTGGCTCTCGGGTATGGCATAACCTATTAACCCACAAAAACTTACTAGCAGAAAAATCTGGGAAAATTATTGAAATCAAGCGGGTTGCCGTCCGTTCCATACAAAAAGGATATAACTTAGGCATACCTAAAGAGATCCTTACGACTGATTGGCAAGATATTGTCAACGATCCAGAGATTGAAGCGGTAGTGGAGTTAATTGGTGGGATTGATATTTCGTATGAAATTATTACAAGTGCCTTAAAAAAAGGAAAGGATGTCGTAACCGCTAACAAAGCCTTACTGGCACACCATGGGCAGCAGATAGCCAACATTGCTTTTGAACAAAAAAGAAGAATTCTTTTTGAAGCCAGTGTAGCTGGAGGCATTCCTCTTCTGCAGGCTATTCAAGACGGACTGGTAGCGAACCGATTTCTGATGATTGCTGGCATCGTCAATGGCACCTGCAATTATATTCTCACAGAGATGACAAACCAGAAAAGCTCTTATGCTGAGGCTCTCAAGAAAGCCAAAGAACTTGGCTATGCGGAAGCAAATGAAAAACTAGATGTGAGCGGTGAAGACAGTGCGCATAAAGCAGCCATTCTCTGTGCCCTCTCCTATAGGTTCTGGCCTAAAGTCGAAGAAATTTATACAGCCGGTATCGAATCGGTGGATCCCATGGATATTCAGTATGCGGCCGATCTGGGATACATTTTAAAACTACTAGCCATTATAAAAAAACATCCCCATTCGAAAAAGGTTGAAATTCGAGTGCATCCAACCTTACTTAAAAAAGATCATATTCTTAGTTCGGTTTCAGGAGCATTCAATGCTGTCATTGTGAAAGGAGATATCGTGGGAGATCAGTTATTCTATGGAAGAGGAGCAGGTGGCGATCCCACAGCCAGCGCCGTACTAAGCGATTTGGTAGAACTCGCAAGATATCCTTCGGATGTCTATAATTCGAGGATTTTCTTTTCCAGTACTGAGAGCGAATATAAGATTATGCCTATTTCGGAAATTATTTCCAGGTATTATGTCAGGCTTAATGTCGTCGACAAACCAGGAGTTCTGGCTTCTATTGCTCAAATCCTTGGACGAAAGAATATTGGCATATCCTCTGTCGTTCAGCCAGAGGTCTCAAACCTTTCCCAAGGTGTACCTCTTATCATCATGGTCCATGATGCCAAAGAAAAAGACTTTACAGAGGCTTGTGCAGAGATGTCTAAACTTCCTTTTCTTAAGGGTAACCCAGTGATATATAGAGTAGAGGATTTTCATGCTCAAGGTGAATAATGAAAGGTCATGGCAGGGTATAATCAAACAGTACCGGGATCGACTTCCCGTATGCGCCAATTGCCCAGATATTACCCTCCTGGAAGGCAATACTCCCTTAATCCCTTCAACAAAACTTCCCCAGCTTTTTGGGAAAGAGTTGAAAGTCTATTTTAAGTATGAAGGCCTCAATCCCACCGCCTCTTTTAAAGACCGAGGGATGGTGGTTGCCATAACCAAGGCTTTGGAGCAGAATAAACGAACAGTCATCTGCGCTAGTACTGGCAACACCGCCGCTTCAGCAGCCGCTTACGCGGCAAGAGCTGATTTAAAATGCTTTGTTTTTCTCCCACGTGGAAAGATCGCTTTAGGAAAACTCTCGCAGGCCATTATGCATGGAGCAGAGATCGTGGAGATTGACGGATCCTTCGATGATACCATGCGAATGGTTATCAAATTAGCCGCTCTTAGACCAGAAATTGAACTAGTTAACTCCGTCAATCCAAGTCGGATTGAAGGACAAAAAACAGCAGCTTTTGAAATTTGTGATACCTTAGGCGATGCTCCAGACATTCACATTCTTCCTGTAGGAAACGCCGGGAACATTACTGCCTATTGGAAAGGCTATAAAGAATATCATGAAAGCAAGCTTTCAAGCAAACTGCCTCAGATGCTTGGATTTCAAGCAGAAGGTGCCGCTCCTATTGTCAAAGGCAAAATCATAGAAAACCCAACGACGATTGCTTCAGCTATACGAATTGGTAATCCAGCAAGTTGGAAAAAAGCTGTCGAAGCAGCCAGAGAATCCTCAGGAAAAATTGATTCAGTCACTGATTCTGAAATCATTGAAGCCTATCAGTTTCTGGCTACAAAAGAAGGCATTTTTGTCGAACCCGCCTCCGCAGTATCGCTTGCTGGCTTTTTGAAAATCTGTAAAGAAACTACTCTTGCTAAGAATACGACTGTGGTGATGACACTCACAGGTCATGGCCTAAAAGACCCAGCTTTCTCTGAATCTATCTTTGCTTCCTTCCCGCGCCACCAGATCCCTCCTTCCATTGATAAGGCCTTAGAAATTCTAGAAAATGCAAAAAAAAGAAACTAAAAAATTTTCCTTTTATTCTTTTCTTATAGATTAGATTATTTCTCCCTACAGGGATTATTATTATATTATTAATTCCATTACTTAATTTTTTTTTATTTATGACTTTAACAGAAAAGATACTGGCAAAAGCTAGCAAAAAATCGAAAGTCTTTCCTGGAGAGAACATTTGGGTGGAGACCGACATTCTCCTTACTCATGATGTTTGCGGACCAGGAACCATAGGCGTCTTTAAAAGGGAATTTGGGAAAAATGCCCGCGTTTGGAATCCTTACAAAATCGTGATCATGCCCGATCACTACATTTTTACTTCCGATTCTCTTTCCAATAGAAATGTGGACATTTTAAGAGCTTTTACAAAAGAACAGGGCCTGCCCTATTTTTATGATGTCATTGATGATCCCAATGGGAACTGGAAATTTGATCCTCTCAAAGGGCCTTTAAAACGTCAGTACGGAATGCATTACGCTGGTGTTTGCCATACCGCGCTTCCTGAAAAAGGCCATGTCCGACCCGGGGAAGTGCTCTTTGGAACCGACAGTCATACGTGCACAGCAGGGGCATTCAACCAGTTCGCAACGGGAATCGGAAATACGGATGCGGGATTTGTAATGGGAACCGGAAAATTGCTCATTAAAGTCCCCCCAACTATCCAATTCTATCTGGATGGAGAACTTCAAAAAGGAGTCATGGCCAAAGACCTCATCCTTTACATCATTGGGGAAATTGGTTTTGACGGAGCCACTTATATGGCCATGCAGTTTGAAGGTCCAGGAGCCTTCTCCCTCTCAATCGAAGACAGAATGACGATGGCAAATATGGCCATCGAAGCAGGGGCTAAAAATGGGATATTCCCGGCAGATCAGAAAACTATCGACTATGTCAATCAGAGGATTTTAAAGAATGGCACTAAAAAAGAATTCGAAATCGTTGAGTTAGAAAAAGATCAAAAGTTCTTTGCTTCTTACTCAATCGATCTTTCTAAGATAGAACCAACTGTGGCAGCTCCACCTAATCCAGCTAATAGATTTAAGGCTAAGGAACTGGCTTCCGTAAAAATTGATCGGGCCTATCTTGGCTCTTGTACCGGAGGCAAGCTCACCGATTTTATTGCTTTTGCCTCGATTCTTAAAAACAATATGGTAAGCGTAGAAACTTTTGCTGTGCCTTCTACCCCAGAAGTCGTCGATCAACTCCACAAAATAGAGATTGAAGGACAAAGTCTGTGGGAAATATTAGTTCAGGCAGGAGTGAAAATTACAGAAAATCCCTCCTGCGCAGCCTGTCTTGGAGGACCAATGGACACCTTTGGGAGGGTTAACAAGCCGCTGGTGTGTATCTCTTCGACAAACAGAAATTTTCCTGGGCGGATGGGAGATAAAGCTGCCCTTGTGTATTTGGCTTCTCCAATGACGGTGGCGGCTTCGGCCATTAAAGGTAAAATTACGGACCCTAGAGAATTTCTCTAATTACTTTTTGTTGAAAATAAGGAGATAATAAAAGGATGGGAAGGTGGATTTCGAAAATAAAAAAATGGAACTTGCCTCTAATCCTTCTGCCCATTATAGCATTTATTGTTCTCTCTTGTTCCTCGACCATTGGAGGGTATGAATATACTTTAGTGACTAAGGACAAGACTCCTTTTTATACTCAAGGGCCTGGAGAAGAAGTGCCCGATAGTTATCTAGAAAAAGGAACACGGTTAAAACTGCTTGGCTCCACAGGAGAAGGGTTCGTTCGGGTAGAAACCACACGAGGCAAAAAAGGATTTGTTCCTGTCTCCTATCTTGAAAAGCAAGATGCTTATTATGGCGCTCCTTCAAGCAGTTTTGGTCCTAATTGGTGAAAAGAAGCCTTAAGAAAAATAAATTTTCCAATTACACTTTGCCATTTATAATAATAAGCACTGGACAGATGCCGGAGTGGTTGATCGGGCACGCCTGGAGAGCGTGTAGTCGGCTAAACCGACTCGAGGGTTCGAATCCCTCTCTGTCCGCTTTGTTTCCTTGATCGTAGCCAGGAAAACCTTTGTGCCTTACGACAGCAACAAGCTTGATTTAGGGTTATCATGGGCCGAAGCAAGAAAACGGTTGTTAGCAGAGGGCCTTTATTACTGTTTCTTTCTAAATTTTGGGCTCCTGTTCCATGGATGCTTGAAATAACGATACTTTTAGAAATCCTTCTTCACCGCATCTATGATGGGATCGCCATTGCTGGATTCCTAATCTGTTCCTCCATGCTTTCTTTTTTGCAAGAGTACCGTTCGAAACGTGCCCTTCGTTCTCTGCTCAATAAACTTTCTCCTAACGTTCGAGTACTCAGAGATGGAGTATGGGCAACAATCCCTGCAAATGAATTGGTTTGTGGGGATCTTGTCCTTTTACGCAGCGGGGATATTGTCCCTGCCGATCTGCAACTCATCGACGGAGAAATAGAAGTAAATGAATCAACAATAACTGGAGAGTCTCTCCCACGTACCGCTCAACCAGAAGAAAGGCTTTTAAGCGGATCTTTTGTGGAATCAGGACAAGCGCGTGGCATTGTCATAGCGACAGGAGCAAAAACCCACTTTGGAAAAACAACCCGGTTGATTGAAATTGCCTCTCCCCCAAGTGAAGCCCAAAAAGTCATATTCAATATCGTTAAAGCATTGGTCTATGTGGATAGTCTACTCATCGCATTGATTTTTTTCTATGGAATGATAAAGATGGCTCCCCTATCCTTTCTCTTGCCTTATGCCCTTGTTATTCTTATTGCCTCCGTTCCTGTTAGTTTGCCTTCTGTTTTTACCTTGGCCACAGCCTTAGGCTCAAAAGAGCTTGCAGAAAAAGGAGTGCTCTGTACCAGACTTTCTGCTTTAGAAGACGCCTCAACTATGGACGTTTTGCTTGTAGATAAAACCGGAACGTTGACGTGTAATGAACTCAAGCTTCAGATTTTAAAGCCCTTTGCTCCCTGTACAGAGCAAAATCTCCTGCTTTTTGCAGCGCTTTGTTCCGATCCTCTGAGAGAAAATCCTATCGATAAAGCTATCCTTGAAAAAGTAGACGAACTGCATTTGTCTACCAAAGAACTTGACCTAGACTTTCAACACTATATTCCCGCAGATCCTAAGACCAAAATGGCTAAGGCTATATACAAAGATAAAGAAGGAAGACAGTGCATAGTCCTCAAAGGATCTGTTTCTACAGTACTAAAAACGATAGGAATCGATTCCATAGAGGTACTGGATCAAGCAAAAACGCTTGAGGCCGATGGCTCACGTATCCTTGCTGTTGCCTATAGTTCTCCTGCTGCCAATACGCTGCTGGGACTTATCGGTTTTTCGGATCCACTGAGGAAGGATGCAAAAGAATTAATCGCAAAGATTAAATGGCTCGGTATCAAAGTGGTTATGCTCACTGGAGATCAGGAATTCACTGCAAAATCCATAGGCAAACAAGTGGGTATTGGAGAACATTCGATTACCTTATCAGATTCTTCGGCTATTGATCCCCAACAAATTGAAAACTATGATATTATAGCTGGGGTTTTCCCTGAGGATAAATATAGAATTGTTCAGGCATTTCAAAAGAAAAATCATGTGACAGGAATGACAGGGGATGGCGTCAATGATGCCCCAGCGCTTCGACAAGCCCAAGTAGGAATAGCCGTTTCGAATGCAGTCGATATCGCAAAATCCGCAGCTAGCCTTATTCTTACAAATCCAGGCCTAATGGATATCATTCCGGCAATTATGCTCAGCCGTGCTATCTTCGAAAGGATCCTCACTTATATCCTCAACAAAATGGTCAAAACGGTAGAAGTAGCGTTCTTTATGACGCTAGGACTAATAGTTGGAAATATTTTTGTATTGAATCCATTTCTTGGTGTTCTTCTTGTCCTTTATAATGATGTGCTCACTCTTTCCCTAGTGACGGATAGGGTAAAACCATCAAACCGGATCCGAAAATGGCCAATCCAATCGATTGTCATTGCAGGGACAACGATCGGTATTATGCTACTATTCTTTTCTTTCGGCCTCTTTTTGGTAGCTAAATATGCTTTAAAGCTGGATCCATCTCATCTCCAATCCCTTAGTTTTATCCTTCTCGTATTGGAGGGGCAAGCTACCCTTTACCTTGTCAGGGAGCGACGCCACTTGTGGCATTCCCTTCCAAGCCCCTGGATGCTAGTTACCTCGACCATGGTGCTCTTAGGCCTAACGTTCCAGGCTACTAAGGGAATTGGCATGGAGAGCATTGGATTTTCTTCTCTTATGGCTATTGTCATAGCCATTCTCCTTTATTTCTTCATTCTAGATTTTTTCAAAGTTTGGCTTTTTCGAAGACTTCATCTTTAGCAATAGCCCATAGCTATTGGAATCTTCATGGGATCATGGCCTCCGCTCAGAACATTCTCCTGGAACATCCAACAGTTCAAGGACCTGGTTTTCTTAAATTGCTCCTCTTATTCAACCATGACTATGAGAGAGAGTCGAAGCAAAATAGGAAGAGAAACACCCAGAGGTCTTCCAGAAAGAAAAGCAAGGGGATAAGCCAAAGAAAAAAATCAAGAAGGAGGTTTCATCCAAGAAAAGTGGTAGCTCTTTTGGTAGTTTACCATCCATCGCCGTAATGCCCCTGCCTTCAGGCATGGGGATATAAGGCGATAAATTATAGCTATGTGTAGTATAATTATGTATGAACAGAAAAGAACAATTGAAATCCAATAAAAATAT
>NZ_LXQB01000008.1 GCF_004421185.1 Methylacidiphilum sp. Yel | reverse complement strand
CTGAGCCGTTCTCGCAGGAATGGAGATGGACAGGTAAGTGAGGCCGATGAGAGTGTCAGAGTCTATCAAAACCTCAACACCCTCATCGGAGAGCTTGCCCTGGCTAAATCTGGTCAGTTATCTCCAGGAATCCCCTGCCTTTAGGCATGGGGAGGATGTCAATGATTCTTCTTTAATATCTATTGATAGTAAAGAGTGACAATGTGTTTAAATTTATTGGAAGGTTCTTTATAAGACAATTGTCTAGGCATTGTAGAACAGTAGAAACAATATCATTGAATGGGTTGAATAAAAAATCAAAAGATAATTCTATCCTTGGATAATCCATAAATTTTGGTGGTATCATTACCTATGCAAAAATGGATTTTTTTACTTATTGCTGGACTTGGCTTTGTGGCTTTTCCGATAATATTTGCCTTTGGACTCTCTACAGATGATAGACTAGCTACTGATCGAAAAGCCATACTTTCTATGGTAGGAAACTGGAGAGTCAGCTATCGATTCAACGAGCTTTATCCATTACACCCGGGCTATAGCCTTCATGCTCCATATGATATCAAAGGGTATGAAAAAGTGATCATTGCCGAAGAGAAGCCTAAGCATATAAGCCTACAACATCTACTGGTTGATTCTAGGAAAAGAGTCATTAAGCATTGGAGGCAGGATTGGGATTATGAAAGAGAAGCTTTTTGGGTCTATGCAGGTAATAACAGTTGGAAGATAATAAACCTTAATCCACAGGAGGTTAAAGGTTGTTGGACGCAAACTGTCTGGAATGTTGATGATTCCCCTCGTTATGCTAGTTATGGCCGTTGGAATCATACAGAGAGTTATTCGGAATGGATATCAAACAAGCTGATGAGACCGCTGCCTCGAAGAGAATTATCAAGACGATCTGACTACAACCTGATGGAATCGGTCATGCACCAGATTGTTTTTCAAGAAGGTTGGATTATTCAAGAGGATAACGAAAAGTGGATAAAAGAACCGTCTAATACTTATGCACTTGTTAAGGAACTGGGAATAATTTCGTATAGTTCGGAAAACCAGTTGGACTTCTCTGCCGCTCTCTCTTATATGAAAAAAACAGAAAAGTTTTGGAGTAGTGTTAGATCCGTGTGGGAAGAGATATTGGGAGAGTATCTAGAGATAAAATATAAGGAAAAAGGGGAGGGGAAAAAACTACTAGCAGAAGAGCTTTTTGCGGAAGCTGAAAAGTTTGGTTCTACACCCAAGACCGACAAACAGCTGCATGATTTGATTACTAAAATAATTGAAAGTCATTTTATTTTGGTACCAAAAGGCAAGAAAGGGAACCTTTCTTTTTTATGTCAATAAATTATTTTTTGCCATTTGCAATGGAAAGTCTTGAAAGAGTTGGAATTTTAAGGAGTTGAGGAATGCTAGACAAAATCTTTAATTTCTTATAGTAGCTAAGTAGCTAAGCATAGTTCTTTTTTTCATTTGTATACCATCTTATTGTTACAGAAGAGAGAGCAGAAAAATTAAATAGCCTCCAATTGGTAGAAAGAAGGTTTTTTATGAATCGAGATTGGATCAAAGAGAAGATATTACTAGCAAAAGAGAAAAAAAGGCTTTCGTGGGAAGAACTTTCTAAAAAAACAGGGATCTCAGAGGTATTTTTAGTTGCTGTTTGTTTTGGGAAAGCGGTTCCCAAAAAAGAACAAGCAGATCTCTTATGCCATGTTCTAGGTCTAGAGCCTGAAATTTCCGAAGCCTTACAGAAACCTGTTGATAGAAGTTGGGAAAAACAAATACCCAATGATCCAGTCCTTTATCGTTTTTATGAAGCTTTTGGAGTATATGGGGAAGCTGTTCGAGAACTCATTTGGGAAAAGTTTGGAGATGGCATTATGAGTGCTGTTGACATGGAAATTTCCATCGAAAAAGTTGAGTCTTCTACTGGACCGCGGATAAAACTCATGCTGAATGGAAAGTTCCTTCCCTACAAGAAATGGTAACAAATGACCATTGCCATTTTTTATAAAACAAACATTTCTTCTAAAAGCTTTTACACTTAGTCCTTTGATGCAGAAAAAGCTATTGGAGGCCATTTATCTTGCCATGGGCAAGCCTTTTGGAAGGCATAAGCTGCTCTTAGTGTCGTGAAATCATCTAAATGTCTTCCAGCAATCTGAAGACCTACAGGAACGCTTTTTGATGTCCAACCCGCTGGGACGGCAGCTGCGGGCTGTCCAGTCATGTTCATAATGTAGGTAAATGGAATCCAAGAAAGCAGTGGGTCAGCCCTTTCCCCATCAATAATGTCTGGTCCTTGAAAATAGAGAGGGAAAGGAGGAACAGCAGTGACAGGGGTAAGAAAAAGATCATACTGTTCCATAAGTTTACTCATTTCAAAAATCACTTTCCTTCTTATTTTCAATGCTTGAGAAAAGTCTTCAGGCTTAAAACTGCGTTCCAGAAATCTCGTGATATGACTGCTGATTTTCTGGCTGTTTTCACTTACTGCTTTCTTTAGCACTGGCAAATCTGCTCCAAAATATACCAAAGTAGAGAAAGCTTCTGAAGGATCTGGCCAGCCGGGATCCACTTCCTCAATGTTACATCCAAGATCCGTTTCAAAAAGTTCAATTGATTTTGTAACGATTTGTTTTACTTCAGGATCAATGCGTGCATACCCAAGATCCAGGCTGTAGGCTATCTTTAAACCTCTGATATCTTCTTTTAAACAATCACTCCAGCAAAATTCTGCTTTAGGGAGTGAATAAGGATCAGAAGGATCCGGTCCAGAGAGAACAGACAAAAAAAGCACAGCGTCTTCTACTGTTCGACTAAGAGGACCAGCATGGGAAAATAATTCCCAGTGCTCTAAATCCCTTCCCTTCCCAATAGGCCATGGGAGTCTACCTCTTGAGGGCTTGTAACCGAAAATGCCACAGAAAGAAGCTGGAATACGAATAGATCCTCCACCGTCGCTACCTAAGGAGAGTGGACAAAGACCTGTGGCAACAGCTGCTGCTGAACCTGAACTAGAACCACCAGAGGTATACTCCAAATTCCATGGATTTCGAGTCGCTGGAAAAATTGGATTGTGGCTTGTCGCGCTAAAGCCAAATTCAGGCATGTTTGTTTTGCCAAGAATAAGTGCTTTGGCTTCTTTTAGTCTTTTGACAAGTAGATGATCTTCTTTAGCTATATAATCTTTTAAAAGATAGGAACCAAAGGTTGAAGGCGTAGAAACAGTATCAAAGTGATCTTTGATTGCGATAGGAATGCCAAACAAAGGAGAAAATGTGTCTCCATGAAGAATCTCCTTTTCGAGTGCTTTCGCTTTTTCTTTGGCTGCATCTATCGATAGAAAAGTAAATGCATGAATAATTGGATCGATATTCTTAATTCTTTCGGTGTATAAATCGACGAGTTCCACCGGTGAGAGTTCTTTCTGCCTGATCAATTGGCTAAGTTCAGTGGCACTTTTTTTCCAAAGTTCTTTCATGAATTCTCCCTTTTTGAATGTATATCCAAAAATAAATTCTTCGCAAAGAGGCCGTTTTTAGGACTTAGCAAAGAGTAGCTTTCCTTTACTTCACTTTCCAAAGCATAGGCTATTGAACCTTCTTTTTATTCATTGGAACCATTCATGGAAAACTGGAGCATAGAACTGAGCGCCTCTTGCACCGCTAATTTGCTTTCTTTAAGAGGTATGGAGGAGGACTAAATATAGAAAAGCAGAAAGAAGGCTTTTTCTAAGCACTCTTAGTTTTAAATATTAGATGCGAGAACATTTAGAAAGGTCTTGGTTAAAATTTTAGAAATGCTGTGATAGCTAGGAATGATAAAGAGGATTTTTATGTCAATCTAGGGTTTTATTTCCTATTCTTCTCATTCATATTAACATGTATAATTATTTTCTTTTCAAAAAAAGAATGCAGATAAAAATAATTATATATTTATAATTCTTTTAAAAATTCTGAGATTGTCCTTCTTTCTCCCAGGCTTGTGCATCTTTTTCATAGGGAGAGTTGGTATACCCATCAATGAGCAAAGATTGAAGGTAATTTTGAAGATAAGATTCAATACTGCCAGCTTGTTCGAATTGATAGACATGGCGACATTCGTGAGCTAATACCTTTTCTGAAAAGTTATTATTACGAATAAAAATTGTATAACCAAGGGCTAAACCAATCGTTGAAGGAAAATTAAGTCCAGTACTTCTCGCTACCTCTAAAAGTTGAGGGTCTTCAGGTTGAGGGATCTGATCAACAAAAACTAGCCGGATCCTTTCAGGAAATCGGACACCCACTCTTTTTGCTATTATAAGCTCAGCATCAGAAAGTAGGCGCCCTTCTTTTGCTTTTTCTTCTACAACTTTCTTTGCCCAAGAAATCCCACGAGCTATAAGATTATTAATCAATGCGCTAATGCGCTGAAAAAAACCGTTGAATAAATTAGTCATATTTATTCTTCCTTTTATTTTCTAAATCTAATATGAGAGTTGTTGGGAAACAATTAGAAAAATCCAAAGGATTGGATAGGAAAACGCATACAAATCCAGACTTTTCTCAAAACGACAAAAATTCACCAAAACGGATTTCCTCTCTATCTGTATTCCCATGATATTCTACATAACTACTTAAAGAGAGCTTTTAGAAACTTCGGGCAATGGACTTGATCTGAAAAGGGTTAACATAGCCGAAACTTTTTGTTCTATTTTTTTATAAAGAGATGGACTCTTGTCTATATGTTTATCCTCTGGGTTTGGATTCATTCCACTTTTAATCTTTATGGATTTTATGTAATCATGCTCTTTTTTGGTTTTCCGTTTAGCCTTTTGTTGATTTTGTTCAAAAGGGTATGAAAAAGCAGCCTAATTTACATTTAGTTTTATAAACTCAATAAAATTTCAAAAAGATTTTTGAACTAAAAAGAATAGCTTAGAAGATTTAAAGAAAATCAACGAATATTCTTTTCCCTTTTAAATCCTTTGGATTATCCAGAACTTTAGGGTTAGAAATTCTTAAAAAAATATTATGCTCGACTTTGAAGTAATTTAGTGTTCAAAATATGGGGTTCAGGGCTTAGAAAAATGGGTAAAGCTTCAAAAGAAAAGAAAAAAAAGGCTTCTTTTGAAATAAGAGAGAGATTATTCAAGCTTCTGGAGAAAGCAAAAGAAAGGGGTTTATCGAAAAGCCAGCTTCTTCCAAAAAAGGATAGTTCAGAGGAGCACAATAGCCAACTTAACCAACTGATCCAGGAAAATAAGGTCATTAACCTTTCTAAAAGATATTATTTGTTTGAGTATGCGCCTAATGTGAAAAAGATCTCTGGCAAAATTGAAAAAACCTTAGAATCCCTTTTTCCTGCTGATGAAAAGCCTATTGAATACAAGCCTGTTACTGCAACCCAATTGTACAAGAAATGCCTAAATTGTCCTAACTAAATTGTCCTAAAACTCTTTTTCAAGAGACATTAGACTGTTTAATCGCTGATAGTCTTCTGATTCCCTTAAGGATAGGCAAAATAAGGTATTATTTGCCTATGGCTCTTTTTTGTAAAAAAGAAAAAAAGACACTTCTATTATTAATGGAATTGAGCTTACTGTAAGCAGCATTATAGAAAAGGTTTTGAGCAATAAGGCCTCAGGGACTATAAAACAACCAGACTCCAATCTGGGTGCTTATTTTCATAAGATAATTGCTGATTTCAGCAAGGAAGCAAAAGAACACCCTTTTATTCATCAGCATCAATGGCCTAGAAGGTTTCAAGAATTAATGCGAGGTATAGTAGCCAATGATGATTTAACGAATGAGGAAAGAAAATTTTTAGAAGATGCTTTAAATGCCTTTTATAATTACTTGCTAGAAGAACTGACTAGATTCGCTAACCGATTAGATCATCTTTTCTGGGAGATTGAAAAGGATATCCATGCCTATTATGACAGAAAAGACAGTATAAAAATAAAAATTATTGGAAGAATCGATCGATTAAGTAAAATGACAGCCAATGCTATCGAATTAGTCGATTACAAAATACTAAGAGATGAATCATCTACTGCGAATCAAAAAGACAAACTTCAGCTTGCTCTCTATACCTGGATTTTAAAGCAGTCAGGTCTGGAACCAACTCGAATAAGCATTGCTTCCTTCTGTCCGAATAGAAAAGTCATCGAGCTGAATAAAAATGAGCTAGAAAGCTGCAAATGTTAGTGAATGTAAAATTGCTCCGCAATTGATTCGGTTTCTTGTTGAAAAAGATTTAACAGTAAGATTGACGAATATCGTAAATAGAAAACATTCAGGTACATCTTGGACTAGATGTTCCTCCATTTATCGATACGTATAGAAATTATGTAAAGATCGATGCAACCATCCCTCAAATAGACTGCGTAGTTCCTTGGAAGGAAGCATTAAACTATCTAGAAGGAAATCTTTGGTTTCCAATTGGGAAAACGATTGATTTAGAACAATCCGAATGGATTATCGGTAATTTTACTGATAGCAATTTTGCTCATCTATTAGTAGCTGGAACCACAGTAGGGGAAAAGCCAATTTTTGAAGTCGCTTATCGGAGCCATTCTTTATAAATATCCAAAAAAAGCTACTGTCTCTGTGATTGATTTTAAAGGGACTGATTTTCCTCCCCAAGAAAGCAAAAAGGACATAAAGGCGATTGAGAA
Source organism: Methylacidiphilum sp. Yel (assembly GCF_004421185.1). Lineage (GTDB taxonomy): Bacteria > Verrucomicrobiota > Verrucomicrobiia > Methylacidiphilales > Methylacidiphilaceae > Methylacidiphilum. The sequence continues at coordinate 2,657 of NZ_LXQB01000008.1, read as the reverse complement.
TTTATTGAAATAAGCAGTTCAGCAAATAGATGAACGGAATGAAATATTAAGGAGGAAAGGATTTAAAGACCTTAATAGCATGTATAAAGCAGGAAAAGGAAACATTCCATATTGGATTATTGTGATTGATGAGTATGCAGATATAATCTCTAAACTGGGAAGAAGATCTAAACAAGAGTTTGAAAGTCATATTCAACGAATTGCTCAGAAGGGAAGAAGCGCTGGAATTCATCTTGTCATTTCTACTCAAATTCCTAGGAAAGAGGTCGTTTCAGGACTAATCAGATGATGTCTGGCTGGAAGGATTTGTTTTAGAGTAACGGATGATACTGAATCCTTGCTTATCCTTGATAGAGGGGGAGCAGAGCAGCTCAGGGGTAAAGGAGATCTGCTTTGCAATTTTTGACACGGAAGACTTTTGAGAGCGCAATCTGCTTTCCGATGAAGAATGGAGAAGAGTTGTCTTACAAGCCAGATATAGTTAGATAATAAGTGCAATGTTTCTAGGAAGAAGAGCAAAAGCAAATTTGGTGATGAGATTTCATTTAAAGTCGATGTCCCTTAATAATTTTTTTTTCTGTTTTGAGCTGTTGCCTTCTAAAAGTGTTATTCTTTCTTTTATAGAGTTTCTTTTTTATTTTTCCATAATGAATAATGAATAATAGGTGTAGGTAGTAGGCTTTTCATCATTGAGATTATTATCATTTGTTTTCATAGGATAGATTCTTTTGGGCTTACTTCTCTAATTTTCAAGTTCAAGATTATGTTTATTTATAGAAGTTAAAGCCAGAATTAAGCAACAAGAGGTTATTGCTTCTTCAAAATTGACTAAAATTATGCACCGAATAAAGCCTGATGAAATATTCTTGACTGCTTTTAAAGGGTTCCCCAATAGCCATTTACCTGTTCTTCATTATCTAGGAGTTTTAAAGGAATTTGAAAGAAAGCCTTCTGTCGTTGAAGAACTTTTCTATTTGCATCATTGGCAAGGATCTTGGGTCAATGGAATTTATTCTTTTGATCATTTTCATTCGACTACACATGAAGTACTTGCGGTAGTCAGTGGACAAGCCAAGGTTAGATTGGGTGGTCCTAGAGGCAAAGGGATAGATTTGAGTGTAGGAGACGTAGTGGTGATTCCTGCTGGAGTAGCGCATGCGCGGCTTTGGGCTAGTTTGGGCTTTCTTGTGGTTGGAGCTTATCCAGAGGGTTGGTCATGGGATCTGCGTCGAGGGGATCCAAAAGAACTGCCTATTGTTTTGGATAATTTAGCTCGAGTAGCTCTTCCTAAGACTGATCCGGTTTATGGTGCAGATGGCCCACTGGTTGAAATTTGGAAGCATGTTTATGAAAGAAACAGAGACAAAGAATGAATATAATAATTTCTTCTGTTATTCAAAGGTATGAATTTAAGAAACTAAAGAGGGCGAATCGTTTTCTTCTTCTAATTCAAAGATTATTTCTTCGAGAAAAACTTTTTTCATCACCTTTGGGAATTGCCAATGCGCCTCAACCCAATATTTTGCGGTCTGGTCCAAAAGGGGATAACCTGAAGATTTTACAATCGTTGAAGAAATCACTTTTCCATTCTGCACGGTAATTCGAAGGACAACTTTACCTTGCATATGATTTAACCGAGCCAATAAAGGATAGGGAGGAACTGGAAGATGGTAGGAAACTAGACCATGGCTTCCATTTAGCTCTTTGGTATTCGAAAAATCAATGGGAGAACTATACCTTTCTTCTTTTTTACTCTTTTTAGGGGAAGAGTAAGTATATTTTCCAAGATCTTTTGATAGTAGGGTAGAAGAAGGATGGGTGATGTTTCCATCAGTTTTTATAGGTGAAATCGATTGAGGTGGATCTTGTTGTTTTGTCTTTTCTGCAAAAGGGTGTGAGGAGACAGCAGGTGGTTGAGCAATAAGAGCAATGGCAATCTCATCTTCCTTGTTTAATAATCCTTGTTGTGCGATTGTATCTTTTTTTTCTTCTGAAAATCTGCAATCAAGCAAAAGCCCATGAGTAACAAATGCAAGGATGAGACAAAATAAGAAAGTATAGTTTTTGCTGCCAGAAGAGAGTGTATCTTCCGGAGGGCTTTGTTGAAAGAGTATCCTCTTCATGCTTAAAACATGAACCAAGAAGGTCTTACCGGAACCTTAATAAAGGGCTTTTAGCTATTAAAAGATGGTCAAAAAACCGGAAGCTAAAATGAACAATGACCAGGAAAGGGATTAGGGAAAGGTATTAGTTGGACTAGAAAAAATCAGGTCAAAAAAAGATAAATATCGGACAATACAGAGTTGAGGATAAGTGGGATTAAAAAAGATGAGGATTGATCAACAAAGGAGGTTGGCTCTGCATTTTTTTTATAGATACCATTGATCGATCCGATTCTGGTTTATGGGAGATAAGAATGAGATTAGAAGATTCTTTGAGATCTATAATTATCTAACGAGAAAGGATATAAAAAAAATGTGTAATCTTGATCATTTCTATTATCAGGAATTGTTAAAGGAGAAGGAGCAATTAGTTTTACCATCCATCGCCGTAATGCCCCTGCCTTCAGGCATGGGGATATAAGGCGATAAATTATAGCTATGTGTAGTATAATTATGTATGAACAGAAAAGAACAATTGAAATCCAATAAAAATAT
>NZ_LXQB01000007.1 GCF_004421185.1 Methylacidiphilum sp. Yel | reverse complement strand
GGAGGTTTGTCCTTTGCCTTGTGTCTGGATAAGGGACACCTGAGCCGTTCTCGCAGGAATGGAGATGGACAGGTAAGTGAGGCCGATGAGAGTGTCAGGGTCTATCAAAACCTCAACACCCTCATCGGAGAGCTTGCCCTGGCTAAATCTGGTCAGTTATCTCCAGGAATCCCCTGCCTTTAGGCATGGGGAGGATGTCAAACATTAAAGGTTTCCCTTATGGGATAAGACCCTAAAGATTTAAGCCAAATGGCATATTTTTCAGCCTTTCGAAGAGCCTTTTCCAAAGGAACCGACTCTTTGCCTGCTTGAACCGATAACAAAAATAGATACGTATTCAATTTTCCAGGAATAGGCCTGGAAACAATCCTTTTGATGTTCAATTTGCCATCCCTGAAAGGTTCTAAAAATGAACACAAACTTCCAGGCTCATCTTTTACTGAAAAAACTATAGTTGTTTCGGCAGTAGATCCTAAATAAGGAAAAGGACTTAAGACAAAAAATTGTGTGAGATTGACATTTCCTTCAAGTACAGGAAACTCAAGGATGTCAAGCTTATAAATTTCTGAAGCTAAACGAGTCGAAAGTGCCGCTGAATAAGGATTTTCAGAAACTATTCTCGCTGCTTCTGAAGTACTAGCTGTCTTTTGTATTTTAGCAAGTGGAAACTTTGTTTTCAGCCATTTCCTGCAATAAAAAAGAGGCGTAGGATGGGAATAGATCTCTTTGATTTCTTGACCTTTTCTCCCAATCAATGCCAATTGGACATTCAACGAAAGCTCTTCTTGAATATAAAGATGAAAATCTTCTTCCAACAGCAAATCAACCGATTCAAGAATCATTCCTCCAGTGGAATTTTCTATTGGAATCAATCCGATCCTTTCTTCTCCATCGTCAAATGTCTTGACAAATTCAATAATATCCTCTATAGAGCCCAGAGAATGGTGTTGCCAATCAGGGAATCTTTTCTTGACTACAAGATGAGAAAAAGTCGCTTCAGGCCCCAAATACCCAACCTTTTTATTCACCTTTTTTCTGTCGTCTATTTGCTCCACTTTCATAGTCTTTTGAAATTTAATTAAGGTTTATTCAAAAAAAAACGGTGTAAAAATATAAGATAAAAAATGATTTTTCATATTCTGGGCTCATTATTATAAATCTTGCATGCTTTATTATGTTTTTTTCTGCTAACGCCATCGACCATTTTTTAGTTCGTTTTTCAAAGTTAAGGGCATTGGTTATTGGAGATCTCATGCTCGATGAATTTGTATGGGGGAAAGTATCCCGCCTTTCTCCTGAGGCTCCTGTCCCAATCGTGGAAGTCCAGAAATGTTCCTATTTTCCTGGAGGTGCAGCTAATGTGGCTCGGAATCTGCTGGAATTTACAAAAGAGGTTTCTGTTTTAGGAGTTGTTGGAGAAGATGAGGCAGGGAAAAAATTGCTTCAATCTTTGGAAAATTTTGGATGCAACCTCTGTGGCATTCAAATCATCCGAAACAGGCAAACGACCCAAAAAACAAGAATTTTCGGTAGGCATCAACAGGTTGTAAGGGTCGACAGGGAAACAAAAGAACCAATCCCTAAGGAAATTACGCAGAATATTCTGCTTTACTTAGAAAAGGAATTGGATTCTAAAGATCTTATTATTATCGAAGATTATGCCAAAGGGTTGCTTGATCAAACGATCATCGATTTTATTTTGCATCATACCAAAGGTAAGGACATCCTTGTTGCTGTGGATCCCCATTCAAATAACCGTCTCAACTGGACAGGAGTGAGTGTTGTTAAGCCAAACAGAAAAGAGGCCATAGCTCTTGCAGGCTTTCCAGATGTTCATGAAGAAGATCTGACAAAGATTACAGAAGCTGCCGCAATACTCCAAAAAAAATGGCACTGTTCTTATCTCCTTGTCACTTTAGGGGAAGAGGGAATGCTTCTGTTGGAGAAGGAAGGAAAACCCAAAACCATATCGGCTGTCTCTCGAGAGGTTTTCGATGTTTCTGGAGCTGGAGATACAGCTATCAGTCTTTTTTCCCTTGCGCTTTCAGCCGGTGCCACTGGATTTGAAGCAGCTCTTATTGCCAATCATGGGGCGGGGGTTGTTGTTGGGAAACTAGGAACCGCCACCTGTACTCCTGCCGAACTCAAACAAAGCATTTTATCATCCCCTCATCCGATCGACTCTAGACTATGAACAAAGCTGTTTTCTTTGATAGAGATGACACACTGATCAAAAATATACCCTATTTAAAAAACGAAAAACTGATAGAAATTCCTCATGGTCTGGATCAACAGCTTTTGAAACTTAAAAAAGCCGGTTTTCTGTTATTCATCGTTTCGAATCAATCGGGTGTTGCCCGAGGACTTTTGACAGCCGGGGACGTTGAAAAGGTCAATCAGAGACTAATAGAAATGGTTGGAGGCAGATTTTTTGAAAAGATCTATCTTTCTTATGAAGGCCCTACACAAGATTTGACTTGGGACAGAAAACCACAACCGACAATGATTTGGAAGGCAGCTAAAGAATATGATATCGATTTTGGCAGATCTTTTTTTGTGGGAGATAGGCTAGCCGATGTACTTTGCGGCAGAAACAGTGGATGCAAAACTATTTTTATAAACCTGGGAAGAAAAAACCTCGATGCGTTTGTAGCCTGTCGGCTTGCGACTTATGTGACTTCTTCTCTTTTTGAAGCCATTGAGGTTATTCTTTCTGTAGAAAATGAGTAACCTCAGCTTTTTTTGAAAGAAGCAACCTCTCATTCTGAATCTTTCATGACAACCATCATTGTTATTCCTGCGCGATGGGGTTCAAGTAGGTTTCCTGGCAAACCATTAGCGATGTTAGGAGGCAAACCACTCATTCAATGGGCTTGGGAAAGGGCTATGGAATGTAAAAAAGCAAAGAAAGTTGTTGTGGCCACTGATGATCAAAGAATTTTTGACGTAGTGAAAGGTTTCGGCGGGGAACCATTGATGACTAAATCGAGCCATCTTTCTGGAACAGATCGAGTAGCTGAAGTAGCCGCTTTGTATCAGGCAGACAGATATGTAAACTTCCAGGGAGACGAACCCTTTCTGCCTGGGAAAGAAATAGACAGGCTTATCGAGGGCATGGGAGTGGCTCCCATTGCCACCCTAGCAAGAAAACTTATGGGGGATTCCGAAAGGAAAAATCCTAATGTTGTAAAAGTTGTTTGCGATGTGGATGGTTTTGCCATTTATTTTAGCAGAGCATCAATACCTTTTCTGAAAAATAAAACGATCAATTATTCTCTACAGGCGCATGTGGGTATATATGCGTTTTCATCATGGGCTTTACAAAAATTTATTTCTCTTCCATATGGAATATTAGAACAAGTGGAATCCTTAGAACAACTCAGGGCAATAGAGAACCGAATTCCTATTCGGGTGATTTCTACTGCCTATCAAACGGTGGCTATAGACACTCCTGAAGACTTGTCGAAGGCCGAACAAATGCTTAAACATAATAAAGGGCGGCTATGAAATATATTTTTGTCACTGGTGGAGTGATTAGTTCTCTGGGTAAAGGCATTACAGCAGCAGCCTTAGGAACTCTATTAGAAAGAAGAGGAGTCAAAATTTCCCTACAGAAACTAGATCCCTACCTCAATGTTGATCCTGGAACGATGAATCCCTATCAGCATGGTGAGGTATATGTTCTTGAAGATGGGGCAGAAACTGATCTAGACCTGGGTCACTACGAAAGATTCACAAACGTCAAACTTTCTAAGCTTAACAATACGACCACAGGACAAATCTACGAAGCGGTCATTCAACAAGAAAGACAGGGAAAATATCTAGGCAAAACCGTTCAAGTCATTCCGCATGTGACCAATGAAATAAAAAACCGAATTATGCGAGTAGCAGAAAGTAGCGGCTGCGACATCTTGATCACTGAAATCGGGGGCACAACCGGAGATATTGAAGGACTTCCCTTTCTTGAGGCTATACGACAAATGGCTTTGGAAGTTGGTTCTGATCATGCTTTGTTCGTCCATGTCACCTATGTGCCTTACATTAAGGCTGCTGGAGAGCTTAAAACAAAACCAACTCAGCAGAGTGTTGCTAAACTTCGAGAAATAGGCATTCAGCCTCATGTTCTCGTTTGCCGGTCTGATCATCCACTGACGGAGGAAGTTAGAGCAAAACTTTCTCTCTACTGTAATGTCTCTATTGAAGGGGTCATCGAAGAGTTAGATGTTCAACATACTATTTATGAAGTTCCTCTAATGCTTCAGAAAGAAAAACTGGATGCTCTTGTCTGCAAGTATTTGAAACTTGATCTGCCCGAAGCCGATTTAACAGATTGGAAAGCTTTTGTCGAAAAAATTATGCATCCTGCGCATAAGCTTTCTATTGCAGTAGTAGGCAAATATATCGGTCATCAGGACGCCTACAAAAGTATCTATGAAGCCTTGACCCATGCGGGGGCATTTCTTTCCTGTGGGGTTGAAGTCAAAAAAGTGGATGCTGAAGAAATCGAAGAAAAAGGAGCCGAAACGCTACTTCAAGGATCAGATGGAATATTGGTTCCTGGAGGCTTTGGCAGTCGAGGCATTGAGGGGAAAATAGAGGCAGCAAAATATGCACGTCTTCATCTCATTCCCTATTTTGGATTATGTCTTGGTATGCAGACCGCTGTTATCGAATTTAGCCGAAATGTTGTTGGACTGACCGATGCCCACAGTACGGAGTTTGAAAGTATGACATCAAACCCTGTGATCTGTTTGCTTGAGGAACAAAAGAAACTTTCTAGCCTTGGTGGCTCCATGCGGCTTGGTAGCTCTCTATGCAAACTCCTTTCCAATACAAAAGCTTATGCAGCTTATGGGCGGGATACTTCTAGAGAACGGCATAGGCATCGCTACGAGTTTAACATGGCCTATAAGTCCCTGCTTGAAAAGTTCGGTTTAAAGATATCTGGTACGACAGAAAACGGAGAGCTGGTAGAACTGATCGAATTAGAAAATCATCCATGGTTTGTCGGCTGTCAATTCCATCCAGAATTTCAATCCAGGCCTAATGCTCCGCATCCATTATTTGTAGCCTTTTTAAAAGCTTCATTGGAACACCGAAAGAAAACCCATTCTTAGAGTAATATTCCTTTTAGAGGAACTGTCATGAACGCAAAAAAAGAGCCTTTTATTGTCATCGCCGGTCCCTGCGTGATCGAATCGATGGAACTTCTTATAGATAGCGCCCTTGAACTAAAAAAAATTACAACTAAATACCAGCTTCCTTTTTATTTTAAGTCTTCCTTTGACAAAGCAAACCGCTCCTCCATTAATTCTTTTCGTGGCCCAGGACTGACAAAAGGCTTAAACATGTTATCACAAATCAAAGAAAAAACGGGCTGTGCCCTTACGACTGATGTGCATCTCCCAGATCAAGTAAAACCGGTAGCTCAGATCGTTGACATCCTTCAAGTACCTGCTTATTTATGCAGGCAAACCGATTTAATCCTGGCTTGCGGAGAAAGCGGAAAAATTGTCAATGTAAAAAAAGGACAATTTTTAGCTCCCGATGACGTTGATCTTATAGCGGAAAAGCTCCAATGGGCAGGCTGCAAAAATTTCTTTTTTACCGAAAGGGGGAGTTGTTTTGGATATCATGATCTTATTGTCGATATGCGAGGGATTGTTCGTATGCGATCTAGAAAACATAAAGTTATCTTTGATGCCACACATTCAGTTCAACGACCTTCAGCACTTGGCAAGCAGACAGGAGGGGAAGAAGCTATGGCTTTCCCTTTAGCCAGAGCTGCTGTGGCTATTGGCATCGACGGGCTTTTTTTTGAAACGCATCCTTATCCAGAAAAAGCCATGTCAGATGCCTCGACAATGATTCCATTGGGCAAAGTGGATCAAATGCTTGCATGCCTTTTAAAAATCCATGAAGCCGTTCCTTAATGTTTTTCTTTTTGTTTTTCTATTTTTCCTCGAGGATCGGCTTTTTGCCGATTCCCCCTCATTGCCTTTAGGGGCAGTGATAAAAAATTTCGTTTTACCTCAGAGAAATACAGAAGGAAAACTACAAGCAACTATACATGGAGAAGAAGCAGTGGCAGTTAGCGTGAATAGAATAGAAATAAGAAAAATGAAAATCGAACTTTTCGATAACGATCGAGTCACTACTACTATTCTTTCTCCTCGATGCGATTTTTGGAAATTGGACAATAGGCTTTCCACAAAGAATGGAGCTGAAATTCAAAGAAAAGATCTAAAGCTTACTTCAAACATCATGGAGTGGGAAATCGACAACAGAAAAGGAATTTTTCGGGAAAATGTCCGTATGGTGCTTTATAAACTACCCCTTGGAAAATCGAATCAAAAAAAAGAGCCTTCTTCTCCTAGCCATGCACCGAGCCCTTCGCTTCGAACTGGAGCCCTCCCTCTTCGTGGAAACCTTGAAACAAAACCATAAATTTTTTAGAGCGATGAAATCCTTTTTATTATTACTCCTCTTTTTCTTTCTCCGATCAACTGTTTTTGGTCAATTTCCAGAAGAAAACCCACCGGAACTCCTTTCCAACCCTGACGCTACAGTCGTCACATCGAATACTTTCCGAATGGATCAAAACAATCATCAAGGATTTTTTAGTGGCAATGTCATCACCATAGCGAACAATTTTAAAATGCGATCTAACGAAATGACCGTTTTCTTTGATGAAAGCGGTTCTGAAATCAAAAGACTTATTGCCAAAGGAGATGCAGTGCTTATTCAAGAAAAAAGGACTGCCAAAGCTTCTCAAATGGAATATATTGTTCCAGAAGATAAGTTAATATTAACGGGCAATCCCGAAGTGATTGAAGAAAATAAAGATCATGTGACAGGCAATGTGATTACAATATTTCGAAATACCAATCAGATGTTTGTGGATGGACACAGCCGCGTGATACTTCTAAGAAATAATAATCCACCGCAAGAGCAACAACAGAAAAAATAGTTTCTTTTTAATCCCAAAGATAAGTGAAAAATTTAGAATCAATAAGAGTTTTAATCCTATCAACAAGTGCCGGTACCGGGCACGTCCGTGCTGCGGAAGCATTGGAAAAGGCCTTTCTTGAAGATCCAAGAGTAGGACAGGTGATTTGCGTAGATGCTTTAAAATTTACCAACAAAATTTTCAGAGACTTTTATTCGAAACTTTATATCCAACTAGTTGAAAGAGCCCCCTCTTTTCTCGGTTGGTGGTATCGAACAACCGATGAGCCTTGGAAAACCGACAAAATGAGACTCATGCTCGATCGATTAAATACCAAACCTCTTATCGATTTTATTTCTGGGTACCGGCCTCAAGTGACCGTTTGTACTCATTTTTTGCCTGCAGAGATCATTTCCTATTTAATTTCTCAAAAAAAAATAGATTGTCGGCTTTCGATCGTTGTGACGGATTTTCATTGCCATGCGATGTGGCTTTGCCGAGTTTTTCATAGGTATTTTGTTGCCAATGAAGAAAGCAAAATCCATCTGATTAATCTTGGCATTCCCAAGGAAAGAATCATTTTCAGTGGTATTCCTATTGATCCCATATTTAAGCCTTCTCCAAGCAAGATTGAGCCGAAAAAAAGCCTTGGCTTTGATCCGGAGCTTCCTATAATTTTGATATCAGCTGGAGCCCTTGGAGTGAGTCCTGCAGAGGCCATCCTCGAATCTTTAGAAACGTTGCAACTGCCAATACAGATTGTTGTCGTCTGCGGCAAAAACCCGCAAATGGAAGAAAAGATCCGCATAAAAGCCTCAAAGCTTTCCAATCATACGATTAGAATCTATGGTTTTACGGAATCGATGCACAAATTGATGGATGCGGCAGATCTTTTCATTGGCAAGCCAGGAGGATTAACTGCTTCCGAAGCTATGGCCATGGGTTTGCCAATGATCATTATTTCTCCCATACCCGGCCAAGAAGAATTTAATAGCGATTATCTTTTAGAAAAAGGAGTTGCCATAAAATGTAATGAATTTACAACATTAGCCTATAAAGTAAGTTATCTTCTTTCCCATCCCCAAAAATTGCAACAAATGAGAAAAAATGCTTTTAAACACAGTACCCCTAAGGCGGCATACAAGATTGTCAAAATTTTGTTGGAAGACGAGCTTAATCCCCCTGAGCCAGTCTGCTTGTCACCGGGACAAAAAGAACACGCATGAGCCTTTTCCATTTATTCGACCGATTAAAAACCGAACGTTTTAATTTATTTTATTGAAAAATTCTTTGGTCAATACAAAGGAGATCGTTATGGTTACGAGACCCGTTGCCTCCAAACACCTCTACAGAGAAAATGAAAAAAATTTATCCTTTGAATGGCCTCATCATGAATTTTTGTGGGGCGTGGCTACATCCCCCTACCAACATGAAGGAGGAATGAATGGGAAAGGCGAGCCGCTGAATAATTGGGTATGGGCGGAACGGGATAATCAGGTCGAACCTTCTGGGAAAAGTTGTAATTTTTGGAACCTGGCTGAAGAGGATTTAAAAAGAGCAAAAGACCTGGGTCTTAATGCCTTTAGGCTTGGAATAAGTTGGAGTCGGATACAACCAATCTATGATTTACCTCATCCTGAGAATTCTTCCTTTTTAGAGCCCCCTCCCTTTGATCCAACTGTTCTGGCTAGATACTCTGAAATCCTAGCCTATTGTAGAGCTCTTGGATTGGAACCAGTGGTTACCCTCCATCATTTTACCCATCCTGCGTGGTTAGGACTGGATGCATGGATTCATCGATCCACTATTGATCATTACTTAAAGTATGTGGCGTATACTATAAAATACCTGTTGGAACATCTGCCGAAAGATTTTCATTGTGAGCCTCCCAGGTTTTTCCTTACTGTCAACGAGCCTAATATGCTCGCAACCTGCCACTATCTCTACGGGTATTTTCCTTCCGGATCAAACCGGGGAATTCATGCAGCCACCACCTGTTTAATCCATCTCCTTGAGGCCCATTCCAGAGCTTATTTTCTGATTCACTCTCTCTATAAGTCCTATGGCTTAAAACCCTATGTCAGTTTCAACAACTATTCCAGTAACCTCTATTGGCTGGATTTAGCCTGGTTAGATCTTCTGCACGCTAACTATTTTGGTATCAAAAAACAAAAACTCTTCTCTTATCTTTGGGATAGAGCTAGACAGCTAGATTCAGCCTTCGATAAAGCACGATTTAGCTCTATTTCTCTTGCTCGAAAAGCCTTAGGTTTTCTTCTCAAAAAAGCGCAACATTTTCTCGCTTATGCCTGTTCGTTCGAAAGTGCTTGGAGAGAACTCCTCGAAGTCATTTATGCTTCCAAACAAAGGCCCTTTGATTTTATCGCATTTGACTACTATGATCCTTTCGTCGAACATGCCTTGCGATGGCCAAGATGGAATGACGAATTACCAAAACGCAATAAAACTTTTCATGAATGGATGATGGAAGCATTTACAAGCAAATGGTGGGATTGGAGAATGCTTCCTGAAGGATTGGCCTTTGTTACGCATCAACTTACCCATTACCAGTTACCTTTATTGATTTCTGAAAATGGGCTAGCTTACCGCTATACTCCTTCAGGGATGATGGAAAAAAGAAGAGATTCTGTATTAAGAAGTCACTATATTCGAGCACACGTCCGCATCGTAAACAAACTTCGAAAAGAAGGAGCACCGCTTTTTGGCTATCTTTATTGGTCTTTGGTTGACAACTACGAATGGGGCTCTTTTTCACCCCGATTCGGCTTGTATTCTGTAGATTTCCAAAACGGACTCTATAGGAAAGAAATTGATGTTTTTGGAGAAAATTCGGCAAAAATTTATGCTGAAGAGGTTCAACAGGCCAAGCTAAACAAGATCAGTTGGAAATAATATTATGAAAGAACCAATTATTTATACTGGAGGAGAACTCCAAACCAATGCCTATCTCCTCTCTGGAAAGCATGGGTATATTTGTATTGATGCCCCGCAGGGCATCACTTCATTTCTTCAGCAGAAGAAAATTGAAGTAGATAGTCTTCTTCTTACCCATGGACATTTCGATCACATATGGGAAGCTCGTTTAATCGAAAAAACTTTTCACTGCACTGTCTATGTTCATCCTTCCGATTATAATTTAGTCCAAAATTCCGGAGGGATTGCCTATATGGGGATAAAAGGAGCCATAGCCCCTCCAGAAGAAATCATTGCTTTACCTGTCCTTGCAGGCGGCAGCGTGCATTGGGGATGCAATGGCGTAGAATTTATCCTTTTTCATATTCCAGGACATAGTCCAGGGAGTGTTGCTTTTTATGTCCCAAGGTTGCATGCTGTCTTTTGTGGGGATATTCTTTTTGCTGGCTCTATAGGGAGAACAGATCTTCCAAATGGAAATTTTTCTGCCCTTATAGAAGGAATTAAAAATTATCTTTTTTCTTTGCCTCCTCAAACCATAGTCTATCCTGGGCATGGTCCGTCAACAACCATTCAGAAAGAAAAAGAAACAAATCCTTTTTTCAAATCGAAAGATTAAAAATTCCTTTCCTGTTTATTAGATAGAATAAAAAATTGTCTTTTTATTCTAACCAACAAGCATTATTAGAAAAAATAAGATTTTAAAACAGGGAAAAGCTGATGGATATTAAAAAAATTATAGAATCTCGAATGGGTGAAAATTATTCACTTCATTATCAATATATCAATAGAACTTTAGTTCAGGTTCAAAGGATCATTGGGTTTGATAAAGTTTATACAAGAGCACAGGGTGCTTATCTTTTTGATAAAGAAGGCAACAGATATCTGGATTTTCTTGGAGGATTTGGCGTTTTTGCTGTTGGCAGAAACAATCCGAAAGTAAAAAAAGTGATCGAAGAGGTCCTCGATTTGGATTTGCCGAACATGGTCCAGATGGATTCAGCGCTCTTGAGTGGTCTCCTTGCTGAAGCCCTTGTAAAACGATTTGAGGCCTGTGGAGCCCCTCATCTGAATGCCATCTTTATATGTAATAGTGGGACAGAAGCTATAGAAGGGGCTATAAAATTTGCTAGGGCTGCAACAAGGCGGCCACGAATCCTTTCTCTTACCAACTCTTTTCATGGATTAAGTATGGGTTCTCTATCCGTCTCAGCTAATCCCTATTTTCATGAAGGATTCGGTCCTTTTTTACCCGGTTGTGAACATGTCGCTATGGGAGATTTAAAAGGTCTAGAACATGAGCTAAAAAAGGGAGATGTGGCTGCTTTTCTTTTCGAACCTGTCCAAGGAAAAGGAATTTATTTTCCAAGAGATAATTACTTTGAGGAAGCTCAAAAATTATGTAGAAAATATGGCACTTTGCTGATTAGTGATGAAGTTCAAACAGGCTTAGGGAGAACGGGAAAATGGTTTGGATTTGAACATTGGAACCTTGAGCCAGACATTGTGACTCTTGCAAAAGCTTTAAGTGGTGGCTATGTACCTTGTGGAGCTATAGCTACCCGAAGAGAAATCTATCAAAGAGTCTTTAATCGACTCGATAGATGTATCGTTCATTCCTCAACTTTTGGGAGGAATAATCTCGCCTGTGCTTGTGGGCTTGCTACCCTATCTATACTAGAGGAAAACAACTTAATTGAGAACTCCAAAAACTGCGGAGAAAAGATTGAAACGGCTTTGATTGGTCTCCAAAAAAAATATGATTGGATTAAAGAAGTACGGGTTAAAGGGCTTATGATTGCTATTGAATTTGGTGAACCCAAATCCATCACTGGAAAAATGGCATGGAAGACCATTCATTCAATGGACAAAGGGCTTTTCCCTCAATTAATTGTTTCTACTCTCATGGCTGAACATAAAATATTAAGTCAAGTCGCAGCAAACAATCTGGACATTGTCAAATGCCTTCCTCCCTTGATCATTGGAGATGAAGAAATCAATTATTTTATCACTTCCTTGGAAGCAGTTCTTGAAGAATTAAAAAAATTCCCTGGGCCTTTGTGGAACTTAGGAACCAACTTCCTCAAAGCGATGAGATCACAAAAAACAGTTGGTTAGCATACCAAACAGGTTTTTCGAACCTCTTAAGAAAAAATTAGCCTCTTTTGTTAACTCTTTTATTGATATTCCCAAAGCCCCCCTTTTTTCCAGAAAACGGAGCGGGACCAATAAAAAAGATACTGTTGGGCGTATCCTGCAAAATGACCAAAATAGCTAGAAGAAAAGCTCAGAAGCTCCTTTTTCGATATTTTTCTTTTTTCAAGAAGATTGAAATAAAAGGTTTGCAATACTCTTTCTATCCATCTATCAATAGGAAAGACTTCCATTCTAGCATATCCAAAAAGCAGAACACAATCAGCTATTTTCCTCCCAATTCCTGGTAGTTCCAAAAGGGTTTGTCGAATAGTGTCTGTTGAGGCAGTTGCTAGAATTGATAAAAATTTTTTATTCTCTTTTGCAAAAATGGAAGCCACTTTCCATACATAATCGGATCGAAATCCAAGTTTACATTGTTCTAAATGAGAAGGTCCTTTGTTCAAGATATCTTCAGGGGAAGGAAAAGAAAAAAATCCTGGCCAGAGTTCTTCTCCATAAAATCGCCTTAACAATTGGGTGATTTTACGAATTTGAATGATAGGCTTAGCTGACGAACAAAGAAAGCTAAGAATGGTTTCCCAAGGATCCTGTTTTAAAATCCTCAGTTTTTGACAAAAAAGCCTTGCTTGTTCTAAGATATAATCCTCAGAAGGAAAACTGTTAAAAACTTTTTCAAGATCGAATGTTATTTGAAAATATTCTTGGAATCCATCTAACGATCCTAAGGGACTATAAATGTATAACTGATCGCTTGCTGGAAAAATTGCATAAGGGATTGACCCAGCTTGTCCAATCCATCCCCCCTTCTCCAATCTTTTCCAAGAGAAAGTCTGCCCACAGCCTAAAGTGGCATCCAGGTTCAGACAATCACTGGATATCCTCCCAATAAAGGGCCAATCATTGATGATTTGATCCATTTGACATTAAAGTTTAATATTTTAATGCCCTGTTAAAAACTAACTGACCATATTATTTTTGAAATCCCATTTATGAAGTTTAAAAATTATTACGAAACATTAGGAGTCGACAAAAACGCAACTCAAGATGAGATCCGAGCTGCTTTTAGGCGCCTAGCCAGAATTTATCATCCAGACGTCGCTAAAGACAAAAATGAGGCTGAGGAGAAATTTAAAGAAATAAACGAAGCTTATGAGGTCCTTAGCGATCCAGAAAAAAGGAAAAAATATGATCAGATGTTCCTTTCTTGGGATAGAACCCAAGAAGAGTTTGTTCCTCCTTTCTGGTCATCTTCTAAAGGTTGGGAACACCAAGGAGAGTTTGGACCAAGTTTTGGAGGCACTGGGTTTAGCGATTTTTTTGAAATGTTTTTTTCTGAACCGGGTGGATTGTTTTCAAATTTGTTCCATAAAAATGGAGAAACATCTCTTAGGAAGCAAAAAGGCAGAGATTTAACGGCTGAAATCTTGGTCGGTCTTGACGAAGTGCTCCACGGATCTGTACGACAAATTACTGTTAGTCGTCCCACGGATGGTGGGAGCCGTAAAGATACCTATCAAATAACTATTCCTGTTGGCATCGAGGAAGGACAAAGGATCCGCCTAGCTGGACTTGGAGAACCTTCGCCCTATGGCAAAGCCGGAGATCTCTTTTTAAAAGTTAAATATGCAAAACATCCTTTTTTTAGGGTTGAAGGCAAAGATCTTTATTATGATCTAGAAATTCCACCATGGGATGCCGCATTAGGCTCAACGGTCCAGATTCCAACACTAGAAGGCAAAGTCAATTTAAAAATACCAGCGGGTTGCAAATCTGGAACCAAACTTCGATTAAAAGGACTGGGCCTCCCTTATTTGGATGGGAAGAAAAGAGGGGATCTTTACGCTGTTATATCTATAAACGTACCCCAAGCAGTCAACAATGAAGAAAAGAAACTTTGGGAACAACTGAGAAAAAAGAAACAATTGTAAGAGAATATGAACCCTAAAGAAAAGACAAACGACCAAAATCTTCTCTCCCTTTCCATTCTTGGAACGGGTGAAGGAAAATTAAGACTTTATTCTCTTGAAGCCTTGTCCAAGGAAACAGGCATAGATTTAGAAATTGTTTCTTTGTATCTACACCTTGGTTTAATTACTCCTTGGGAAACTGTGCATGATAAGCTTTATTTTAACGATGATGCAGTGTTTTTACTTAAGCAGTTTGAAAGATTAAGACTTGAACATAGGATGGGATTTAAAGCTTTACGCAGTTTTTATAGAATGTTCAAGACCCTACAAAAATAAGCTCATTGGAATCATGTTCTCTTTCTTTCTTTTTTCATGAAAACTGCAAAAAAAAGCCAGTCGTTCTTTCTTTCTGAAATCTTCTCCATAATAAAGGAAAAAGGCCCTATGCCCTTTGATGAATATATGGCTTTGCATTTAAGTCATCCGCGATTGGGTTATTATGTCCATGGAACCAAAAAGCGCATAGGGAAAAATGGAGATTTTTTTACAAGTGTTTCTGTTGGATCTCTTTTCGGGGAATTTCTCGCAATGCAGTGCACAGAAATTTGGAAGCAGTTAGGGAAAAGAGATTCCCTTTGGATTATAGAAGCCGGAGCGGGGGGTGGAGAATTGGCTTGTGACATCGTGGATTGGTTAAAAAAAAACGAATCGGAATTATCAAAAAAATTGTCTTATCTTTTTCTAGAGCCTTTTTCTTATAACCAAATTCAACAGCAACAAGAGATTAATCAGCGAATCGGCACTACTGACCGTTTCTTTTGGATTACTGAATGGGAAGAACTTCCCAAGCTTTCTGATTTCACTATCCTCATCGCCAATGAATTTTTAGACTGCCTGCCGGTAAAACGAATACGTTTTCAAAAGGGAAAGTGGATGGAGAGCCATGTCGGAATTAATCACGAAAATAAACTTTGCTTTATCGATCAGCCAGTGAAGGAAAATAGTCCGTTAGCATGGATGATTGACAACTTAGGCATTCCAAAAATAGAAGGGTACACAACAGAAATTCCTCTAGCAGCAATGGAATGGATTAAAAAAGCTAGTGCTAAAACCTCCTCTTCCCTATTTTTCATCATTGATTATGGTTTAACCAAAGAAGAATATTTTGCACCCTGGCGTGCCAACGGCACCCTCCGCTGTTATAAAAACCATAAAATTTTTTTAGATCCTTTACTTTTTCCTGCCGATTGCGACATTACAACGCATCTAAACTTTAGCTTAATCTCAAAAACCGCAGAAGACAGTGGATTCCAATCTATTGGATGGCTTGACCAACATCATTTTTTCATGGGATTATTGGAGAAATTGTACGCAACAGATCCCTTCTTCCTTGTTAAAAATCCAAAAAGAGAAAGCTGGATAAGAAAGTTTTTTATGCTTTCTCACCCTCATTTCATGGGAGAAAATTTTAAATTCCTTCTCCTTGTTAAAAACCTCCCCCAATCTCTTTGTTTATCTGGTCTCAAATTTTGTCGTTTCAAAAGACCCTAAAAGAGGAGTTGAATTTTTTTGTTTCTATTCAAAAAGAATTGTATTCTAACACAATTAAATTGAAGGCAATTTTATCTTTTTTCTTTCGCTCTTACAAACTTTTTTGCTTTTTCTATGCAACCAATCAATATAGATGAAAAACGGGTGGGACTTCTTGTCCCGGTCTTTTCATTAAGGAGAGAAAACGATTTGGGAATTGGGGATACCAAAGCGGTGATTTCCACAATCGATTTTTGTAAGCAGATGCATATAAACTACTTACAAATCCTTCCAATAAATGAGACTAGCGAAGACCATAGCCCCTACAATGCGCTAAGTTCCGTTGCTTACGATCCCATGTTCGTTACTATGAAGCCCGATTTTATTCCTGGACTTAGTTCAGAAGATTTAAAATTTTCGAATTTAGAAAAAGAAAGGCTTGAAGGTCAATTGATTGACTACAAGACCGTAAAATCGATCAAGAAAAAACTTTTAGAAAAAGCCTTTTATAGGTTCATTGCTTCCTCTCAGCTCGCCAAGAAAAAGGAGTTTATCCTTTTTTGTAAAAATAACCACGATTGGCTTTCTACGTATACTCTTTTTAGGTTTCTTGTGGACGAAAATACAGGAAATACACATTGGAACACTTGGCCAGAGGAAATAAAAACTTATGAAAACGCAATCGAATGGCTTAAAAGACAAAAAGATCAAAAGTGGATTTTAGAAAAACGCCGTTTTTATTCCTTTATTCAATGGATTGCTCAGACGCAATGGAAACAAGTAAGAGAATATGCTGATTCCAAAAACATAAAACTGATTGGAGATATTCCCTATGGCATTAACAGATACAGTTCCGATGTTTGGGCTAGTCAGGAACTTTTCGATTGTCAATGGAGTTGTGGTGCCCCGCCAGAATCTTTTTTTCAAGGAGATGAGTTTGTAAAGAAATGGGGGCAAAACTGGGGCTTTCCTTTATATCGATGGGAAAAGCATGAAGCCGAATCTTTTCGTTGGTGGAAAAGAAGAATCCTCCAAACAACAAAAATTTTCCATGCTTTTCGGCTTGATCATGTTCTTGGATTTTTTCGAGTCTATGCTTTTCCTTGGTTCCCTGAGCAAAATAATGAATTTCTTCCGCTCTCTACCGAAGAAGTAAAATTAAAAACTGGAGGAAAACTTCCACGATTTTTCCCTGGTCCTGATGAACCGGATGCGTCTGCCCTTGTGAATGAAAATCAAGGGAAAAAAATATTGAGTATGATCCTCGAAACTGCAAAAAAGGAAATAGTCATTGCTGAAGATCTTGGTTTAGTCCCTCGATACGTTAGACCTCTTTTAGAAAAGATGGGGATTCCGGGTTTTACTATTCCGATGTTCGAAAGGCTTGCTGACCATTCCTTTAAGCCCATAACACACTATCCGGCACTATCGGTCGCCACTTATGCTACCCACGATCATCCTCCTTTGAGGCTTCAATATAATCACCTCTGTCATAGAGCCGCTCAAGATCCTAATAGCGAAGAGAGCTTAGAGCTAGAGAGAATTGCTGATTTTCTCGGATGGAATATTTCCGAGCTTCCCAACCATTTTGACTCACGACTCCATCTCAGATTTATTGAAACTCTTTTACAGTCTCCTTGTTGGCTTGTCGTTTTTACTATTAGTGATCTTTTAGGAATAGATCTTCAATTCAATCATCCTGGTTCACGACCTGAAGACAATTGGAAAGATAGATTAGAAAAACCCATAATGGATTATCTCGAAGAACCTGAATTTGGTAATCAGCTAAAAAAAATCAAACAACTTATAGATCAAACAAAAAGATCATAAATTTTCTTATGGGCAACCGATAGAAACTAACCCCATCAAAAAAGAAACTCTTCTTCAATTTTTTACTTTTTAAAAATATTCCATTATACAATACTTTTAAGAGTTAAAATGAAGTCTGGTACTATCAAAAAACAAATCCTTTCCTTGGGACTGGCATTGCTTCTGCCTATGTTCATCTTTGGGGGATGTGATCAAGCCGTTTATCTCTGGCAGTATGGCTCTATAACAGGTCCAGGGAAAAAGAATGCGCGTGCTGCCTTTGAACAAGACCTTTTCAATCCAGAAAATAGCAAAAAACTAAATATAGTCGGCCACCAAATCGTTGTGAATTACGTAGACATGCCTTCAATTAATCCATGGACCTCCCAAGAAGAAGCAGAAGTTCATGTGACCATCCAAGTCAAATTTAAAAATGGTAGAATTTTTCAACAAACCTATGATGGAACAATAATCCATACCCACGGAAAAGAATGGCACGTAAGTCCCATGTTAGTAAAAGCAATTGATACGCAGCTTTCCGCTGTAAATCGATCATAAAAGAGAAAAAGGTCTTAAAGATTCTTTTCTCTATTCCCCTTTATTTTTTCAAGACTCTGAAGCCTTGCTTTTTGCAATAAAGCTTCAGGATTATTTTTAAAAGATAATCCATTAATTTCTAGAAGAAAATCCCCTCTAAATTTTTCTTCTTCCAAAGCCTCAATAAAGTTTTGCCAATTGATTATTCCATCTCCAGGGACAAGATGGTCATCATGCTGGCCTAAAGTATCCTGAATATGCAAAGAGACCACTCTTTTAGCGATTTTTTTATATTGTATATCAATGTCTGCCTGATGGTTTAATAAAACATGGCCTGTATCGAAACAAATTCCCACATCTTCTGGAAAATAGGAAACAAGATGAAAAAGAAAGTCTAAATTCGATCCAAGGAATTGAGGCAATAAAGTTTCTAAAGCTAAAATTATTCCTAATTTATGGGTATATTGATAAATGATTCCAATATTTTTTCTCATCAATTCAAGTCTCTTATTTTCCTCTGTTAATTCAGAAAACTGATTTTTTTCAACCCCAGAAGGATGGACCACAAGGATTTCTCCGCCAATTTCCTTTAATGCCTTAGCCGCCGCTACAGTTATATTTATAGATTGTTCTTGGATAGAAGGATCTGGATGAGAAAGGTCAAAGGAAGGATAAAAGGGACTGTGCAAACTAATCGCCTTTAAATTAAAAGCTGCAAGTTGAGTTTTTAGCTCCTCAAGCTCTTTGAGATTGTGAACATCAAAATGGATATATTGTAATTGAGAATCTGGAGAAGACCAAATTTCAACGACTTCGAATTTTTCTTTAGCAATTAAAGGTAAAACTTCAAAAATCGGCCGGTCGCAAAAGACACTTGTTGAAATACCCAGTCTCATACATCTTTTTTGGCTGCCGTGATTTTATGGTGGCTCATCTTACTGGAGGCCTTAAAAAGGCAATAGAAATCGTAGGCATAGTCAAAGGCTTGCTTGCGGTGAAGGAAGATATCCATCGCAAGAGCCTGTCTTTCTTTCTCTCCGGTTGTCTCAATGCCGTAACGCTGGACAGCCTTGACCAAGATATTCATCATCTTTTCGCAGATGGCGTTGATGTGGGTCAAGTCCTCAAGGATACTGCTTTTTAAGTCTTCGTCCTCAATAGTATCAAGAAACTTGTTGACGGAGTCGTAGTCGAAAGTATTGAGAGAAAAAGAGGCGTCGTGGCATCGATTAATAGCTGTCAAATTATTCATCCCAATTTCATCATAGAGCGCTTTTTTTATTTATACCCTACTTTGGAAATATAGTCCAACGCTTCTTTTTCATTATTCTCAATGGCAATCTCTACTGTTCTTTTTGCTAACTCTAATAATTCGTTTGCCTTCCTTCTTGCTTTGTGGCTGAATGAGAGAGGGATTCTTTGCAGGGGTGAGATGGAAAGAATTGGAATTTTTAATTTCTTTACTTACTCTAGTTTCCAGTGAATGATCACAGAACCGCCTCCATCTTTTGCCTGTGTTTTTCCAACAAGAGAGTTTATGCATAAAGCAAGATACTCTTTATTTATTTCGTTCCCGTTGATTTTTGACATCCTCCCCATGCCTAAAGGCAGGGGATTCCTGGAGATAACTGACCAGATTTAGCCAGGGCAAGCTCTCCGATGAGGGTGTTGAGGTTTTGATAGACCCTGACACTCTCATCGG
>NZ_LXQB01000006.1 GCF_004421185.1 Methylacidiphilum sp. Yel | reverse complement strand
TAGAGGCCGTCTGCGCTTACAAGTAGCTTACCCAAGTGGAGCGGGCCTTTAGGAAGTTAAAAGATGTCCTAGAGATGCCTCCGATCTATCCCCATGATCCGAGAGCTCGTCCAGGCCCATGTCTTTGTCGCCGCCTTGGCCTTCTTGCTTGACCGGCTATTGGAGAAAAAACTTAAGGCAGCCAAACTCCCCTTTTCCCCCGAAGAGGCCCTGACTCACCTACGCACCGTCCAAAGACGCCCGAGGCAGACATCGCTGGCACCAAACACCGCGGAGTTACGGCGGGAAACCAACATGGGCGGCCGGATCCTTTCTGCCCTCCGAGTTGGCTTCATGGAGCCTTGGAAACCCAAAAATAACTCCCAAAACCCTCGCATAGTGACACATTGAAAAAACCTTATTGATAATCAGCATCTTACAAAAGTTTCACCAAACATGGGCTAGGTTCCCTTTTTAAATCCGGAGACGGTATCCTCTTAACCGAAATGGAGCATCATTCGAACCTGATACCCTGGCAACAGCTTGCTAAAAAAAAAGTTTACGTTTGTTCTTCCTTCCGATCGATGGGAGAAAAGGAAATCTTCAGTGGACTTCACTAGAAGAGTTCTTCATTAAAAATCGGATAGTCATTTTCTCTTTTACTCATGTATCAAATACATTGTGTGTAATTAATCCAGTCGAATCTTTCTGTGCGGTTGCTAGAAAATTAGGGGTCCTTACTCTTGTTGATGCAGCTCAAAGCGCCGGCCATCGGCCGCTTGATCGGATGTAGCCGCCGCAAGCCCCTGGCTTTAGACATGGGGGATAAGGCGGGATCGGATTTTTCCCGTTAGGGGTTAAATTTATGCATCCATGAGTCTTATAACGGCTGAGTGGAGTACCAATCGAACAACAAGGCCCAAAAGAATGTCTGAGAAAAAGCAAGTCTAGGCGCCGTCGTTTGTCTGCAAGCTGCCGCTGCGGACAACCCCAGCGGATGAGCGCAAGCTTTCTATTTGGTTCGAAATGGCAAGGCAGATTTACAATGCCCTCTTGGGAGAGTCGCTCCGGCTGCTGGCTCTCATGCGAGAAAGCCGAGACTGGCAAGCGCGCAAGCTGCGAGCCGGATGCGGGGGGAAGCGTGCCCCCGCTCAGACGTGAGATCATCGACCGTTTCGACTTCAAGCAGTCGGCACTCGAGCGGTTGGCGATCGGCTGCCGACGCGTCTGTGCGACTGGCGATCGCCTCGGTCCACATGAAGCGCAGGCAGTGGACAAGCGCCCCTTCTGCGCCGTCCAGAAGTACGCCTTCGGTCTGCTGCGGCAGGCCCCCGCTTCAAGGGATACTGCGAGCCTCCACTCGATCGAAGGCAAAAGCAACGCGGCAGGGATCCGCTTCCGTGTCGGCAAGATCGAGTGGAAGGGCCTTTCGATCCCGGCCATGTTCGATCCTCAGGGACCGCGACGGCTGGCAAGTCGGCGCACTCTCCTCCGAGACGAAATACTGCCGTGTCATTCGACGGACGATCCGGGGCCAGGACCGCTTGTAGGTGCCGCTCGTCCAGAAGGGGACGCCGCCTGCGAAGACCCAGCAGGCCCGCGGCAAGATGAACGCCTGCCTCGATATCGATCCTTCTACAGTCGCAATCATCGAGGAGACCGCAGCTTACCTGGAGAAGTTTTGCCCGAGGGTCGAGCAACCCTGGCGCAAGCTTAGGCCCGTCCAGAGAGCGTGCTTACCCGATCGCGTCGGGCAACCAACCCGGACAATTTTAATAAGGACCGGACAGTGAAGATAGGCGCTTAAGAGGTGGATCGCCTCCTTGCGGTATCGGCTTCTTCGAGGAACAGCTTAAAGAAACTAAGCGACGCCTTGCAGCCGAGCGCAAGAGAAGCCATGGGGAGTTGGCGAATCAGATTCTTACAACCTGGAATATCATCAAGACCGAGAAGATCTCATATCAAAGTTAGCAGAAGAATTTCGGAGGGAGCATGAAGGTCAAGGTGAGGAGGATGTTCGTCCGCATCGTTTGCCGCAAAGCAAAGAGGGCTGGCGGCAGACTCTACGAATTCCCGACACGTCCTACCATGCTCTCGCAGGTATGCCTCTGCGGGCGCATCGAAAAGAAGCCGCTGTCTGTGCGGGTCCACCGCTGCGACTTCCGGCTGCTGCCCCTCCAAAGGGAGCTCTTTTACGCCTTCCTTGCTCGCTTCGTCTCCGAAGACAGGCTCGATGCACACCATATCAAGATGGCTTGTGGCCGGGTGCGGAACCGCTTCTGCGGCGGGCGGCCGTCGAGCTTCGATCAAACTGCAAGCGGAGACGGCCGTCGCTGCCTCCCACGTCCTCCGGGGCGTCAGAGCGGGACGTCTGCCGAAGGGGAACGCCAGCCGCCGATGAGAGCGGGCACGTCGCAGTGCTTGGCTTCTCAAGCAAGCGGGAGGGGCGCAAGGATTCAGGGTGTCTCATCCCCAGAAGCCTCTGGCTTTAGTCATGGGGAGGTTCAGCGTTATGGTGTGGCTTTGCGCGACAGCCATCATTGCAATAAACCTCTTCTGTCAAAATTGGGAATCGATTCAGCCATTCGTGCTAGTTTTTATTTTTATAATAAAACTAAATCGGAAGTCGATCGATTCCTCGAGATTATCGATAACTGTCTTCGATTCTTTAAATTAACCGGCTAACAAATAGGAATTGTTATGGATTTAGAAGATATTTATCAAGAAATCCTCTTGGACCATTCCCGTTATCCACGCAACTTTGGGAAACCAGAAGGCCAATACTTAGAAGCCGAAGGAACAAATCCAAGTTGCGGGGATACTATCCAACTTTTCATAAGTATCAATGATTCCAATCAGATCATTGAACACGTTCAGTTCCTGGGCAGAGGCTGTGCAATCTCTATAGCTTCAGCTTCTTTAATGACCGAAATAGTGCAATCCAAAAACGTAGAAGAGGCTATAGGTATAAAAAATACACTACAGCTCTTCTTAACGGGCAAAGAAACAGTCGATGATACGGTGCTTGGAGAATTATCCTGTCTAAAAGGTCTTAGGCATTTTCCTGCTAGAGTTAAATGTGCCCTGCTCCCATGGCATGCGTTAGCCAAAGTTATCCAATAGGCCCGTATACTTTGAACACTAGTCCATAGGAGAGAGAGGTAGGAATAGCCATGGTATGTGTACTATTTCCCTCTAGGATCCAATCGGGTGATATGCTATAAGCTTAGAGGAATGGTCTATTCCAAAAATGAGAGCAATTATTGGGGAGGAAGATATCGAATAAGAAGGGCTGAATAAACTGTTTCCGTAGTACCCTGGCCTACTTTTGTTGCATAGAGGGTATCGCCTACATACTGCCTTTCTTTAACAAGAACAATCAGTGCATCCGCATTTCTTTGTTTTGCTAATTTGACTAAACCTCGAAGAGTGGGTCCTTTTTCAAAGGGCCCATTCCCTCTTTTTTCTGAAAGAGTCCCATAAACCTTATATGGTCGATTCGGTCTGCCTTGCATCCAAACATCCATTCCATCGATACGTTGCTTTTTCCCAAATCCCATCCCCAACCGATAGACATACCCTTCTTCTGGAAGATACTCTGAAGAAACACAGCCAAGAAAAAAGAAAAGAAAAAAAACAAACAAAAAGCAAAGTTGATTTCCCATTGTTTTAATTATTAATTACTTCAGCAACGATCTGAAAGGAAATCCTGTTTGTTTTAGGTTTTTGTTTAAAAAATGGGTTCATTTTTGTGTGGAGCCCTATAGTAGAAGCCACCAAGGCAAAGCATATGATTTTTTCAGAACCTTCTTTCTCACTAGCCACTTTCAACGAAGATAGCCTTTCTTTTAGGGAAAAATTTTTGCATTGGCTTACCGAACATTCAAAATGGATTCCTCTAGAAAAATATTGTGAGGAGGGCTGGCCTTCTGAACAGATTCAACTGATTATAGAACGATGTCATTTCCATCCCAATTCTATCGAAGTAGAATTTACAGCACTTTTTGATGAGTGCATTTCTTCTTGTTGCCATCTTGGCACAGAAATAGAAGAAAATGGCTTTTATTCGATCCCAAGAAGAGGATCTTTTCTTTGTTTTATAGACCGAAAAAATGATACCTTCACCATCCAATCATTGGAACAGTAATAATATTTCGATCTAAGGGAAGAAAAAAGAATGACCTTTTCTCCTACCAACTGGTTGAACCATCCCTTGTTAAAACAACAACACAAGCGGTTAATCAAAGGGGGAAACTGGAGCATCGAATGCTTGCCCACTTCCGCCCAATCCTTTTTTCTTGCCTCCTTTATAGCCGATTTTCATTCGCCCACTTTGGTCATAGCAGAAAGCATTAAAAAGGTCAATGAATTGGCCATTGGATTGGAATGCTGGGGAAGCCCTTACATAGTCTTTCCTGAAATTGAACCGGTGTCGATGGAAAGCTTACCTGATCCGTTGCTGATGGCCGAAAGGCTAAGAGTAGCATATAGTCTGCTCAATTTTTTTTCAGGGGCTATCCTGACCACGGAATTAGCTTTAGAAGAGCCTCTGCCCTCTCCTAGCCTATTGCAAGAAAAGCGTTTTCTGATTGTCCCTGGGAAAACGACTGACAGATCCGCTCTAATCGAACGGCTCGTTGAAGCTGGTTATGAAAGAGTCAACACGGTAGACAGCCGTGGCCAATTTGCCGTCCGAGGATCGATTGTAGACTTTTTTTCATGGGATGGCCTCTTTCCTTTGAGAACGGAATGGGAAGGTAATCAAGTTATCTCCTTGAGACAATTCCATCCAATTACACAACGTTCTTTTAAGCCCCTTGAAGAAGCTTTTCTCTCTCTTATCAATGCGGAGGACATTAGCAAGGGAAAAGCGACGCTTTACGACTACTTGCCCAAAATGACTCCCACATTTTGGACAAAGGCAGTAGAAGTCCCGATGCCAGACATAGATATCCATTTCGAAAGCCATTTTTTATTGGATGCACCCAAAGGAGATTGGTTCCATCAGCAAAGACGATGGGAATTATTTCTGTCTCAACTTACTCAATGGATTGAAAAAAAATGGGAGATCATCATTTTTGTTAACAATGAAGGGGAAGAAAGCCGATTAAAAGAAATCCTATCCAATCAGGGAATTGATATCGAATCGATCTTTTTTTCAAAAAGCCCCCTTCTCAAAGGCTTTTCATGGCCCGCAGCGAAACTTGCCATCCTAACAGATGCAGAAATGTTTGGTAGGTACCAAAATCAGAAGATTTGCTTACGGAATCAAGAAACGAATGATGCCCTTGAAAAATACTTGACTGGTGAGATTTCTGAACAGTGGAAAGAAGGAGATTATGTCGTGCATTTGCAGCATGGAATATGCCGGTTTAGAGGAATAAAGAGCATGGATGGGACAAATAGTGAAATGATCGAGCTTGAATTCGACCAAAAAGCTAAGCTCTACGTTCCTATTGACCAAGCTTATCTGATTTCTCGGTATATTGGAGGAACCAAAAAACAGCCAAAACTCGATTCATTAGGCGGCACCAGGTGGCTACGAGCAAAAAGCGCTACAGAAAAAGCGGTATCAGATCTTGCCGAAAGAATGCTTAAAATTAACGCAGAAAGAGAAGTTCTTGAGGGGTTCTCTTTCCCCAAAGACGACCATTGGCAAAGAGAATTTGAAGAGTCTTTCCTTTATGAAGAGACGGCCGATCAGCTCAAAGCAATAGAAGAAACAAAACGAGATATGGAAAGCAAACGGCCAATGGATAGGCTCATTTGCGGAGATGTTGGATTTGGCAAAACGGAAGTTGCCATTCGGGCAATCTTCAAAGCTGTTATGGGAGGGAAACAAGCTGCACTGCTGGCGCCCACTACTGTTCTTGCAAAACAACATTTTAATACGCTTTCTGAACGGTTTGCTGATTATCCCATTCGGACCGCTTTGCTCTGTCGATTGATAAAAAATAGTGAAGAGAAAGAAATACTTGCAGGGCTTAAAAATGGATCTATCGACGTGGTGATTGGAACGCACAGACTGCTTTCTGCAGACGTCGTATTTAAAGATCTTGGATTAATCGTCATTGACGAAGAACAACGCTTTGGCGTGCTCCAAAAAGAAAAATGGAAAGAAACATTTCGGCTCATTGATGTTCTCAGTCTTTCGGCAACTCCAATCCCACGAACGCTTTATTTAGCATTGGCTGGAGCTCGAGATATGAGTTTAATCGAAACTCCTCCCCCCAATCGCTATCCTATCGAGACGATTGTGTGCGCCTATGACGAACGAATAATACGGCAAGCGATTGAGAGAGAATTAAATAGAGGAGGACAGGTGTATTTTCTTCATAATCGGATACGGACCATTGAAAAAGTAGCCTCAAGGATCAAATCACTTTTGCCCTCTGTAAAAATTGCCATAGGCCATGGAAGAATGAAAAAAAGCGAGCTAGAAGAGGTAATGGAAAGCTTTGTCAACGGACAGATCGATGTGCTGCTAGCCACAAGCATCATAGAAAACGGCTTGGACATTCCCAATGCCAACACCATCATCATTGACCGAGCCGATCTTTTTGGTCTTGCCGACCTCTATCAGTTGAGAGGAAGAGTGGGGCGATCCAATCAAAAAGCCTACGCTTATCTGTTACTCCCAAGGGATTTATTCATTCAAGTCGACGCTAAGAAAAGAATTAAAGCCATGCAAGAACATTCTCAACTGGGTGTGGGCTTCCAGATAGCCTTAAGAGATCTAGAAATACGAGGTGCAGGCAATCTTTTAGGCACCTCTCAAAGTGGGCATATCGCCTCTGTAGGATTTGAACTCTACTGCAAACTACTCAAAAAAGCGGTCCAAAGACTTCAAGGTAAAGAAATCGATTCTTTAACTGATTGTAAGGTCTCTTTAGATTTTTTACTTCCCGAGCCAGGAGGCGGCAGGCATGCCTTAGCTTTTATTCCATTTACCTATATGGAAAGAAGGGAAGAGAGGCTGCAAGCTTACAGACAGCTTGCTGAAGCGCTCAGTATAGGGGAGTTAGAAGAAATCAAAAAAGGCTGGAAAGACAGGTTTGGTGCTTGGCCTGAACCTGTAGAAAACCTTTTTTCGATTACTGAAATCCGGCTCATTGGAGCTGCCAAAGGCATAGAACGAATCGAATCGGATCAGGAAAAATTAAAACTAATGAGACATAGGGAGTATTTGTTTACAGCGCAAGGCAAATTCCCACGCTTGATCCAATCTGATACAAAGACTAAAATAATGCAGATTAAGAAATGGTTAGAAGTCTTCTAATTGTTTTCCTTTGTTTCTTTTGCTTCTTACGAAGTTTGTTTTCACAAACTGCTAACGATGGCATTGCTGCCATTGTAAATGATAAAGTGATCACTTTTTCTCAAGTCAGAAAACAGGTAGAACCCAATGAAGCCGTCTTAAGGGAAACCTATCAAGGGCCAGAACTGGTTGATCGGATCAAAGAAGCTCGGTTAAGTGCCTTGCGAGCCCTAATTGACAGAGAATTAATTATTCAGGATTTTAAAAGCAAGAAATATGCTATCCCCGATTCGTTCATTGAATCACGGATCAGAGACATTATCCGAACTCAATTTGATGGAGATAGAATTGCTTTTATTCGGACGCTCCAAGCCAATGGGGTGAGCGAAGAACAGTATAAGCAACAAATCCTCGAACAGATCATCGTCCAGGCCATGAGAATGAAAAATGTATCTGAACCTGTGATTATTTCTCCTTATCAAATTGAAAAGTATTATCATGATCACATAGGCCAATTTTTCGATCCTCCCCAAGTAAAATTACGGATCATTTTCCTGCAGAAAACTTCTTTTAAAGAGAAACGTGCTACGGTTGGCGGTCAGATAGAAGAATATGATCCTGCCAAAGAGACAGCCACAGAACTGTTAAGCAAACTTCAGTTGGGTGCTGATTTTGCTGAATTAGCTAGAACCTACTCTGAAGGACCCAAAAGAATGGATGGTGGGGATCTGGGGTGGGTAACCAAAGATAGCCTTCGACCCGAAATAGCAGAAGCAGCCTTCTCTATGTATCCAGGACAAACAAGTGGGGTGATAGAAACCGTTGATGGTTATTACATTATAAGGCTTGAGGATAAGCGAAAAGGAAAGCTTAAGCCCCTCTCAGAGTTGAGGAGTCAGATTGAAGGCCTATTGATTCAAGAACAAAGACAAAAACTGCAACAACAATGGTTAAATAATTTAAAGGCAAAAGCCTTTATAAAAATGTTCTAAACTCTCATTCCAATGCATGTACCAACTATTGGCATCACTTTAGGGGAACCAGCCGGAATTGGTCCTGAAATCGTTTCAAAGGCTCTTCAGTGCAATAAAATCTCCAAACGTTTTGACTATAGAATCATCGGCCCAAAAACAAAATTTGAGCCTGGAAAGTTATCCCCTTCCTCTGCTGAAGCCGCATGGGAAGCTTTGGAGGAAGCTTTCAAACTTTGGGAAAAAAAAGAAATCCAAGCGATTGTTACCTCCCCTGTTCATAAAGGGAATCTTTTCCAAATTGGCTTTCCTTATCCAGGACAAACTGAATTTTTTGCTGCCAAGCTAGGGGTTCCCAAAGAGAAGGTGATCATGGCCATGTCAAGTCCCAAGCTACATCTCTCTCTGCTCTCCACGCATCTAAGTCTCCAAGAAGCCATCCAAGCCATAACGAAGGATAAAATTAAGCTTGCAGCAGTTCTTTTGCTTGAATTTTTAAAAAAATTAAAGCCAAAGTCATCCTTAAAAATCGCTATCGCAGGCCTAAATCCTCATTCGGGAGAAATGGGACATTTTGGAAAAGAAGAACATGAATCCTATGAACCAGCCATCGAGGAACTCAAAAGGAGTGGTTTGTTTGTGGAAGGCCCCCTTTCTCCTGATTCTGTCTTTAAAGAAGCTTTACAAGGAAAATACGACGGGGTTGTGGCCTCTTACCATGATCAAGGATTGATTCCATTCAAACTTGTATCCTTTTATTCTGGAGTGAATGTCACCCTGGGCTTGCCATTAATTCGCACCTCCCCTGATCATGGTGTTGCCATCGATATTGCAGGAAAAAACAAAGCTGATCCAAGGAGCCTGATTGCAGCTATTAAACTGGCATGCAAACTCGTTCCTAAAGAAAACAGAAAGTAAAGGGCTTTTTTTATTTATGAGGCAACAAATAAGTTGTCGGTGAATCGCTCGGCATTTCATTATATATTTTCGGTTGATTAGGCATTATTACAATGAATGTTTCCGATTTAAGAGGCATACTAGCTTACATTCCTCAATTTAGAGAAAAGGTTTTTGTCATAGCCATTGATGGAGCCATCGCGGCCAGTGAAAATTTTCCTAATTTAGTGCTCGATCTAGCTGTATTAAGAAGTGTTGCAATAAAAGTTGTCTTAGTCCATGGGATCGCCCATCAGTTAAAGCAGCTTTCCCTGCTTCTACATACCGACCTATCTGATACCACAGGAATCGGTATTACTGATCAAAAGACTCATGAATTAAGCCTTATAGCTTCTTCCAAAGTAACATTTCAAATACTAGAAGCTCTTTCAGCATCTGATCTGAGAGCCTGTGCCACAAATGCCATCATCGCCCATCCTTTTGGAATTGTCAACGGCATAGATTATCAACTTACAGGCCGTATTAACAAAATCGACGTAGCATTCATCGAATATTTGTTACAAAAAAATATCATTCCAGTCATAGGGCCAATCGGTTTCGATGGGGAAGGGAAAAGTTACCGGATTAATTCCGATGCCGTCGCTCAGTGTATAGCCGAAGCCCTTCATGCAGAAAAACTTATCTATCTTACTACTTACCCTGGCATCCTTGATAATGAAAGCAATCTTATAAGAGAATTAGATGTCCAAGCTGCCCAAGAATTTCATAAAAACTTTTCTAAATCACAGCCCGAGCAACTTAGATCCAAATTAGAACACGCCATTCACGCATGCAAAAACGGAGTTAACCGTGTGCATATTATTGATGGGAGAATGGATGAAGCATTGCTTTCGGAAATATTTTCTAACACTGGCATAGGAACAATGATCTATGCCAATCAGTATGAATCGATCCGTCCGGCTCGTAAAAAAGATATCGGAGCGATTTTAAAACTTATCCAAGAACCAATCGAATCGGATGAAATTTTGCCTAGAAAAGCTGGGGAAATAGCCAGAGATCTCCAATCGTATTATGTCTTTGAACTAGATAAACAGATTGTAGGATGCATGGCTGTCTATCCCTATCCCCAAACGTCTCAAGCCGAACTTGCCTGTCTTTCTGTGGCTAAGAGCCATGAAAATCAAGGCATTGGCAGAA
Organism: Methylacidiphilum sp. Yel; assembly: GCF_004421185.1. Lineage (GTDB taxonomy): Bacteria > Verrucomicrobiota > Verrucomicrobiia > Methylacidiphilales > Methylacidiphilaceae > Methylacidiphilum. Next base: position 5,737 of record NZ_LXQB01000006.1, on the reverse strand, counting down.
AAATGATTCATTATGCCGAAAAACTAGCCTCACAACAGGGATTCAAGCAGCTTTTCCTTCTGTCGACTAGAGCTTATGTTTATTTTATGCAAAAAGGCGGATTTAAAGAAGCCGATCCCTCGATTCTCCCTTTGGAAAGAAAAATAAAATACGAAAAAAACGGTAGAAATTCAAAAGTGCTGTATAAGCCTCTTCAATAAATGCTCCCTTTCTCAACAGCGATGAGCAGATCTACTTAGAGAGCGTGGTTGTTTTTTTAAAAAAAAGTTTTCTGGAATGCTCCAAAAAGAGAGGGCAGGCTTCCAAACAAACCAAAGGAATCGAAGCCTCTTCTTTGGGTTCTGAATAGCTTCCATGCCAGAGATTTTGTCTAAGGCATTTTACCCGACATAATGCTTCCACAGTCCTATCAGCTAGAAAATCTGCTTCTTTTTCTATCACTTTATACATACCAATTTGTCTGCCAATGGTCTTTTGAAAAGAAACTGGACCGATTATCCTTGCTTTTAGACCAAACCAATGTGTCAGAGCAAAGGGATAGATTGCTTCAATGGCATAAAAAAGCCCTTTAAAATCAACTGGCCCATATTTCCAGCCACGAAGGATACCCATCTCCGCTTTTAATGGTCTGTAGTGCCCTCTCTCATCTTGGCGTAAATATAATTTCAAATCTAAAAGAGAGGTTAGGCAGAGCAGAGAATCATTCAACTGATCCTTTCGGTTGTATATCCAGTAACCTTCAGCAATCTGAAGCTCTCCAATATACAATGGAGGAGGATTTTCAGAAAGCCACTTTTGCCACTTTTCCAAAAGATTCATCGAATGCTACCACCTGCTCAAGAATTACTTGCTCCATTCCCTCCATGGTCCCTACCGCTTTGGTATACCATACATAGCGGCCCTCCACATCCTGAGGATAGCTGATAGGAGAAGTTCTTAAACTTTTTTTTATCCCCATCAGCTTTGGAACATCCACATAGGAATGGTCTCCTTCAGAAATAAAAAAAGGAACAGCAAAGATATATTTTGATCTCACATACTCTTTCCAGCTGGAAATTCGAGGCTCCTCCTCAAGAAAAAAAACATGACATTCCTTAAAGATCCCTTTTTTCTGCAATATATTCCAATGCAGATAGGTTGTTTCTTTGGAATGGACATTTTTTTTGGTTCCATGACTGACCAATAAAAGAGCACTTTCAGAAAGGATAGAACTAGCCATCTTAAAATCGATTGCTCGATTAATCGCCTCGATTATTAACTCTGAGACTCTAGGGTTTTCGCCAACAGCTCTGCAATAATGCACCATCTTTTTCCCCATTCTTGTCATTGGCCCTTCGATTCCCATCTCAGCAGGGATGACTTTGGCTGTAAAAAAGCCGTGACTTAAAAAAAAGGGAACCACATAAATAAAAGAGGAGGGAATAGATAAAAGAGTCTGATGAAAAGAAGGCTCTTCTTTCCAAAATGTTTCATAGACATTTTCAAATAATTTTTTATTACGAATCTTCTCTGCATTGATATATACAGGCAGGGCTGCTTCAGAATTATATAAAGATCCATGTCCAGCCAGAACAAGGGAGGCTTTTGACCAGTCAATGGCATGGGGAAAAGAGCTCATAGAATAACTCTAATTGATTTTTTTTCTATCGTTGAGAAAAAAGATATTTTTTTCTTTAAGAAAATCTTTTTACTATTAAGAAAAAACAGACAAAAGGAGTTTCAAAATGATCGTTACGGCATCGGAGTTATTTAAAGTTGCGTATGGCAAATTTGCAGTGGGCGCTTATAACATCAACAATATGGAACAAACCCATGGCCTTTTTCGTGGAGGGATTCAGTCTCAGTCCCCTTTTATCATACAGATCTCCAAAGGAGCTAGAAAATATGCAGACAAAAGAATGCTCGAAGCGATGATTAGGGCTGCTGAAACTATTTATCCTGAAGCCGTATTTGTCGTACACTTAGATCATGGAGACGAAGAGACCTGTTATGATTGTATCGATTCAGGTTTTTATAGCTCAGTAATGATTGATGCTTCTCATGAACCATTTGAGAAGAATGTAGAAATTACGCGTCGGGTCGTAGAAAAGGCCCATGCCAAAGGAGTAAGTGTTGAAGCCGAACTAGGAATGCTTGGCGGGGTAGAGGAAGACGTTAAGGTAGAAGAAGGGCATGCCTGTCTGACTGATCCAGAGCAAGCAAAAGAATTTGTTCGATTGACTGGGTGCGATTCTTTGGCCTGTGCTATTGGCACAAGTCATGGAGCCTATAAGTTTAAAGGCAAACAATCCATCCGCTTTGATGTTTTAGAAAAAATTCAAAAAAACCTTCCCGGATTTCCACTCGTTATGCATGGCAGCTCGAGTGTCCCGAAATCAGAAATCATGAGGATCAACGCGGCTGGAGGCAAATTAGATCCAAGCGCTTGCGGTGTGGATGATAATGAATATTTACCCGCTGCTAAACTTGGAGTCACCAAAATCAACATCGACACCGATGGCAGACTAGTGTGGACAAGAGTCCACAGGGAGTATTTTCGAGATCATCCTGAAGAATTCGATTTCCGAGGCCCAGGCAGAGTATTTATGACGGAGTATGCCAATTTCATTGCTAGTCGAAGTGAAAAATTGGGCTCCGCCAATACACTTTCTGCAGTCAGAAATTCGATCCTCGAGCTCAGAAAAAATAAAGCAGCGTAATAAATCAAAGAAGCTCTTTTGCTAAAATTTTTTTAAAAAAAGAATTTTTGACTTTTCCATACAACTAAGGGAATCTTTATTTGTTGTTTTTTACTTCTGTTTCCAATTTTTGGTTTCAAAGTGAAAAACAAGGTGATGGGTAAGTGTGCTAGCATTGTGGCTAGATGCCGATCTCCATTTTGAATTAATCCTTAAAGAAATGTTAGTTTTTATGAATAGAACAAGACTCTATGTAGGTAATCTCCCTTTTCGAATTTCGGAAAACGATCTTCGAGAACTTTTTGAACAATATGGTCAAGTCAACGAAATCAATCTTATAGTTGATAAAATGACAGGGCAATCCAGAGGATTCGCTTTCGTAACCATGGAGACATCTCAAGCAGCTCAATCTGCTATAGATAGTCTTAATGGAACGAGTCTCAGCGGCCGACAGATCGTTGTCAACGAAGCCAAACCTAGGGAAGAAAGACCTCATAGACATAGAGAAAATTCTGGAAGATCAAGAAGATAAGAGCAATAGCTTCTTTTACGATCTATTCCAGTAATTGTTAGCATTATTAAATCTTCCTAAATCTTCAACAATATGGGCAAACTACACTAATAGGTTTGCCCATAACATAATTTTTTGTTTTTTGTAATAATTGGTGACTTGTCGAGTCTAAGAAAAAAACTTATTTTATCAAAAAAAAGTTGAAAGTTGTCTTTTTTGGAGATGTTGTTGGTGAAACAGGAAGGGAAGTGTTAAGGGAGGCTATCCCAAAAATTAAATCTTTGTATCAACCCGATTTTATTATTGCCAATGGAGAGAATGCAGCTGGAGGCAACGGGATAACACCTAAAATCACCTATGAATTTTTAAGGCTTGGCATCGACGTCATTACTCTTGGGGATCACGCATGGGATCAAAAAGAGATAGTTTCTTTTATTCAAAATGAACCCAGATTGTTAAGGCCTATTAACTATCCTCCTGAAACCCCTGGAGAGGGTTACATTATTGTTAAAGGAAACGGCAAGAAATTGGCTGTTCTTTGTGCTATTGGCAGAACTTTTATGATCCCCCAAACAGACAATCCCTTTCTTATCAGTAAAAAAATCATTACTGAATTGCATAAAGAAACTCCTTGTATTTTTGTTGATTTCCATGCAGAAGCTACTTCAGAAAAGATCGCTTTTGGCAGATTTCTGGATGGGGCTGTTTCTGCCGTAGTTGGTACCCATACCCATGTGCAAACAGCCGATGAAACCATTTTTCCTGGAGGTACTGCCTACATTACCGATGTGGGATTTTGTGGAGCGCATGATTCGGTGATTGGTAGAGAAATTGGTCCAATCATTTATAGGTATACCACCCTATTACCAACAAAATTTGTGTTAGCAACGAATAACCCGAAGGCTAATGGGATATTTGTTGAAATCGAAGAGCAGAGTGGTAAGGCCCTAAAAATAGAAAGAATTCAACTTTCTTTTGATTTATCTTAATACTCAAGGTGTGTAGACACGCATGGTTCTATCCTTTCCCATCCCCAATTTTTTCATAATGTTGTTTTTAAATCATGATTTGTAGAGAAGAACCGAATGCTTTTTATTGTATTGGTCGAATGAAAGAAACTTTCTATAGTTTTATTCAAACCTGATGCAGGTATGTTTGGGATCTGTCTAAACCGAGGCCTTCGCATTCCCACTTGTCCTATGGCTATTAGGCTAATTTTACCGTTTATTTGTTCTCAGTTGTTTCTTTTCTTCCCCTATCAAGCTTTCTCTCATCCCGATATCGACCTCTTAGTGAAAAATATCATCGCAGAATCGGAAAAAATGGCCCAAGTCATTAAACTTAGTTCGTTCAAAGAAGACGTGCATCTAGAAAAACTCGATAGTCAGTGGTATCCCCAAATAACAAAGGATATCCATTTTTTGGTTGGTCCCGGAGGAGAGCCTCTAAATTTGGAAAAATTTTCTGAAAAAGAAAGAAAATTTGTTCATTCTGAAGCAAGAATAACCCGGGAAGCTCTTGAGACCCTTTTTTCTTTGCATGAGGCTATCCACCGATTTGAATTAAAGTTTGTCCGAGAAGAAACATCCAATGTCGGAGAGCCATTTTATATTATTGACTTTTTCCCCAAAAAGAATCTTCCCTATAGAACGCGCATGGAGAAAGTATGTAATTTTCTTTCTGGAAGACTTAAAATCCGTAAAAAAGATTTTTCCGTTAGCGAAGCAAAAGTCACTCTAACAGAGCCGGTGGATCTTTTCTGGTTTTTAGCACGGCTTGAAAAACTATCGTTTTATTATGCTTCAAAAAATCTGCCAGAAGGAAGTTTTCCTGAAACAATCGATTTTATTTATCATCTGGCTTTACCTCTAAAAAGTATTAAGGAACATGAAATGATTCGCATCTCAGAATACCAATTTGCTCATTCAGAGATTACAGCAAAACCTAATATTCAAACAGTACAAAAGGATGGATTATGAACCTTACAGGATTAATTCTGCTTGGCTTGACCGCTGGCTTTGCAAGCGGTTGTTTTGGAGTTGGAGGAGGCATCGTTATTGTTCCTGCACTCATTCTCTTCTTTGGTATCCCCTACCATATAGCTGTTGGCACCTCCCTGGCAGTCATCATTCCCATTGCGCTAGCGGGGAGTATTTTTAACAGTTGGCTGCAAAAAATTGACTGGTCTATTGTTTGGGTTATTCTCATTTTCGGAGTCATAGGAGCCCTTATAGGAGTATGGTCTATTCAGAAAATACCTGCTAACATAGCTAAAAGAATATTTTCCCTTTTTCTTCTTTACTCTGCCTATCGTCTTTGGATCGGATCTCCGGTAAGGAATTAATAGGATGAGTAGGAGGATACAAGCTAACTCCAAGAAGAAAATTCAACTGGCAATATATTTCTTTTTGTCGATTACCATCCATCGCCGTAATGCCCCTGCCTTCAAGCATGGGGATATAAGGCGATAAATTATAGCTATGTGTAGTATAATTATGTATGAACAGAAAAGAACAATTGAAATCCAATAAAAATATTGTATATTCCT
>NZ_LXQB01000005.1 GCF_004421185.1 Methylacidiphilum sp. Yel | reverse complement strand
TCAATTAAACGGTTGGTCTTGAGTCTGAACTCTATGGTTTTTGTCATACGTTTTTCTGATTCTCTATATACTGATGAGGAGACTTTTAAGCCTCTGAGCAATATCGCCAACAAGAACAGGACGCCTGTACTTCGGACACCATACAATATGGTACTTGCAGGTAGATACAATATTTTTATTGGATTTCAATTGTTCTTTTCTGTTCATACATAATTATACTACACATAGCTATAATTTATCGCCTTATATCCCCATGCCTGAAGGCAGGGGCATTACGGCGATGGATGGTAAATTATTGCTTCTCCTTCCAATAGATAACAACTTTCTTTTTCTGGATATTGCCAGTCGAATTTGGAAACATCTTTTTCCCATATCGGCCAGTGACTAACGCCGAGTTCCTTTAGCCGCTGCTGGGTCGGATTTTTTTCTATTAGAATTTCCATGGATTTATTATTCATAGGGTTTGATAAATGGCTTCGAAAACAGAAGAATAATCACTATTTTCAAAACCTTGATCGATAGCCATCTGGATAAGCTTTTCGTAGGCTTTTAAAGGCTCCGATTGGATCGAAAGCTTTTCTGTTTCTTTCGAGCATAGTGTTAGGTCTTTTAAGAGCAGCTTTAAAGTAAAATTAGCTGAAGAATAATCTTTGTTTAGAATTCGAGGCAGTTTTTTATCGAAAGTCGCACAATAAAGACTACTTTTTCGGAGGATCTCCATAAAGAGCTCAGGATCGATCCTTTCTTTTAAGACCATTGAGAGGCTTGTAGAGAAGGCAATAATAGAAGAAATAATAAGTTGATTCAAGGCGAGTTTCAAAACGGCGGCTTTTCTTGGATCCCCTGTGAAAAAAACTTTGCCTAGCGCTGATAAAAGCGTATACCAACGGTGGTATTCTTCCTCACTGCCTCCAAACATCAAAAGAAGGGTCCCACTCTTTGCTTCATTTTTGCTCCCTAATACAGGCAGTTCGACAAAAGACCCTCCTTTTTCTTGGATTTTGAGTGCTAGCTCTTCGGATTCCTCCGGGCTAATAGTTCCCATTTGAAAGAAAGTTTTTCCATGGAAGGCAGTTTGCACGTTAGGTTCAAAAAGGAGATTTTTGGTAACGGTGGCATCGGAAAGGATAAGGAAAATAGCATTGGCAGCTTCTATGGTTTCAGAAACAGAGCTGCACAACTTTGCTCCAAGAGAAACAAGATCCATTGCTTTAGCAGCGGTACGGTTGTAAACCAAAAGAGAGTGGTTAGTAAGCAGCCATCTTTCGGCTATGCTGTGACCAAGTAGTCCAGTCCCTATGAGAGCAATTTTATGAACGCTCACATAAAAATTAAATCAAAGGAAAGAATAAAAAAAAAATAGATTTTTATTTTTTTTGCATCCGTTAATTTATGACCATGATCAGAACAGGAATTGGATATGATGTGCACAAGCTGGTTAAAGGGAGAAAGCTGGTTATTGGCGGAGTAGAAATACCTTTTGAATATGGTCTTTTGGGCCACTCTGATGGCGATGTGTTAATTCATGCAATGGCTGATGCTATCCTTGGAGCTATTGGCAAAAGAGATATTGGCTTCTTTTTCCCTAATTCGGAGCAAAGATGGAAGGATATTTCTAGTTTAATTTTCTTAAATGAAATTAGCCAGCTGCTTTCTAAAGAGAATTGGAAAGTTGAAAATATAGATTCTGTCGTTATTTGTGAACAGCCAAAACTTTTTCCTTTTATCGATGAAATGAAAGTAAAAATAAGTTTGTCTTTAGGGATTGATCCTTCCCAAATTGGGATCAAAGCCACAACAAACGAAAAACTTGGGTTTCTTGGAAGAGCTGAGGGAATCGCTGCTTTTGCCAGCTGCCTTCTCTCTAGCGCCCATGTTCCTTCCTATTCGTCTCACTAAGAGGATCGAAGATCAATGGGTCATTAAGCAATGAATCAGTGTCTTTGGGACAAAAATTCCTGGATCTGAGTTAATTCAATAAGAACAAGCCGGTCAAGGAGTTGCAGCTCTGTGCCTGTTGCTTGGGAAAGTGCAATAAGGTAGTGGTGCAAATAACTTTCGGCGGTCAATGCTTGGGCTGTTGCAGCCAGCCGATGCAAGACTTCGGTAGCGCTTAGAAATTCCTTGTAGGAAAGATAATTTGAAATTTCTTTCCCAATGAAATTCAATATCCAGCCCCACATACCTATCATCATTGGATTTTTGACTTTCCTCCGAATATGAATAATGCCTACCGCTGCTTGCCATGCCCAATATTGTAGATCAAAGGGACCATCTAACGTTCGTCTCCACCAATTTCTAAGTGTCCATTCCCTGTTTTCTCTTTCCGTTGGATCAAAAATAGAAGCCGTTGGAGGATGACTATACAGAAGGTCATAAAATCCGTTGACAAGTTTGGCTTCTAAAGGATAAAGATAAGGCCTTAAAGAGAGCAGTATTTCTCCATCTTTTTGGTTGAACCGGCAACTTTCTGGCATCTGCTCAAGAATAAATTGAGTGACAGCAACTATATTGGCATGCATAAAATCCAAAACTTAGCAAATGGAAGGAGAATGGAAAATAAGGGAAGCTACTTGCCTCTTTTTTAGGGAAAATTCTTATTATACCTCTTCCAAAACCGTATAGCTATTAGGGAAATGCCTAAAGCCTCGTCATTCTGGCTTTTTTCTTATTTAATATACTCTTTGGCAGATCATAGAAATGGAGGGCTTGAACAGTTTCTATACAAGTTGCTTTTTCCTTCTCATAAATGTACATTCTAAACCTGTCGCCCAAGCTAGTCAGCATTCAAGAGGCCGCCGAGTTCTTAGGGGTTGCGCCGCAAACACTACGGCGCTGGGAGCGCGAGGGCAATCTCCTACCCGATGAACCCACAGCAGGTGGGCGGCGACGCTACGACCTTGCACGGCTTCGGCTAGACCAATTTCATGTGCCGGAGAAGGTAGGCCGCACCATTGCCGCCTATGCCCGTGTGTCCAGTCACGACTAGAAGGACGATCTGGAAGGGCAAAAACAGGTTCTTGAGCTGTTTTGTGCCCAGCAAGGTTGGACATTCGAGCTGATCGCGGACCTGGGTTCTGGCATGAACTACCACAAAAAAGGCCTGAAGCGCCTGCTGGATGCGATCATCGGCGGTGAAGTTGGGCGCCTGCTCATTACCCACAAGGACCGACTGACGGGCTTTGGGGCGGAACTGGTGTTCGCCATCTGCGAGGCAAAAAACCTGGAAGTGTTCATCCTCAACCAGGGTGAGGACAGGACCTTTGAAGAAGATTTAGCCAAGGACGTGCTGGAGAGCATCACGGTGTTCAGTGCACGACTCTACGGTAGTCGCTTGGGCAAGAACCAGAAACTGTTGGATGGTATCCGGAAAGAACGCGCCACAGATGCCGACGCTATCCCCCTGCATCCCGCCGAAAACCAAGGCGCGACCATGGTGGATTTGGAGGTATCGGCCATGGCAACACTCTCCAGAAGAGAAAAGGTACTCGGTCCCAAGCCGCACAGGGCCTTGCTCAAGCGATTGGGGCGACTCTCTAGAAATCTCTTGCGCAAGAAAAAGGGGTCGGCCAATCGGACCAAAGCCAAGGCTTGGATTTGCAAGGCTGCATGCCCGTATTGCCAACATCCGGCAGGACGCCTCGCACAAGCTCAGGTCCGATCTTACGCGACGGTTTCATCCCATCGCTATCGAGGAGCTGAACGTGCGCGGCATGAAGAAGAACCGGAATTTGCCCTGCTCCCTATCCGACATGGGTTTCTTCGAGTTTCGGAGACAACTGGAATACAAGGCAGAAAGGCGTGGTGGTTTGGTGCTTGTCGCTGGTCGCTGGTTTCCGTCCAGCAAGAGCTGTTCGGCATGGGGGACGGTCCAGGAAGCACTGCCGCTGACCATTTGCCAGTGGGTGTGCCCGGAGTGTGGAAGCATCCACGACCGGGAGGTGAATGCGGCCAGGAATATCCTAGAGCATGGTTTGGCCGTCCTAAACGGCCCTATGGCGAGTTCCGCCAAATGTGAAGCCGGTGGAGAAAAAAACTCTAGCCGCTGTCGCATGACGATGGGAAAAACTGTCCTCTGTGAAGCAAAAAGTTAGCTTTGTTCTTGTGTGAGCAGGAACGAGTAAGTCTGACGGAACGGAATATTAAAGAGATAGGAACACAGGCTTGGGCTTGTGGTGAGGGTCGGCAAAGTTTCTTTGCATCCTGTCTAGGATGCCAACAAAAGGTGTCGGCATACACTTTTCGTTGGGCCACATGATGGCTATGGGAATCGTCTTGTGGCCTAAGCTACCTGCCTCTATCGTTTGCAGCACTAATTAAGATTAGCTTTTATTGCCTACAGCTTTCCAGAGCGCTTGGAACCGATGGGACGGTAGGAAGGGGTTTTCTAGATTGCTCCAAACTGCTTCCTAAACAAACGAATGGAAGATAGGATGTCTCTATGTGAATATAAAGGCTAAGAGATTATTATATAGGAATTATCTTTGCCCTTTTGTTGAATTTTACGATTGTACCTCTTGGAAGGATCGCTCGAGTAAATTGTACATCCATGCCATTTCTTCCATCATTCTTTATTACCTTACCAAAGGCTCTGGTACCTTCTGGAATGGTATAAGATAATACTCTTAGGGTTCTTGTAATGCGAATGGTGACATCCGTGCCTGTTTTTCTATAAACAGCGGCTGCCCGAAAGAAGGCAACCTTGACAAAGCATGGCTCAAATTTAGCGTAGGGGTGTTCTTTATTAGTTTTGATTTTTTCCTTTGTTGCTTTTTCGATCGTTGCAACCATTTCATGTTTTGGGGAAAGAGGTGGCTGTTTCTTTTTCTGTTCAGCAAACCTTCTCAAAGCTTCCTGTTTTTCTTTTGGATGTTGTTCTAACTCTAAGTATTTACGCCAAATTTGTTCCCATGCCAAGATTTCATCTCTCCTATCATTGGCCATCTGCAAAGCCGTTTTTAGATAGGTTCCTGGAGTTTTAATACTCCATGGAGCATCCTCTATTTCAGCTTCAAGGGTCCATCCTCCTAGCGAATTTTCCGAAGCTCTGACAGCTGCCTTTAGCTGAATCTCTTCTCCTTGTCTAAAAGCTATTTGTTGATGTGTGTAATCGTAACTCATTCCAGATGGAAGCGAAGGAATAAATACCGTATTTTCTATTTCTTTAATTGCCATCTCTCTAAGATCTTTTGGAATTAGATCAATAGATTTTAATTCCTCTGGGTTTTGAAGGATAGGGGTGGAAGCAACTTTGAAGATATCCATGTCGACCGAAACCCTAACGGAACAGTCAATACGCAAGCCGATGGGGGTTTGTTCTATCTGCTCTATATTGATTTCTATGATGCTCAGATATTCTGGAATGGATTGTTCGACAGCTGTTTCAATTTGATCGATGGTTGGCCTATTTTTCTCTAGGGTAAGATAAGCCTTATGAATATCGAGAAGGAAGCCAAGATGAAACTTAAAAAGATAGAAGGAGACAAATACAATAACAATGATAATGGTGGTGCCAATAGTTATTATTTTTTTCACGATGAGATCCTTGATTAATTTAAATCCATTGGCCCTTTTTCGTCTTGCTTAGAGAAAAAAGAAAATAATGTTGATCCATCTAACTTATTGCCCAGTAGCCATAAAATTAACCGCAATGGATTTGAAATACCGCCTCATGGAGCTGGCGAAAAAGTAGAGAGAGAGAGTAAAGACGTCTCCAAGAATGGATGCTCTACAGTCTTTTCAAGCCTAAAGTCTGAAGATCCTAGTGTTGCTTAAGGCTGGAAGTGCATTTCTTTGAAATGCCAATTAGGCTCTTTTTGGTGGGTTCTGGTCTATTGGGGGGAAAAAAAACTTAAAACAGCTACCGAAGCAATTCTAGAAGGAAGAAGAGCCGGCTGAGGGATTCGAACCCTCGACCCACGGTTTACAAAACCGTTGCTCTACCTCTGAGCTAAGCCGGCAATGTGCCCTAGCTACTCCCCTAGGAATGGGTTTCTTTACAGGTTCTTCAAACTGTGTGCTCCTTCTAGGGAACATAGCCCATTTCAGGTGCTGGGCTGGAGGTGCGACTAAACCAGAGAACTTTCTTGTTCAGCCTCCTACTGCGTAGGAGATATTCTGCTGCATTTTGGAAACAAGCATCACTGATCTAATGCCAATGCTATCCATGTGTTCAGCCAGCCAATAACCTCCCACTGGTTCTACAAGCTAAATTTTGTCCATTCCCTGTTTCCAGAGCTAGTGGCAGTTACCACATTCCAGACACAAACTAAACAAGCCCGGCCTGTTCCAGGTCAAGCACTCGAACCGATCATTTGCTTCACCGTAGTCAATACTTCTGCCCAGGCAGATCTACTCTTATATCATTCCTGTTATCCTAGCTTTATCAGGGATACATTCAAGCCAAAAAACAAGAGGGAGCCAGCCAAAGAATTTCATTCAATCCTCTCGATGGGAAAGCTATTCTTGCCCAGCTCCCTTATGAGCCATCATTGTAAAAGAAAAATCCTTTGCCTTTCTATTTTTTCTATCCTTCCATCCAATAAAGAGATATGCTAAAAAAAGCAAAAGGAAAGATACAAAGACAAAAGCCATTAATAGGAAAAAATCCTAAAATCTTCAAAGTACAATGAGGTAAATGCTTGCAATTTTTGTTTGATTAACAAACATATTGTTAAAAAAATTTTTTATGAAAAAAAGTTTATTCCCGATAAAAGTATTTTTATTTTTCAGTCTTCTTCCAATTGTTTGTTATGCAGCCGAAATCACATCGATTAAAGGCGGGGATCAGAATAGCGTGGTTACTACCTATGGCATACCGGTCCAAGCAGGTAGTTCTATTCAAGTAGGCCAAGTTATAAAAACAGACTACTTTTCAGTATGCACAATAGGATGGAAAGATAAGGGGGAAGAAGTGACAGTGGATAGCCTTACGGTCGTTACTTTAAAAAATGAAAATCCTATTGTCTTCGAGCTAGATAGAGGCAAGATCGAGTTCAGTTCAAAGGATTTTAAGGTGATTACAAAAGGGGGGACATTTACTTCTCAGACATCAGGAAGATTTTATGCTTCTTATGCTCCTGGCGAACAACAGTATGCAGCAGAACAAGGAGAAGCAACCCTCTTGTTAAATGTAAAAAATGAAACTTTTCAACTTCATTCCGGGGAGATGGTCTATGTAAGAGCGGATGGCACAGCTGAAAAAAGACCAATCTCTCAAGAAAAGAACCAAGAAAAAAAGTAGCGTTCTCTCTCCATTCCTTCTTTACATCAATAGTGAGGTTTAGAAATTATAAAAAAGATTGCTTAAGCTAATTATTTTGATTATCAGAGAATTACCTTTATGAACTCAAAACCTTCTCTTTTTTTTAATAGATTTCTGATTGCGTTTATTCTTTCTTTTTTTGGCCTGATGAGGCCACTCCATGCCTCTTGGAATTTAAAAGAAATAGTCTCCGATGCCTCTGCAGTCATTCATCAGTTTAAACAGGAAGGGAAGATTCCAAAATCAGTATGGGATAAAGCAAAAGGGGTAGCTTATCTTGAAGTAACCAAAGGTGGTTTTGTCATTAGTGGAGAATACGGTAAAGGTCTTGTTGTTGTGCGACTTCCCATTGGAGGTTGGTCGGGGCCATCGGCAATTTCAGTAAGTGGCATTGGGGTGGGATTACAAGTGGGAGGAACCAAAACTGACTATGTGATTATTCTTAATTCAGACAAAGCCGTTAGACAATTTTCTCGTGGGGGCAAAGTCCACTTAACAGGAGAAATGAGTGGGGTGGCTGGCCCTGAAAGCGAAAGGCAGGCTTTGATAAAACCTAAAAGTAATATCTATACTTACCGATCCACTGAAGGTCTCTTTGGTGGAATTGCGCTGCAAGGGATAGAAATTCGTGAAGAACCAGAAGTCAATGAACGCTATTACCATAGAGCAGTTAGTCCCTCTGAAATCTTCTCTGGAGAGGTACAACCGCCTAAAAGTGCCCAGAGCCTTATCGATACATTGAATGAACCTTACCCTAAGTAAATATTATTTTCCCTGATGGTTTCTCTATAGAAATAGGGAAAATATTATGGAATATCTACCTATTTCCTTCTTTAAGTAAAAATTGTAATAATTCTTTTGTTATTCATTTTGAAGGCTAAAATATTGCCTATAAAAAAAAGAGTGAAAAAAAAAATAGTAAAATTTATTTTCATGAAAAAGAGAGAAAAAAAAGAAAAAAAGATTCTACCTAAGGATCCTGCGGTAGAAGCAATGGGTAAATTAATAAAGAATTCCGATGTTTCTCGTGATGAAAAACTTAATAAGCTTATAGAGCACAATCTTTTTTTGCAACGACGTCATGAGTAAAACTTCAAAAAATGGCATAGAATAAAGAAAGACTTTATATTTTCTTTTTTGTTTTACATTTTCTTTTTTTTCAGATTTTTATACTAAATGGCTATTACTACATCTTATTCTTTAAAACAGGTTCAAAGGAGGCTTTTAAAATCTAAAGTGATGGGTTGCTTGAGGGAGGAGGATCGAAAAAAAGCTTCCATTGAGATCACATATCGGTTGTGCAGCCATCCGGTCTGGCAAGATGCTCGGGTTGTAGCCCTTTATTCTTCTCTCCCTTCTGAACCGGATACTTCTGATATTTTCCGATTAGCCAAAGCCAGCAAAAAGAAAGTTTTGTTCCCAAAAGTGGCAGGGAAGCAACTTTTGTTTTTCGAAGTAGAGAAAAAGGAAGATCTAGAAAAAAATTTCATGGGAATCATGGAACCGAAGTCTTCCTGCATCGAAGTTTCAAGCCAAGACATGGATCTGATTCTTGTTCCAGGAGTTGGCTTTGATCGTCAAGGACAAAGGCTTGGAAGAGGCCTTGGATTGTATGATCGCTATCTTTCCACACTTCCATCGAAAGTGTGTCGAATTGGTCTTTATTTCTCTTTCCAGGAAATCCATAAAATCTATACCGAACCTCATGATCAACGGCTGGATCTTATTATTACTGAAAAGGAATTGATTCGAGTCGTTTTGCGATCTTAAATACTTTTTTTGGTCATTTCAGAGAGCTTTTAGGGGGCTTGCTGCATGAGTAGGTTCTGAGCTGAAGGTAGTCTATGCAAGCTAATTTTTTAAATGGTAAGATCGCCATAGTAACAGGTGCAAACAGTGGTATAGGCAAAGAAATTGCCTATGCTCTATCTGCTTCCGGAGCTAGTGTGGTGATTGCTTCTAGAAGAATGGAGTTAAATCAACAAGTCGCTTTAGAAATCGAAACCAAAACATTTGCTAAAAGTCTACCTTTAGAAATCGACGTTTCTAAAGAAGAAAGTTGTCTCCGGCTTATTACTGAAACAATCAATTGTTTTGGTCGCATAGATATCCTTGTGAACAATGCCGGCGTTGGGATTTATGCTCCATTAGAAGAGTTGTCCACCTTGAGTTTTGATCGGATGCTCAAAACCAATCTTTATGGAACATTTTGGTGTTCAAGGGAAGCTTTTAAGCAGATGAAAAAGCAGCAGACAGGAGGGTATATTATCAATATCTCTTCTCTGGCAGGAGTGGATGCTTGGTCGAATACAGCAGGTTATAGCGCTTCTAAGTTTGGCGTAATGGGACTGACTAAAGCCATGGCTGATGAAGGGAAAAGGTACAATATAAAAGTGACTGCAATTTGCCCCGGGATGGTAGCCACTCCGATGACTGGAGTCGAAGGAATGTTCTACATACAACCCGAAGATATCGCTCAAACGGTTCTTTATCTATTGAGTTTATCGGAAGCTTGTTGGCTGACCGAAATTGTGATTCCACGGAAAGGGGCTTGAACAGTTGCTATACAAGTTGCTTTTTCCTTCTCATAAATGTACATTTTAAACATGTCGCCCAAGCTAGTCAGCATTCAAGAGGCCGCCGAGTTCCTGGAGGTTGCGTCGCAAACACTACAGCGCTGGGAGCGCGAGGGCAAGCTCCAACCCGATGAACGCACTGCAGGTGGGGGCGATGACGCTACGACCTTGTGCGGCTTCGGCCAGACCAATTTCATGCGCCGGAGAAGGTAAGCCGCACCATTGCCGCCTATGCCCGTGTGTCCAGTCACGACTAGAAAGACGATCTGGAAGGGCAAAAACAGGTTCATGAGCTGTTTTGTGCCCGGCAAGGCTGGACATTCGAGCTGATCGCGGAGCTGGGTTCTGGTATGAACGGAACGGCGGAATGAAAAACCTATAGCGAGGGGATGAGTTCTTTCTATTTTACCATCCATCGCCGTAATGCCCCTGCCTTCAGGCATGGGGATATAAGGCGATAAATTATAGCTATATGTAGTATAATTATGTATGAACAGAAAAGAACAATTGAAATCCAATAAA
>NZ_LXQB01000004.1 GCF_004421185.1 Methylacidiphilum sp. Yel | reverse complement strand
TTTCCGCTGGAGCCTCCGTTCCGGTCGGTTCCAGTTCTGGCGAAAAAGCCTTTGGAAGAGCAAAAGCTTCCCTAAGGCAACTACCTGATCCTAGAGGCAAGAAAAAAATCTCTCCGCGGTAGAGGCCGTCTGCGCTTAGAAGGCGCTTACCCAAGTGGAGCGGGCCTTTAGGAAGTTAAAAGATGTCCTAGAGATGCCTCCGATCTATCCCCATGATCCGATAGCCCGTCCAGGCCCATGGCTTTGTCGCCGCCTTGGCCTTCTTGCTTGACCGGCTATTGGAGAAAAAACTTAAAGCAGCCAAACTCCCCTTTTCCCCCGAAGAGGTCCTGACTCACCTACGCACCGTCCAAAGACGCCCGAGGCAGACATCGCTGGCACCAAACACCGCGGAGTCACGGCGGGAAACCAACATGGGCGGCCGGATCCTTTCCGCCCTCCGAATTGGCTTCATGGAGCCTTGGAAACCCAAAAATAACTCCTAAAACCCTCACATAGTGACACATTGAAAAAAAAGCTCGTTGATAATCAGCACATTACAAAAGTTTCACCAAACATGGGTTAGGCAAACGCTTACTATATAGAGTAGCAACTGCCCGATTGAAAACAGCAGAAAACAAAAAAAGATATGTATGCAACTTTGTAACAATGATTATACTCAAGGAAAAAGTATGATTTAATCATTTTTGCAAAGAAATATCACAAGCATTGCCTTACATTTATTGTGGATTTGAATACGGCTTACGGATATGTGGGAAAGCCATCGTGTGTTGCTTGGCATGATAATGATTAATAATACATTGATAATACATTGACTTTGCAACCCAAGATGATAAACGGTCTTTTTTTTCAGAACTGGAAATATTACATTAATTACATTAGGATACTTTAGGGCAGTTCGTAATTTGTTTTCAAGATTCTCTAATTTCTCCATCAACCTTTCTTTTTTTAAACATTCCTCTCTTCCTTATAAGTTAACTTTGGAATTTAAAAGATACTTATGGATTCACACAACCGCAAAAATGATAGGAGCAATACGCGATCTTCTATTATTATAGTTTAATGATGTGCTTTCATAATACTTCCATGAGATATTTTTTTCTTTTCTAGAGTCTTTTTAGCTTATATAAACGACTTTTCCCCCTTTTTTTAAGCTAATTTTCTTCCAATGTTTCTATCCCAGGAATTTTTCCATAGCCGATAAACTTTGTGGAACCATTCAGATGATAATGAGGATTTGCAAATTTCATAAAAAGATCAAAAACACTAACTCCCCATCTTCTTTTTCCATGATAGGTTCGCCCATCACTTGAACCAACCATTACCGGTTCTCCCGTTTGTTTTTCGTGGCCAAGATAAATCATGACATGAGTAATGGGTGGATCATTAGCAGTCGGATAAGTTCCTATCCAGAAAAGAAGATCACCAGGCTTCAGTTCAGATAATTCAAAACTTCCTTGGTTATTACTCAACACTGCCTTGAATAATCCTTCTTTTCTGACCCAAGAATAGATTTGAGAAGCACTTCGCGGAACGTCCTTTAATCCTATCTGGCTAAGAAGATAATAAATAAAGCCAGAACAATCCATTCCTCCTTCCTTTGGATCGGCTGATCCATAAAGGTAGGTCAAGTTTTGGTGGGTCAAAGCCAAAGCTTTTGTAATGAGGAGTTGAATAGGTTTTGATAACTTTGGAAATTCGATCAGATCTTCTGGTTCCAAAGAGGCATTAGGGAAGACATCCGCAGGTTGAGCAGAATTAGAAGATGGAGAAGCAGCAACAGGCAAATCAAACCAACTAAAAACAATCCATAGAATTAAGAAGAAAAAAAAAATTCATCATCTGAACTACAATGCAAAGAATTTTCTAATAATTAAAGAGTTTTGCAGCCAATTTTTACATTTTTTTTCTTGCCGAAAAGAATTCAACCAATCCAGCCGCACTGATTGTTCCACAATACTCTCAAACCCTTTCCACTTGAATGGCAACATTCAACTCCTGCCCATGATACCCTTTGAAGATCCCACGTAGCGGAGCCACATCATCATAGTCTCTACCGACAGCTATTTGAATATGATATTCTCCTTCAACCGTATTGTTTGTGGGATCGAATCCAACCCATTTCTTATTAGGTAGATAGACTTCGACCCAAGCATGCGTTGCCACCCCAATTGGTTGTTTTAGAGAAGATTCTTCTTTGATTGGCTCTATATATCCACTTACATATCGAGCTGGAATCCCCGTAGAACGAAGGACAGCAATCATCAGATGGCTATAGTCCTGACAAACTCCCTTTCTCAGTTTCAACAGATCGGATACAGAGGTAGAAATATCAGTTGTTCCAGGTGCATAGGAAAGAAATTGATGTATGAATTGGTTCAGTTCGAGCAATGCCTCAATCAATGGTTTCTCTCTTTGAAAGATCTTTGAGCTGAGTTCTTTTGTTTCCGAAAGCAGAGAAATATATTTTGATGGCAGCAGAAAATCAAACAGTTCAAATCTTTCAAAGCCATAAATAATCAATGCTTCACTAACGCTAAGATTAACACCCCCAAGGGGATCTGGATACGGATGGGTTAGAACGATGCTTTTGGTCTCAACGATTAATCGGTTATGTTTAAAAGGAATACTAAAAAATGAGGTCTTATTCCCAAAATAATCGGTATAAAAATAAATAGGCACAGAAGGCGAAAGTATCATTTCGTGGCTTAAAACCGTTTGTCGAATGCAATTTTGTGGATGGCATCTTAGTTCAGAAAATGATTCCAGTGCAGCTGCTGTATACACGTATTCGGTCCTATGGGATATAGAAAATTTCATTGGGAATGATCAATCAGTTACATATTTTCCTTCATCCACGGCCACATGTTCATAGGTCGATTGATGGGTCAGATACTCATCAGAAAGGAGAGAATGAAATTCATAAAATTCCTTTTCTATCTCTCCAATCTTCTGTTTAAATTGGATAATGTTTTCTATGTCTTTCTCTTGGTTTGAACCAATTTCATCCGCCCATCGCTTCAATTTTGCCACCATATACCGAACAAATGAAAGGGGTTTTTGTGAGATATTTTGAATCCTTTCAGTGAATTGAAGCATCGCTTCGATCTGTCTCAAACAAAAAGAGATTGAACGAGGGAATTGCCTATCAAAGAGAAGAAGTTCGATGAGATTCTTTGGAGAAAAGGGATAATGATAAAGACTTCTGTAAGCATATAAGGCCGATGTAAGCTTAAGTATCCATTCCATGACAACCTGAAGGAAAAACCCTCGGAACAAAGCCTCCTTTTTTTCTGTGATCTTTGTACACAGTTTGATTAAATGAAGAGTAAACTTTCCTTTTTCGTAAAATGTTCCAATCTGAAAAAACTTCCAAAGCTCGTTGCGCAGAAGATGTTCATTAATGATAGCAAGGAGTCTGTCTGATCCTATAGAAAATTCGTTTAAGCTTTGATCATAATTAATAGACGATTTTACATGAGGTTGAGTTTGAAGGCTAAAAAAGAGTGAGCTGAGGGCAACCCAAACTTCAGGAGGAAGGGAGTCACGAATTTTTCTTCCATTTTCATAACATTTCGATATACAGCTGACCACTGAATCGTACCAATCTGTTCCAGTAAAGAAAGATGAAAAAAGTGTCGAAAAATCTTTAGATCCTATTGAATGAAAAGAAGTAGAAAGAATTACAAAATAACCGAGGACTTCTGAGAAAAGATTTTGAAAAGCGTCCTCACTCTCTCCTTTCATTGCCTCATCTCCAAAGGATCGAACTGTCAGTAGCATGTGGTTAAGTTGCATGCTTCTAGTCAGATATCGTCCCATCCAGTACATCGATTCAGCTACTCGGCTTAAAGGAGCAATGCGACTTCTCACAGAAACATTGACACATGCATTTACATTTGGAAAAGTCCAAGAATTTTCCTGTAAAAGCCAGATGTCTTTATAGAAAGCTAACTGATTTTTGTCCTGAAATGTCATATCTGCAATAACTTTTCCAAACATAATTGGCAGCAACTCAGGCTTCCCATTTTTAACAACACCAAAAAGGACCAAAGCAGCCGGTTTATGTGAAAGGGTAGTACGATAAAAAGAAGGGAATTTCTTCAACCGAGGCTTTTTTTGAATGACCAAGGATCTACAATCAAATCGAGAAATTGTCTTATCATCCTTTCCAAGTAGCTTTTCTAAAGCTACACTATGTCCATTCCTGTCTTTTAGGAAATAATCTTGCAAGCTGTCCAGAAATAGAGAAAAGACATCAGGATCATAAGCTGGATAAGTAGGCAAAGAATTGAGCAGCGGTTTTTCTCCCAAATAATATCGGATCATTTTCGAGCCATAAGATTGAAGGAGTGGATCGGTAGTAACCCCGCACCCAGCTGCATTGATGAGTCTAAGAGTTGCTTTACGCAGACACCAGAAAAGCCCAGCTATCCCTTCTTGCGCCCCACAACGGGTTGCAATTGGATCAAGCAAACAATCAGGGAGTCTTCGAAAAAGAATGTTAATCGGTTCAAGTCCACTTAACGTTTTCGCATAAAGCTTTCCTTGCAAAACAACAAGATCAGAGGGTAAAAACATTGGAATGCCCATCCTTCTAGCCAATATCGCTGCTTCCCAATCCTCAGCCGTAGCTGCCACAATTGCTATCTGAGAATTATTATCATCTGATAGATTCTGGCTAGAAGCTTCTAGCATCCTCTCGGGAAGACCAGTTAAAGGCATAATTTCCAAACCCTCAAATAGCTGCGGCAAAGCCTCTTTGAGTCCTTTCCTAATTTCTTCTGAAAGCATGAGGTTGCGGGGCTGTTCCATTTCGTCTCTCAATACAACCCATTTCCCATTTTCTTCTTTTGCTACTTCACAGGAATAAATGTAGAAATATTCTCCACCAGGAGGTTCTAAACCCACGCATTCACGCCTATATTGGTCGGAAGAAAGAAAAGGTTCAAAGGGAATGACTTTATCTTTAAAAATCGATTTTTCAAAGTAAAGGTCTTTTAAAAACCTTCGCCAAGCCGACATCCTCTGTTCCACTCCTACTCGAATCTCCATCCAATCATCCACAGATAGCACCATAGGCCATGGATCAATACAATAATCTAGGTTCTCTTCATATGGAGAAGGACAGATCCCGTTCAGTTTAAAATAAAGAGATAGAGATTGCTGGGCTTTTTCTAAGCTCTCTTCATCAAGGAAAGCTACGTTCTTCAAAATATTTTTCCAAATGATCACAGTTTGAAATGTTTATTATTGTTAAGCAGTTGCTTTGAAAAATTTAAAAAGAAAAAATAAAAAAAATTGTGCAACGTTCTTAACAAAAAGCTGACAAAAGGTGTTGATGGATCGAATTGCATGCGATTTGAATTTCTAGAAACAATTTTTTTTTTTGTCTTCTGATGAAAGTTCTTTCTGGCAAGAATCAACAATTTTTCCCAAAAGCTCTTTGGTTGTTGATTGAGCCATCTCTAGTATCCACTTTTGGGAGATTATTCCAAAACAGTCCATAAGTTTTTCCAATTGTGATAGAATCGAATAGGGATACTTGTTAGCAATTAATATAAAAGAAGCGATCTGATCAACTGTGTACCTGTTTTTTCTTTTGTTTGACTGCGAGAATCCCTTATCTGCATTGTCTTCCCTGTTTTCAGCCAGAGAAAACGCGAAAATTTTGAGAGATATTCTTCCTGTGGCGCTTTGGGAGCAACTAAACGAGGCTATTTTCTTCTTTCTTCGACCACAGTCACTTCGAGTCTGCAACCTTCTCATTATCCATTGATTACATCGACTATTGAAAAAATGCTCTTGTTTGCTCAGCTGGAATGCTACCTTTTCGAAGAGGATGAACTCTGGGCATGGTTAAGAATAGGTGAATACATTGAAAAAATTGGAAATTTTGCAGCCTTGCTTTTCGCCTACGATCCGAGGGAAACAGGTCTAAAAGAAAGAGCGAATTTAGAAAAGCTTCCCACTCCTCAAAAGAAGGGTTGTCCTTGTTTAGGAAAAAAGTGGGATTGGCTTCGTTAAGCTTCCGCATTCCTTTTTTGATTCTTTGCCAACAATAGTTCCATTTTTCTTGACTTGCTTCCAAACCATATCCCAGATAGCTTTTACCTATATTCAAACTAAATAAGGCTCTTTCCATGTATCTGGTCATCCAATAAATATTTTCTAGGCGATGATCAATCATAAGCTTTACCATCCCTCCTCTTCAATGATCCATGTATCTTTGCTTCCCCCTCCTTGAGAAGAATTGACTATAAAAGAATCCCAGCTTATAGCTACTCGTGTCAAACCTCCAGGGACAACCCTTGGTTCTTTGCCCATTAAGACAAAGGGACGCAAATCAACCCTTCGTGGTTCAATTCCCGAACCACTTATACAAGGTAGTTTCGAGAAATGGATCAGGGGCTGGGCAATATAATTTCGGGGATGGGCTAGAATTCCTTTTTTAAATTCTTCTCGCGTTTTAGAAGAACTTACCGGTCCAATGAGCATACCGAATCCTCCGGATTGATTGACTTCCTTGACAACCAACCTCTCAAGGTTGTCCACTACGAAAGCCTGTTGCTTGGGATCCACACATGAATAGGTTTCAATGTCCCTAAGGATGGGTTCTTCATTTAGATAATAACGGATCATTTTTGGAACATACGGGTAGATGGCTTTATCATCTCCGATGCCACAACCGGGGGCATTGATCAAACTAAGTCGACCTTCTATAAAAGAGCCAAAGAGTCCTTTTACTCCTATCAATGAATCCGGCCGAAATGCGACAGGATCCAAGAAGCTTTCTTCGATGCGTCTATAAAGAATCGATATCCTTTTTTTATGGCTCTTAGATTTTAAATAAAGAGTTGCATTTTCAACAATAAGATCTTTGGGCTCAACAAGTGGAATTCCCATCTGATTTGCCAAGAATGCATGTTCAAAATAGGCAGAATTATAAGGACCTGGAGTCAGAACCGCTGCAACTGGTTCTTGAGAATCCTCAGAAGGATGAAGATCGAAAAGGGTTTTTAAAAGTACTGTGGGATAAGATTCTATAGGCAAAGGTTTTTTGAGAAGATCAAAGAAAAAAGGACAGCTTTCCTTTAAAACTTTTCTGCAATTGAGCATATAGGCAGCTCCACTTGGGATCCTAAGATTATCTTCGAGTACGAGAAAATTTCCATTTTCGTCCCTGATCAGATCATAGCCACAAATCGCAGCGTAGATGCCCCTTGGCACTTTCACTCCGATCATTTGAGGAAGATAACCTAAAGAGCTTAAGACAAGTGCTTGGTCAACACCCTTTTCTTTTAGAATCCGTTGCTTTCCATAAACATCTTCTATAAATAGATTCAAGGCCACTGTTCTTTGAATAAGTCCTCTTTGGATCTTGTCCCATTCACTTTTGAGGATCAGTCTTGGAAGAATATCAAAAGGGAAAATTCTTTTTTCGATTTTCTCTTTGGCGTTTTTTAGTACAAAGTAAACACCAAGCTGCCGTAACCTCTCATTTGCTGCATTCTGTGCACTGAGTAATCTATCCCTTCCAACCGGTGAAAGGATAAGCTCCCACAGAGCTTTATATTCTTTTTTCGGTTTCCCCCTTGGATCTAAGGATTCATCTGGGCCATCTAAAAGTAGTTTTCTATAATTCTGAAAATCAAATCGCTTATCCTTTTCTCCATTTGCTTGAGAAATCTGAGGCATTGGTACTCCCATTTTTTTTCTTAAAGCAAAACTTGGACCAAAGCCTATTAGAAATTAAAAAAATGACTCTGCAGAATTTTTCCTATTCCTTATACCATATAGTGTATTATCCTCTTTTTTAGTGTTGATTGCCCTTAGTCATGGTACTTAAGGATACATAGCAGCATGCTGTTTTACAAAGCCTTCCTTTGGTGTCCTTTCTCCCAATGCAGGACAAGAGAGTGGTTGTATAACAGATGCATCAAGAAGGCGTCTATATTTTCCAGAGGCACTATTAGTTTTATTGATAAGGCAGGCTTTTTCCCACTACCATGGATGGCAATGTAATGAGCCTGTGATTTGAAGCTGCAGGAGTGGACCACCGATATGAGGAGCAATCAAATCCAATTGGAGTTTAAAGCAAGCAACAGTTGCGATGTCTTCTGATTGGGATCTATCAATCTATTCTTCAGATTTATTAAAAAGAAGAGCAGTCAAAAACCGGTAGATTTTTTTGCCAAGTATCGTTTTTCTACCTTTAATCACAAGTTTGGCCCTCAATCCTTCCACCATAAATTGAGAAGGACTTTCCACAGGAATATAGGCAAAATAAAAAGGATTTTTTTCATATTCTTTTTTTATACTCGAAGGAATTAGCGGAACTTTTCCTCCAAAAGGAATAAGATGACCAGGATCAAATTCAGAGACTTCTGCCATTTTTTGGCTCACATGAGCAACATGACTATGAAATATTTTTTTTGTGCTAATCCATATTCCTTTGACCTCAGCCCCAGGATAGACGATCCTAGATTGGGATTGATTCAGGGGTGCTACAAAGGAAAAATGATGCATGTCCCTAATTTTGAGAATGGTTTCTCCGGCTTTAAAATATCTTCCTTTCAAAGATTCCACATTCGGACTAACAATGATGCCATCAACAGATGAGCGGAGAAAAAGCTGTTCTTTCTTTTTCAAAAAATAATCGTAACGAGTTTTCATTACTTGAATTTCTTTGGATTTAGAGGCCTCTTCATCCTTTTGTTGAAATGTTCTTTTGTTTGAGAACCCAACCATTTTCAAGGCTAAATCAAGTCTTGCAAGCTGCGTCTCAGTCTCAACTTTGTCATTTCTTAGTTTCAATAGCGGTTGACCTGGTTTTACTTGTTCACCACTATAGACCCATATCTCCTGGACAAGACCGCCATCTGGACTGGCTACATTTTGTCCGAAATCTGATCGAATCACTCCCACCGTTTGGACCTTTTCTCTTACAGGGACCATACAAAGTATGCCCAAAGCAATCCCTCCTATGGCAACCCATTGGAGCTTGCTGGCGTTCTTTTTTATGCCTTTGGCTTTAGTGATCATCAAGAGGGGTTGAAAGAAAATCCTTAATAAAATAGCCATTACAAAAGCAATCTCTAAAGAAAATCCTAAAAATTCGCCTATTCTTTCCAAGCCTATCGGCGTAAGAAAATTTCTAACAACTTGGCCTATGGAATGACAAAGATAAGCCATATAGACAGTAGCCAGAATGGAATAACCAAAAAAGATCCATTCCTTTTTGGCCTCATTTTTTTTCCCTTGATTAGATGGATCTTTATATCCTAAAAGCCATTCCTGGAGTTTTGCTGTGCAATACACAAAAGATTTCTCCCGAAGATTTGGTATTTCAAGCAGATCAACTAATGCATAATAGCCATCAAACTTCATCAAAGGATTGAAATTAAAAAAAAGGGTCGTCACACTAGCAGTAACCATAAGGTTAAAGGCAAGATTTTTTGCTAGACCTAAGGGAAGAAAAACCCAAAAATAACTGGCTATAGAGGCAACAATCAACTCTGTATAAACTCCAGCCAAGCTAACAAAAATCCTCGCTTTCTTATCCGGAATCACCCAGCTATCTGAAGCATCCACATACCCTACTGGAATAAAAAAGAATAAGCCTACACCCATCTCATGAATCTCTCCTCCAAATCGCCGGCATGTCGTCGCATGTCCAAACTCATGAAGGCTCTTGTCAATGACTATGGCTAAATAAAGTAAGAATATATTTTGCGGAGAAAAAAACTGGATCTGATTGGTTATAAAAGTAGAGCGATGGAAAAAAAGAAAAAGAAGAGTTAAAAGCCAAAAACAAACGGTTAGCACTACCCCTTGAAAAGACCATAACCACCAAAGACGATGAACAATCCTGTCAAGCCAAGAAGAAGGACGAACAAGGGGAAATTTGATGAAAAAAATCCTTACAAAAATTTTGCTTAGCTGATGAAGAAAAGAAGAAGTTTTTCTGGGGAGTTGATCCATCCATTGGTTTACTGGCAATATTGTCAGATTCCTTCGACTAAGAATCGAAGCAAATCGCAACACTTCTGCTGGATTAATCCTTCGATGCGGCCAGTGAGCATTAAAAATTTCAGCTATTTCTTCTGTTGTTCTTTTCCCATCGAAAAGGGTGGCAAGAAAAGCTTCCTGAGGAGGGAACCTATAATAGGAAAGTCCCAAGGGGTCTTTGACAATATAGTAGGTTTTGTTACCAAAATTTTGTTTCTGAAAAATTAGATCGG
This sequence comes from Methylacidiphilum sp. Yel, assembly GCF_004421185.1. GTDB lineage: Bacteria > Verrucomicrobiota > Verrucomicrobiia > Methylacidiphilales > Methylacidiphilaceae > Methylacidiphilum. Next base: position 30,072 of record NZ_LXQB01000004.1, on the reverse strand, counting down.
TTCTTAATCTATAAGGAACAATTTTTTCTTTTGTCGTTGACTGCTGACTGAACTCTCCTAAACTCATCGTAAAAATCAATTAATCTCTCGAAAGCTGACCCCTAATACAAATGTCTACTTAGCAAGAGAGGGGCCTTATTATTAATTATCTCTGGCTTCCGCAAATCCTCTTTTCAGTAATAGGTGTCTTATCATGGCTGTCTTCTTTATACCTGCTTGCTGATCAATTGTTTTGGGTGCAAAAACACCATCAGACTTAGCATCCAAAACCATTCGAATGACATCTTTCCTAGTCGATTCTTTTTCTATTGACATTTAATTGTTGAGAAAAAATGAATGCAACTAGTTTTTGTAGCAGTAAAATTGAAGTTTTCCCCCTATCCTTCTGACTTCTAGAGAAGAAAAAGGATTTTGAATAAGAAAAATAGTAAACTCAAAAAAAACCTCTAAGTAAATACTGGCTTTTTTCATCGGATCTTTTCTCCCACATTCAAGCCTATAGCCGGAGAATGAGAAGGGAATTCCTTTTTATCCTCGGGTATTACGACCTCAGCAGTAATTCCCGCAACAACTTCTTTTGAGGCAGGCATCACCAATTTTACTCTAAAAGTCCCACTGGCAGGGTCAAGAAAGGGATCCACATATACAACGGTCGTGTCCACCATTTTCCCAGCAAAAGGTCCATCGACCAATTTAACAGAAAGTGTGTCTTTGGGATGCAATTTCCCAAAGTATTTTGATTCGCAATAAATCACCATCTGAAGCTCTGAAACATCGATCACTCTAGCGACTGGTTCCAATCTTTCGACGGACTCTCCCTCATTCCTTAATTTTTTAAAAAACACTCCTTCGATAGGTGAGCGAACTATTTTAGATTCTAGCCGATTCTGAGCCGTTATTAATAAAGCCCTAGCTTCTTTTAATTTATTTTGAGCCATCTGATAATTATATTTAGCCTCCTCAAATTGCTTAGGACTAACGATTTCTTCTTTGTAGAGAGCTTCGATTCTTTTAAATTCCACTTCTGCCTTTTCAACCTCAGCTTCATGCACTCCAATCTCTGCCTCAGCCCTTGCAATCTCTGCTTTGTCTTCTTCACTGTTTAACTGTGCTAGGATATCGCCTTTTTTGACATATGCTCCTTCTTCAAAAAAAAACTTTTCGAGGATCCCAGAAGCCTTAGCACTCAGCCTTAGATCCGCAATGGGAAGAAGCACTGCTCGATAGGAACCTTTTTCTTCTAGTAGAGGCTCTAGGGATTCAGACTGTGTGGCTTCAGGGGTGTCTTTAAACAAATCCTCTCCTTTTAAAGCCATTTGCCACCAAAGCAAAAAAACGAAGCAAAAAAACAGAGAAAATACAATCCATTTTCTCGTTATGTTTTTCATTAAGTTAAGTCTTTCTTTTCTATAAAGAAATAAACTTCTGGTCGATCTCTTTTTTTCCCTACACACAATCTGAGATTCTACCAGAAAAAAACATGAATCCTTAGAAATCCAATAAGATCACGTAAAGCTATATGGGCTAGTGGCCTAAGCCCCACATAAACCTTCGCCTGACCACGCAGGCCTTTCTTCAAAAGTAACTGATCGATGTTTTTCTCTTCCCAAGGAATGATCAAAGAAAATTCATATTTTTTTCCTTCGATCTCTACCCCACTAATAAACTGGGAAATGGATCTTAAAAAAAGTCTATAACTTTTGGCTGGATCAGCAGCAAGTCGAAAAGACACTCCAAGGGGCTCTTTTTTACTTTCAAGCACTCTTCCTAGATATATAAAATCTTGTTCTCTTAAAGCAATCTTAACTTTCCAATATCTCGGATCAGCTAGTTGGACTAGAATTTCTCCGACTTGCGGTATATCCCCTCTCCGGGAGACTAAATTACTTGGCCCCATGACAACTCCGTCGATCGGGGCTCGAATAGAACAGTTATAAAAGTCATTATACAAACTTTTTAAAATCGCTTGTGATTTTAAGGCATTCAGCCTGGATAGCTGCATTGCTGTTTCCTGCTTCAAATTTTGAGCAAGGTCAGCTTCAGCGATATTTTTTTTGTAATCCTGTTCTACTTCTTTTATCTTAAGAAGAATATTTGTCGGATCCATCTGAATAAGCAGTGTCCCTTTCTTCACATAGTCTCCAATCTGGACATGGATCGATTCGATTTTTGCTGAGACCATGGCTGGAACTGATATTTCATAAGAAGGAATTAACACCGCATTACCCTTTATTTTCATTGGTAGAGGGAAAAAAGCTACAATTAGGATCAATGCAAGCAAAGAGGGATAAAAGACCAAAGGATTTAAAAGAGGATGATTCCTTGTCGTTTTGGAGAAAATCCAAAATTTTTTCTGCTTAAAATAGGCTCTGGCCACACATTTACCGCCAATAATAGCAATTTTTTGCAGGAGGCTAAATAAATCCAGACTAGGAATGATTTTTTCCTTTCCCTCCCAGCAAATAAACCCATAAATTCTTTGTTGCTGATCCATCAAAAGAAAAGCAGCCAGCCAATTCATAGGAATATTCTGAAAATAACGAATTATAGCCAAAGGCCTTTCCTTTGCTGCAGATTCCCTCATAGCAAAACCAATCCGAAGCGGGCCATAGTCCTTTCTTTCGACCGAAGTAATCTTCTGCTCTTCTATTGCTTGTGCTTCATCAAAAAACATAGCAAAAACTGATCTTTGCTGCTTCGGTGGTTTGTCTTGAAAATGATGAGGATTGGCAGCTTTGAAAAGGGCTATTCCAGCCTCTTTTAATAGAAGTGCTTGATCGGATTGCTTATGGATTTTCGAAAGAGAACTGACCGCTTTGAGTTCAAACACATTGGCTTTTTCAAAATCCTGAGTGGTTAAAAAAGAAAAACCTTTGCTTGTTAGGGGAACAGCAAAAAGACAGGTTCGATCGCAACCTGCGATTTCTCTCCCATAGTTGACAACTAAAAACTCTATTCTTTCTATATCGTTTTCCACAGCCAGTTCTTCAAGACATTTCAGATAGAGTCCATCGGAGGCATTGGGAAAAGAAGCTTGGGAATTTTGAAAAAGAAGTTTCCCAGCAAAAGCAAGCGTCTTTAAGCAATCACACAGAGTACTACTAAGCAAAGATAGCCATCTATAGCTTTGTTCAAGTACTTTTGTCTCTTCCAACCAGTAATGGACGACTCCCCACGGAGTATCTCCAAGCATCAGGTGGAAGAAAAGATGATGGAGACCTGTCGTATTGTAGCCTTGAAGTGTTTCATGTTGTGGATGATTAAAGTCTATGCCCGAGGGAGCCTTTGGTAAATAACAAGGGTGCTTTTCTAAAAAGGTTTTGTTGAACCATTGGATAAAAAAGACTCTCATCTCGTAATCAGTTTCCCACTGATTTGGCTCTAAGGAAGAAGACCAGACTATTTCCCAACGACCTCCAATAAGCCGCCCAATACGCATGCCCTTTATGCCGATGTTTAAAATAGAATACTGACTAACAATTACAAAAAGATCTTCCGGTTTTGAAAAAGAGCCAGAGAACGATAGAAGTCTTTCAAAAAAGGCATCTGGAGGCAGTGAAAAAAAAGAAAGCAATATATTGTTTTCACTTTCCATTATCACAAGCAATAAAACAATTTCTATGGAAGAAAAGACTAAGCCAGAGGATCCTTTTTCTGGTCTATTACCAAAAGGTTTTTTTCTATGAGTGTTTTGATTAAACAATCTATGTCGTTTTGAATTTGAAAAGGATCCTCTTCGAAATGCTCAAGCACCCATTTTTTTAATGCATTGACATCTCCACCATGGTCGATCAGTTTTTTCCACACAACCGTCCCATAGACATCCAGCCGATAATAATTCCAATCTAGCGTATTGAGAAGAATCAATTCATTTTCTATTTGTTCATAACTAATCCACTCTGGGACCTTCACTTTTTCACAAGAACTAGTAGCATCCATAGACAACCTCGTTTTTAAGAGCCGCAAGAGTGGCATTCTTTTTTGTTCGCCTCGGTGAATTTTCTCATCATCCTAGCAGCCACTAAAAAACTTTTACCATCCTTTTCCATAAAATATCCCCGCAGCTTTTCCACTAACTGCTGCTCATTCAAAATATCCAGGCAAAGATCGCAGATGCTCGAATAACGACTCCTTTCAGGAATATTGATCAAAGGGAACTTATCCTTTAGAATCCTGAATAGTCCGTAAGGGCCAAGCAGAGCAATGATTTCTAAGATTGGATCCTCCTTTGCTTTCAACAAAATTTCTCTTAAAGATTTTCTCCTAGCATCACCCAATACCAAAGGCGAATGATGGTTGGCATAATGAGAAGGCCCACAACAAGCAAAAACCCTACCATCATATTCAACCACCGGTGCTAAGATCACTCCGCATAGGCCTGTCGGAGGCGAATATGCCCAAAAAAAGTCTTCTTCTGGAAGGTTGTTGGCCCTACCCAGCTTTATAAGAGGGATCTTTTCTATTTGATATTGGATTTCACCTAAATCCGGTAGAGCTAAATCCTTTCCATTGAGGGAAGCAGGGGTAATGACAGTTCGAATGACTAAAGGAAGTTTCCACTGCCAGGCTGCTTTCGCCACCGCTTGTAATTTCCAGCCGTTTTTAAAAGCTAAATGATATTGATCCCAACTGATACAAAGCCTGTCTAGGCCTGCTTTTTTAGCTGCTTCGATGACTAAGAAAGCATGTTTTTCGGTTCGAACCCATCCACAGCCTGTTACAGCTGTCACTCCAAAGCCAAGGGCTTTGGCTTTAAGGATACACCGGATTAATATTTCGCTATTCAAAAAAGCTTCACCACCCGTAAAACTCACCACCGAGGTTAGTCCAACTGCCTCTTCCAGGATAGATAAAACAAAAGACTCCTCAAGCATTCCCTCTGACTGTGGCGAAGAATCCGTAATACAATGCGCACAGGCCAGTGGGCATTTTTTCCTAAGCATTATTCCCAAGACCGAATAAGTTATCATTATTGTCTTTTGCCATTAAAGATTAAGGACAAAATCATATGGCACACCTGCGGCAATGTTTCTATTTTTCCTTTCGGCAAATAAAGCCGATAGGTCTTCATTTGCGCTAACCATCCCAATATTTTCCTAGCCTGAATCTTTACATCTGGAAAATAAACACTGTTAAAAAAAAGATTTTGGAAAGCTTTCCCCGGTTCAACTTTTTCAATAAAAGGTTCTTCTTTTTCTGTCCACCTCAGAAAAAAAATGGTTTGAAGAGGAAGTATCTTCTCTGCTATCTTTCTTACTGGCTTTCCAATGTCTTCTTCTTTTCGATAGTTCCTAAGATAGGGATGAGACGGCACCACCAACGGTTCTTCTGCTTCCAAAACAAAACCAATCCGATCATCTGCAACTAGGTTATATCCCAAGTCTAGAAAAGCAGAAAGTAAGGTGGACTTTCCTCCCGATGAGCTGGCCACCAAGCCCACGGCTTGCGAATCCACCTCAAAAGCTCCGCCATGAAGAAAAAGAAGACGGCCTATTAATTGAGCAAAATGGGGTAAAACTAACTGATAAAGATAATATCGGAACTTATTATCTATAAATTGGGTACAATCTAAAGTGATTTGAGTCGATTGAATAGTAAATAAAAAATGTTCCCCAATGACAAATCTATCAGGGTTTTTTAAAAGTTTGACCGGCCCTATAGAAACAGAAAGATCTTTAGGATTGAAATCTGGCAAAGTCTCTACTATAGAAACGATTAAAGGAAAGCTTCCCCAAAGTAATAGACCGGCAGAAGGAAACTCTAGAAAATCACTGGATAATCCAATACCATAGCCTACTGCTTTACCCGAAAATTTAATGTTCCCACAAGGCTCCATCACGAATTTCTCAGTTGGCAAAATCCCTCTAAAAGACTTGAAAACATCCTACTCTTATAAGCCAACACTCGCCAATGCAGTTGCTGATAGAAGTTGAGCTCTTAGATCTGGAAACTGATTCGAAAAATGACTTAAATTTCCCAATGGAGAAAATTGGGGATGTTTCCACATAAATTTAATCTTTTCTTTGAGTTTTGCCTCAAAGATCTCCAGATTGATTAATGCCAAATTATGAGTTTCTTCCATCTTCTTTCCCTCCCATTCCATTTTTGTTTTTATTAACGACAACCTAACAAATCATTTAAATAACCGATAGCACAGTAATTAAAAGGGGACTGAGCAAATCGTTAATCAGTCCACTTGCTACATTCAAAACCCCATTAACGCCACTAAGCAAAGGTTGAAGATCCTTAGCTAAATTCAGATCTCCAATTTGAAGAGCAGCCTGTGGTCCTCCAACAGTTAGATGCAGATAAATCGGAAGCTGGCTTGTGCCTGGGTCGCTAAGTGGAGTAGAAACCTGGGTATGAATTACTGGTGAAAGAAGATTGTTTGGCTGTGTTGAAAATTCTCCAGGGAGATTTATATTCATCAAGTGGTGAGGAAGGGCAACTGCCGCAAAAAGCTCTCTCGATTCCAGTACTTCTATTTCAAAAAGCTTAGTATCCTCACAGTTAGTTAAATTTTCTTTCATTTTTTTCCTTTTTCCTCCTCTATAGTCCTTCGTTGAACTCTTAGCTACTGGGCTTCCCTTATCAGGAACAGGAAAGCCCAGAACTTTTTTGTTGTTTTTAAACAACTGCTAGAACTGAACTAAGCAATCCAGTTACTGTTCCCAATAATGGACTAACAACCTCACCTACCAATCCCACCACAGGAGTTGTTATAGTCGAAACTGTTGTCCCTATCGGTTGCACTAATCCTGATAAATTGGGTTGATTGACGTGTAGGGATAGATCGGCTGGAAGATTGACATTTAAAATAGGTTGTCCGTTGGTTGGATTATTCAGCTGTAAAGAAAGGTCCAAAGGCAAATTCAAGTTGATTAAATGATGTGGCACAGCAGCGGCAGCAAAAAGCTCTCGCGACTCCAAAGTTTCCATCTCAAATTGACTAAAATCTATCTCTGTATTCATTTAATTACCTCCTGTGTTAAGTTTGCTCTTTTAAAAAGATTAAGAGAGATTAAGTAAAATTTAAGTTTTAACACAAGCAAATTAGGGATGACAATTTTCTGAAAGAATATACAGTGTAAGCACTAATATATATCTAGTGCATCTGCCTATATTTAAGAAATAATTGTTGGAATTAATTGTTTATAATGAAAACCAAAAAAAAGAAAGAAAATAATTTCTTATTAAGCCCTGAACAAAATGCGCTGCTTCTTTTAAGCAATAAAATGCTTGATAATTTACAAAAAACAGAACTTTTAAAAATTCTTTCAAGACAAGATTTCGACTGGCATCAATTTTTCAAATTTTCCTTCCTGCATTCCTTATGGCCTATTGTTTATAATAAACTTAAAGATAACTTTCCTTTTCTTCTCCCCCCAGATATCGACCTAAAATTCTCTCTCCTGTATAAACACATTTTAAAAAGGAATTCATTGCTTTTGGATGAGTTTAAAAAAATACTGTTTCTCTTCCATGAGGATGGCATCCAAACAATATCCTTAAAAGGATTGGACCTTTGTCAAAGACTCTACGAAGATTTTTTTTCAAAAACCATCACCGATATCGACCTGCTAGTCCCAATCCCAGATATCCAAAAAGCTATCGTTCTCCTTCATTCCAAACTTGGGTACAATCCATACAACCCTTCTTCCTTCAAGCTTTCCTCCCTCTTTTTTTGGGAGAAAGATCTAACTTTAATAAAAAAAAATTTTGAAGAAGATCTGGCCCCATCCATTTGTGAGCTCCATTGGGCTCCCTGTTTTAATAGGGTATTGGACAAAAGATTTTTGGAATCAACCTGGGAAGAATCCTCCATGTCTGCTTTTGAGGGTATCCCCCTTCAAAGGATGCCTAAAGAAAATGAGCTTCTTTTTTTATTGGCTCATGGAAGCAAGCATCGATGGGAAAAATTGAGTTATCTTTTAGATCTTCATCAATTCATTTTGTGGGCAAACTTTTCTCAACAAGATTGGCAAAGAGTGATTGAAAAAGCTTTCCGCTTTGGTTGGAGCCGATTCTGTTTATTCGGACTGGCCTTGTCTAAAAAATATTATGAAAGTCCTATCCCTGAACCTATTCTTGAAGTTTTAGAAAGACATTGGATCAAAAGAGAAACTCTTTTTTCTGCGCCTCCAAAGTCTTCTTCTCTGCCCCTTATACGTCATGTTACACTTTTTGAACTCTTTGATTCTAAAAAAACAAAATGCTTATTTATCCTCAAATCCCTTCGTTTTCCCTCCTCAGAGATTGTAAAAACTTATCGGTTGCCTTCCTTTTTATCTTTCCTCTATATTCCCCTTTCAGCTTTTTTTACTATCCGTGGTTGGATCCAGAGAAACTGTAATTCTTTGAGAGAATTCATAAGAAGGGTCAAATGACCCATTGACCCCTTAATTAACAAAAGCTTCGCTGCATTAAGCCCGCGTTCAAGATAGCGACTCTCTATTTGACCATCTTCATTGCAAGCTATAGTGTTGCCTCACTCCAGTCCCAGACCGAATACGACAGCTTGGCTTCAACCGATAACGATCAATTGGTTTTGGGATTGAGCCAGAGCCAATGCTGAACTTGAGTATTGAGTCCATTCGAATAATGGCAACGCAGGAATACAACCTTATTCACGCTTAAGAGACCTTCTTGCAGTAGGTTAAAACAGGCAGGTAAATGCTTTTTGATAATCTAGCCTAGCATGCCTATCCAGCAAATGCTTTGCTGAAAACCTAGGTTAACTGATGTTGAGTCCGATACACAGCAAGGGAAATAGAACTGCGCATTGGATATTTTGCCACTCTTTGGCAGTCAAGTGATTTGTCTACTAACCAAGAATTTAGTATTCACCACTTAAAAACCATCAGAGCAATAATCAATTTTCTTAAATCATCTATCCGGCTAACTTTTTTCTGCCTTCATGTCGATAAAGGCACAGTTCAGCGCGCCCTAACAAGATACACAAAAGGCCTAAGCAAACACTTTCCATTAAGATAGAGCCATTTAGCATTCATCTTCTGTGTGGCTTGGCACTTCCAATCAATTTAAAGCCATAACAGATCAGCCGGTTGCAATGCGCCAGAATCCGTATCCTGACTTTCTCGCCTCCGATTCTATCCATCAGCTCAAAGAGAAAGACTTGCGCTTAAAATCAATTGTACCCACTCCTAAAAGTTCATTGTTCCATTAATAGGATCAATCCACGAAGAAGATCAATCGGTGAAGGTGGGCACCCATAGATCCAGAGGTCAACTGGTACAACATCACTTACTCCACCGCTCATGACTGCATAGCTCTGCCTAAAGACCCCACAGCCTGCAGCACAATCTCCAACAGCTACTACCCATTTAGGAATTGGAGTACAATCGTATGTTCTTTTTAAGGCTTCACTCATGTTTTTGGTCACAGGACCAGTAACTAGAAGTAGATCGGCATGCCTAGGCGAAGCCACAAAACGGATTCCAAATCTTTCAATATCATAAAAAGGATTGTTTAGAGCATGGATTTCTAATTCACAGCCATTACAAGACCCCGCATCCACCTCCCTTATAGCCAGGCTTCTTCCAAGTTTTTTTCTGCAGACTCCTTGCAAAGCTTCTGAAAGTTTAATCAGTTCGCTTTCTTTTTCAGTCGCAATCTTTTCTGTTAACATTCTTGGCCAAATATTTTTAAGAAAATAGCTTTTCATTTGGGTCTTCTTCCTTATAGATCATGTCCTGAATAAGAACAGTTGAAGGATTTATTACAAAGCGGAAAATCCGCGACAACCGCTCCAACAATAACCTTTTCAAGCAGCGGCCACTGAAACCAGGAAGGATCCCTTGGATGACAGCGGCTGATCTTTCCTTTTTCAATCTCTATCCATAGCAATATATCCCCACGAAAACTTTCTACGACAGCAAGTCCCTGCCCGCATACTTTTGACTCTTTAATTACTGAAAGGGTGCTTCCAGAAGGCAAATTATTCAAAATCTGTTCGATCAAAAAGCTACTCTGTTCAATTTCTAAGATCCGAATCCACACCCTCGCATTGACATCTCCTGCCTCTAACAAAGGGGATTCAAAGGAAAGTTTATCATAGGGAGGATACGCGAAGCATTTTCGGGCATCAAAGTTTCTTCCAGAAGCTCTTCCAATAAACCCACCAGCTCCAAAGAGCTTTGCAGATCGAGCATTCAATACCCCTGTGCCCACCGTCCTATCTTGTAAAGAGTTTTTTGAATCATAAAAATATTTTATAGAACAAAGTTCCTCGTTGATTTCTTCAAGAAGCCGATAGAGATTTTCTTTTCCTTCCTTGCTCAAATCTACTTTAAGCCCTCCTGGAACGATACTTCCCATCATCAATCTGTGTCCAAAAAAGTCTTTAGAAAACCGCAAAATTTTTTCTCTTAAAACAGCGCACCGACTCAAAATCCTTGGGAAAGCCGCATCATTACAGATTGCTCCAATATCCCCAAAGTGATTGGCCATCCTTTCCATTTCAGCCATCAGCGCTCTTAACCAAACAGCCCTTGGAGAAGGAGTTATTCCCATGGCTTCTTCAACAGCAAGCGCATAAGCATAGGAATAAGCAACGGTCGCATCACCAGAAATTCTAGCTGCAATTTCAGCCCCCCTTTCGATTGAAGCCTCAAAGAAAAGTTTTTCTATACCTTTATGGGTATAGCCTAGTCGTTCTTCCATACGCACAACTATTTCTCCTCCCATTGTGAATCGAAAATGACCAGGTTCAATGATGCCAGCATGGACAGGGCCTACAGGTATTTGGTGGAGATTTTCCCCTTCGGACAGAAAAAAAGGATAGGGTTTTTGTTCATCGGGGGGAAGGATATTTCCTAGAGGAAAACGCAATTGCCATTTTCCATGATCAAGCCATGGGCGATTGTCGAAGGAGCCTTCAGGGATTAATCCAAACAGATCATGAATAGTTCTTTCTAACCTGGCAGCCGAGGGAACCTCTATAGCTACCGAAGGAAATTTTCCTAGTGGTGTCTCCAGTTCTATTACTTGCAGCTTTGACTGAGACTCATCGAGAAGAACCATATTGACTTTTTGAGGCGAACCCCAAAGACCAAATAGAGTCCATTTTCCACTAGCTATCTCTTTGGAAAGCTCAATCCAACGTTCCTCACTGACTTTTTCCAAAGACCAATATTTCTTTCTCTTTCCAGCCTCAATCTCTATGGCTTCTTCTGTGAAATGCGGAGAAAGTTCTAGTTTTTTCATAAACTCATTTTAAAAGTAAAGAGGTATGTTTAAACCATTCCACCACATGCGGAGGAATGTAGATTCCAGCGATAAGGATAAGAAGAAAATGGCTCAACATAGGCAGATATAAAGAAGGGACCACAGTAGACGTCCCTTTTGGCTCTCCAAAAGCCACTTGAACAAGTTTGAGCAAGAGTGCTCCAAAGGCAATGATCAACCCGCAGGCAAGCAAAGCTGCAAGGAGTGGTGCTTTAGCAAAAGCTGAACTGAGGACTAAAAATTCACTCATAAACACTCCCATTGGTGGAAGACCGGCTATGGCAAGCACCCCAAATACAAGCCCCCAGCCCAGAACAGGATGACTCGCTGTTAATCCAGATAAATCAGCTATCTTCTGTGTCCTTTTAATCTGAGAGATGTAACCAATTGCAAAAAAAATCGCTGACTTAGTCAAGCTATGCATGCTCATATGCAAAAGCCCAGCAAAGTTAGCAAGCGCTCCGCCAATCCCAAAGGCAAAGGCAATAATTCCCATATGTTCAATCGATGAGTAAGCAAAAAGCCGTTTGATATCTCTTCGTTTGTAAAGCATAAGGGCAGCGAACAGTACCGAAGCAAGTCCCATAGACATTAAGAGTGGGCCTGCCTGCAAGGCATGTGGATTGGCAGCAAGAAGCATTTTAAACCGCAGGATCGCATATAGAGCCACATTAAGGAGCAACCCTGAAAGTACAGCAGAAATAGGGGTTGGACCTTCTGCATGCGCATCTGGCAACCAGGCGTGTAATGGAAACAGTCCCGCTTTTGTTCCATAACCCAGGAGAATGAAAACAAAGGCAATGTTCAGGAGAGAAGTATCAAGATTCGACGCATGGGAAAGGAGATTTGTCCATGCCATCGCCGACAATCCTTCTCCAATTGCTGGACGGGCAGAAATATAAAAAAGAAAGGTACCAAAGAGAGCCAGAGCTATACCCACTCCACCAAGGATGAAATATTTCCATGAAGCTTCAAGTGCTTCAGCTGTTCGGTAAATACCAACCATAAGAACCGTCGAAAGCGTAGCGATTTCAATAGCAACCCACATCAATCCTATGTTGTTGGAACAAAGCGCCAGATTCATCCCAAAAAGAAGCGATTGATACATCCCGTGATAAAATCTCAAGGAAACAGCGGATATATGCCCTGTCTTTATTTCATGAGCAATATAGTGTTGACTAAACAAAGCGGTCGTGAAGCCAACAAAGTTTGTCAGGAGGATAAAAACGATGTTGAGTTCATCTACAACAAAAAACAATCCAGCTGACTCTCTTTTGACAAGCAAAAGAAGGGAGCTAGCAAAAGAGAGAAAAGAAAAGAGGGTGTTTAAAAAGGATGAGATCCTATAGCTTCTGATCAGAGACAGCAGAAGTATTCCAATCAATGGAAAAAGAAGAATAGCTTTTAGGTACATTTTACCGTTCCCCTCCTGACTTTTCTAATCCACGGATATCAACGACATCGAATCTTTCTCTAATTCGGAAAAGAAAGATACCGATAACGATCAACGCGACTAGAACAGAAAAGGCCACACTTATTTCAACAACAAGTGGCATTCCTTTTGCTCCAACGGCCGCTAAAATCAAACCATTTTCCATGGACATAAACCCAACAACCTGGCTTATAGCATTGCGTCTACCAGCCATCATCAAAAGACCGATCAAAACCACCGCTAGTGCAAACGAAAGATCTTCTCGGGTCATTGGATCGGTACCCCCACTGGCTTTCATCATGACAGTTATCGATAAGGCTGTAAGGAAAAACCCAGCGATCACAGAAATCCCCGAACCCACCACCTTTTCTATCTCCCTGTGGATTGCTAGCTTGACAATCAACCATCTCAGTGTCAAAGGGATAGCTATCGCTTTGAACACCAAAGCTATAACCGCTGTGGCGTAGAGATGCGGTGCCTGCTGAACAAATCCTTGCCAGGCAGCAGCTGCTGCAAGAACTAAAGCATGCACGGTATAGACGTTCAGAAGGCTAAACATTCTGTCTTGATAAAGAAGAACAAAGCTGACTAGGAGCATTGAGCCAGCTAGCATATGGGTGATATCAAAATAAAGGTTATGATTCATAAGCTTCGTGAAACAAAAAGGAGTACGGTAGCAAGAAGTGCAAGCATGAAAGCAGCTCCAAGAAAGTTTGGGATTTTGAAAAGCCGCATCTTTGCCACCAAGATTTCAAAAAATCCTAGCATGCTGGCCCCTAAGCCAATTTTGGCAATATAGGTAAAAAGCCCTATAAAAAAGCTAGAAATCCCACTCCCCATGGTTGACATACCAAAAGGGAAAAAAACTGCAGCAACCAGAGAAAGATAAAGGACGATTTTAAGTTGACTGGCAACCTCTAGCAACGCTAAGTATTTGCCAGAATACTCGAGAATCATGGCTTCGTGAATCATTGTCAATTCCAGGTGGGTGGCAGGATTATCCACAGGAATCCTCCCATTTTCAGCAATAGCAACCAGAACTAAAGAAGCCAAAGCAAGCCACAAGGAGACTCTTAAACCTGCTTGTCCAGAAATCATAAAAGTAGAAATTGCAGAGAGATCTGTTGATTTCGCTACCAAAGCTATTGTGAAAATGATCATGATCATTGCGGGTTCAGCAAGAGAAGCAATCAAAGATTCTCTGCTAGATCCTAATCCCCCAAAACTTGTCCCTGCATCTAAGGCCGCAAGGGAAAGGAAAAACCTGGCCGTACCTAAGAGGGCTACAATCGCAATGAGATCCGCTGTTTTACTGAAAAGCAGATTTGTAGAAAAAGTAGGCACAAGGGAGGCTGCTAGCCAGCTGAATGTAAAGACCACATAGGGCGTAGCTTTAAATAACCATGAAGCAGAGTCAGGAAGAGTCACTTCCTTACGAAACAATTTCATAAGGTCGTAGTAGGGCTGCAAAAGAGAAGGACCCTGTTTTAGAAGGAACCGCGCTTTCGTCTTTCTTATTATGCCAATCACAAGCGGACTGAAAGCAAGAAGAAAGAACGCATCAAAACATTGAAAAACCAAATTTTTAATCATAACAAAAATGCCAAACAACCTAAAAGACACACCAAGGTTAAAAACACTAATACCAGATACCTCCTAACGGTAAGAAACTGGAGGAAATTGATTTTTTCACTAATGCGATCAATAGCCATAGCCACAGGTTTGTAGAGATATTCCCATATCTGGTCATGCAGTTTGACAATCATTTTAGCAGCCTTTGGATACCAAGGCTCGCTACATACAACTTTTTCTTTTGTGGCAAAAAGGAAAGGACCAAAGACTTTTCGGATAGGTTGTGCAAAACTATTCGCGGTATATTGGCAGTCAGGGCTTTTCTCTGGATACCCACAGTCCCAAATAGGCGTTCTTCTGAATTGATTAGAGGAAAGCCATTTGACACTAATTAATATGAAAAATAAGAAAATCCCAAGCAGAAGTACTAGAACAAACCCATTATAAGCATTTTGGTCAACTACAAGGGACAAAGGCATGAAGAAGGATTTAGCAGAAAGAGGAAAGTAATGGGTAGCTGCAATCGCTCTAACAACGGGCCCAAGCAAATGAATTACTAGTCTAGGGAAGATACCAAAAATAATGCAGAGAAAAGCCAGAGCATACATTGCTAATACTGACCAACGGTCTGTTTCAGAAGCTACGGTTGATTGCATCGATCTCGGACGGCCCAAAAAGGTTATCCCATAAACTTTAATAAAACATGATGCTGCCAGAGCTGCTGACAAAGCAAGAAAGGCTCCCACAGAGGGAACAAGGAACTTCATTCCCCAAGAGGGAAGTTGGGGACTCTGCAGAATCGATTGCATGAGAAGCCATTCGGAAACAAAACCATTTAGTGGAGGAAGCGCGCTGATGGCCACACTGCCAATTAAAAAAGTAAAGGCGGTATGAGGCATATTCAAAATCAAGCCCCCCAGTTTTTCCATGTCTCTTTGATCCGTAGCAGACTGGATCGCTCCAGAGCCTAAAAAGAGCAGATTTTTGAAAATCGAATGGTTCAGTGCATGAAAGAGAGCCGCTGTCATTGCCAAGGCCGAAGCTGCAGTCATACCGTAAATTTTAAAAGCCATGGATAACCCAATCCCTATAAAGACAATGCCGATATTTTCAATCGTATGATAGGCAAGTAGTCTTTTTATATCATGCTGCATCAGGGCATAAAGGACTCCTACCACTGTGGAAATCCCAGCAATGATCAGAATCAGGATGCTCCACCATTTTTCTTGGGATGGAAGCAGTTCAAAAACAATTCGAATAAACCCATAAACGGCCACTTTCGTCATCACTCCACTCATGAGAGCTGATACATGGCTTGGGGCTGCAGGATGAGCTTTTGGCAGCCAAACATGAAGAGGTATAAGGCCCGCTTTCGATCCTGCTCCCAATAAAGCAAGTAAAAAGATAAGAGAAGCTAGCTTTCCATCCATACTTACCTTACCCATCTGATCAAAACAGTAGGATTTAGAAGGAGCAGCGATGAGACTCAAGGCAAAAAGCAAAGCAAATGTTCCAAGAGAAGCCATCAAAATATAAATAAAGCCTGCCTCAGCTGTTTCTTTGTGCTGATGAGAAGACATGACCAATGCCCATGAAGATAAAGACATCAATTCCCAGAAAAAAAGGAAACTAAAGGCATCTGCAGCAAGGAGGACCATATTCATCGAACCCAAGAAAATAATGTAAAAAGGAAGGGTTCTTGACTGTTCGGATGTATGCGAACCATACCCGATGCCATAGAATGAAGAGACGAAGGATCCAAGATTAACGATCAAAAGGAAAAAGCTAGCTAATGCATCGATTTTAAAGTGAGCCCCCGTAGTTGGTAGGCCAAGAGGAAAGCTTATGGACTGACTGGATTGACCAGAGAGAAGAAAAGAAAGAGAACATAGTAGGCCAAACCCTGAATAACAAACACTGAGCCAATAGATAAATCTAAAATTGTTCTTTGCAAGAACGACAAAAGAAATGTAAAAAATAAAAATAAAAAGTAATCCCTTAAGGAGATATTCGTTCATTTTTTGCTAGAGGCTCGATTTTAACCCAATGGACTTCTACAAAGAATCCTTTGGCCTTTTAACAGAAAATATGCAATTAGAATAAAAGGCGAAATAAAGGAAAGAAGCTAGTGTATACATTTTTAGAGAAAGAAAATAGATCAATTATGGAAACTTTGCAATAAAAAATAAACTAATATTACAAACATTACCTAATGCAGCTAATTCTATTATTAGAATGCTTATAATTTAATAATAGTAATATATTATTTTATAAAATTTTATTTATTTTTTATGTTGTTCATTTCAAATAACTTATTTCTAAGAAAATAAAATAAATAAATTTAATATATATTTTAAATAAAAAAATATAATATACATTGTTATTTTTTTCTAAGTGATCTCTATTCAATACATCGAAAAAAAAATTTGATGGCTTATAGAGGCTAGATTTTATTTTATAAGTGATTAAAAAAGTTTATTGTTGGATCCGAGATAAGGATAAACAATACTTTGAGAAGCTCAATCAACTAGCTAACACGTATTCTATCCAAATTCTCAATATTAGGGAACATAGACAAGAGGTTGGTTCAACGCTCTACCCAATCCCCTCTCCTAAAGAGTACGATGGACTTCTACTAACGGGAGGAGAGGATATCTCAAGAGAATATCAAGAACAGTATAGCAATATAGATGGGGAAGATCCTTCTCAGATAATCTCTCCCAATTCCCAACGGGATAAATGGGAGTTTGCTTTACTTGAGCAAACCCTTAACAAAGGCAAACCAATACTTTGCATTTGTCGTGGAATCCAGCTGCTTAATATTTTTCTAGGTGGAAGTCTTTCTCTCAATATTCCCGGCCATAATGAACCAAAATTCTATGACCAAAACCTGCAAGAGCTGAGAGTCGAAAAAAATGCTACTTTCCAATTTCAAGCTGTCAATAGTTCACATCACCAGGCTATAAAGAGGATTGCTGAAGGACTCTCGATAGAAGCCCGAGCGAAATATGATGGAATTATCGAACAGCTAAGGCTTAAGTCTTATCCTTTTTGTATTGGTGTCCAATACCATCCGGAAAGAGATTTAGTCTATTATGGGCCGGTTTTTCAAGCTTTCTTCAAAGCTCTCCAAAAAGCAAATGGTAACTAGAGAACAGTCCCCTTTCCTCTCCTGTTTTGTTCATCGATTTTGTTCATCGATAGTCAGATAATCTGTGTACCCTTTTTCTCCTCCTCCATAAAATGTGGAAGGATCTGGTACATTCAATAAAGCTCCACGTCGAAACCGTTCCGGCAAATCTGGATTAGCAATAAACAGTCGGCCAAAAGCAATAGCATCAGCAATTCCTGAAGCAATGGTCGATTCCGCTCGCTCAGCCGTATAACCACTACAAAAAACTAATACATTTGGGAAAGATTCACGGAAAGCCTTCCGTTCTTCATCTGTTAGAGGTTGCCCTTCGGCCCAATCTGGCTCAACAATGTGAAGATAGGCAATAGAACGCTTCCCAAGTTCAGAGGCAACATACAAATTTGTCTCCATGCTCCCTTCTACTGTCATATCGCAAAAAATTCCTTTCGGAGAAAGACGCACCCCTACCCGTTTATTTCCTATAGCCTCACAAACCGCATCGACCACTTCGAGCACGAAACGTGCCCTATTCTGAAGAGATCCCCCATATTGATCTTTTCTTTGATTTGCACGAATATCGAGGAACTGATTGGGCAGGTATCCATTAGCACAATGGATTTCGACTAAATCAAAACCAGCTCTCATGGCTCGTTTTGCAGCAGCGGCATACTCGCCAATGATCCGATGAATTTCTGGAATAGAAAGTTCTCTTGGAACATCTGGATCTACCTGAGCCGGGGTACCATCAGGCAATAAAACAAAACATTTAGAATTTTTTGCCTGAATAGGCGAAGGAGCAACGGGAGGTTTTCCTCCTTCTTGAAGGAGATGATGAGAGATTCTACCAACATGCCAAAGTTGCAAGGCGATTTTTCCCCCAGCCTGATGAACCGCTTCCACAACTCGACGCCAACCTTCCTCCTGAGCATCCGTGTAGATACCAGGTGTCCATATGTATCCTTGCCCTTCTTTACTGATCTGCGTGGCTTCGGTAATAATGAGTCCTGCAGAGGCCCGCTGAGCATAATATTTAGCCATTAATTCTGTAGGAACATCCCCCGGTTGCCCTGCCCGACATCGAGTCATTGGGGCCATCCAGATTCGATTTGCTACGGTAATCTCTCCAACAACCAAAGGTTTGAATAAGTGCTTTAATGAATTCATAAGAATTTCTTTTTGATAGACATGTTAAGAAAATCCTAAAGCAGCAACATTCTCAGGAGAAAGTAACATCCTCCATTGTCTCAAAGTCTTTACTTATTTTTTGTTCAAAAGAAATGAAGCTACTTTTCTGCTTCTTTGCGACGTTCTGGAGAAGGATCTAAGAGTAGATTCTCCAAAGCTTACATTACTAGAGGTTTCACAGCTAACAAGTTCTTCAGGTGGATCGCCCTTTTTTCCTAGCGATTAATGCTAAAATACATATGTAGTACGAATAAAGGAGCTTTACTCTTTTGTCAATAGTTCAAATCCATTTCTGTCGTTTTAAAACTTTCAACAAATTTGCACGGGAGTCCCCGCCTTTCAAGGCGGCAGAGGGATAGCGCCGCCGCGCAGCGGCGATGCTTTACAACTGAAACCTAATAATCGTCAACCTGAATGAATTGCCAGCCACCCAATCGCTGAGGTGCAAACTGAAGCTCCTGCTCACTAAAGAGCAGGAGGAGGCGGTTTGGCCCATGGCGTTGGCTTACCATAACGCCCTGAATCACGCATCCACTGTCGCTTTTGTGTGCGGGAAGATATCGCAAGGCAGGAAACTGCAAAGGCTGGTGTCCCAGGATTTGCGCAAGTGGTTCGGGCTGCCAGCTCAAATGGCATGCAACGTGCCCAGGCAAGTGGCTGCGGCCTACAAAACCCTCTGGGAACGCGCCAAAGCGGGCGCGGCCCATAAAGCAAAAGGCTGGACCAGCCCGGCGCTATAAGGGTCTTGACAAGGCATCCAGATTCACTGCCATGTCCATGACTTTGAACCATCGCCAGGACTGGTCCTTGGGCAAGGAACAAACGGTCAGCATGGGGACTTTGGGCGGAGGCATCCGGTCCGATACGAAGGATGGAACCGGCATCTGGAGTGGATGGTGCGGGCCCAGGGAGCATGGCATCACACTGGGCGGTGCCCTGCTCTGTCAGGACCCTGCATCCAGGGCATGGTAGCTGCTGGTGTCCGTCGAAAAGGCTTTGGACCGGAATCCGCTAGATACCATCACCACGGTCAAAGGGGTGGACATGAACCGCTGGAACATCGCGGTGGAACCCACTACCCGAGGCAAATGTCGTTTTTATCCTGGTGGACACCGAAGGCACCTGGCCAAGCGCGTCCCTCCAGTACACGAAGTGCGATGCAAGCGAAGGGCACTCGCGGAGCCACACGCTATGGTTGGAATGGAGGGGCTAAAGGCTATCCGTCATCGAACCGAGCGCAGACAGTCGGAGAAGGTTTCCGTAGCCGCAAGGGGAGCACTTGGGGTTTTGCGAAGCTGCAAGCCAAGACGGCTTACAAAATCCGGCTGCCTGGCGGAGTGCCGGATTGGGTGGATGCGGATTCCTCAAGCCAGAGACGGCCGGTTTGCGGGCATGTTGGGCGGGAGAATCGGCCCAATAATGGGCTGCTGTTTGTATGCGCCCATTGTGGGTATACGCTCCAGGCCGATTTAGTGGCTGCCAGAAACGTCAGCATGCAAACGCTTTTCATCTGGCAAGACTGGATGAGGACGGGGCGATTGTCAGCCGCCCCTAAAGCATCGGGTGATGAAGCCAAAGCCGCGCGTCTTTCGAGATACGCGCAAGCTGCGGTGAAGCCTAGATGCAAGCTCCGTCCTTTAGGACGGAGTAGTTGACCGGTTAGAAATAAAACGTTTTCTTTTTCTTTGTCCAACTTTTGAGGGTCAATTCCAGAAAAGCCTAAAGGTAAGAAGCAACTTCCCCTTAAAGAGTGCCTTTTCTTCTTTTAGCTGCTATGAATATTTTGGAAAACCCATGGTTTTTTATTTCCCTCTGGATGGGCGGGGCTTTTTCTGCAGCGCTCTTTGCAATCCGGTTGAAAATCCCTGTTGCTCTTGCTGAAATTCTTATGGGAGCTGTTCTAAGTCATTTTTTAGCTCTTTCCAATCCAACAGAATGGATGAATTTTTTGTCTAAGTTAGGAGCTACGATGCTCTGTTTTATTGCTGGTACAGAGATCGAACCTGAATATTTCAAAGAATCGTGGAAAAAAAACATGTTTTCGGGATTAAGCTCCTTTTTGTTGCCATTCTTAGCCATTGCCCTTTTTTCCCATTATTTTTTACATTGGAAAACAGCTCAATGTCTTATTGCTGGTATTGCTCTTGGGACCACTTCCATTGCCATCATATATACTTCCCTTGTTGAAAGAGGCATAGAAAACAGCTCATTAGGCAAGACTCTTTTATCTAGCTGTTTTATTACAGATTTCGGTTCAGTTTTAGCTCTGGGCATGTTTTTTACACATTGGGATATTTCCTCGATTATTTTCGGAATAATTGCTCTCATAATCCTATGGCTTTTCCCAAAATTTCTTAGATTCCTTCTTGCGTTTCTTAAGAAAAGTCCAGTAAGCGAACCAGAAATAAAATTTGTCTTTTTCATGCTCAGTCTCCTAGGATTTTTGGCCACAATGGCTAAAACTGAACCGGTACTTCCGGCTTTTGTTTTGGGCATTCTTTCAGCTAATAGTTTCTCAACAGACAGGTTATTACGCAGAAGACTTAGAGCGGTCGCTTACAGTATACTAACTCCATTTTTTTTTATGAAAAGCGGCTTTCACATTTCACTTCATGCTTTGATTTTTGGCTTCTTCCCCATTCTTCTCCTCACCCTGATTAAAACATGCTTCAAGCTGTTCGGCCTATTTCCTTATCTGATACTTGAAAAACATTCGATTAAAGAAAGTCTTTATGGATCACTTCTTGCAACCGGTGGATTGACATTTGGACTGATTGCTGCGCATTATGGGATCCAGAATAAAATATTGAATAGAGAAGAATATTCCATTATTACTATTGCTACTCTTGTTAGCACCCTTATACCTATGTTATTAGCTGGCCTGATTGTTCCCAAAACCATAGTTGTTGCAGAAAAGAAAAAGGAAGAAGTTCCCCTTAAAAAAGAAATCGGCGAATACGAAGAAGAAGGCTAAGTTGTATTTATTTTCTCTTGAGAGGCCAGTCAACAGGGAGGTGCTTATGGATTTGATGGCAAGTGGTTCAGAAAGTAAAGCGTTGGCATCCCTTTTTGAAAATTGCTCTTCTGCCTTAGCTTCCTCTTCAATAATTTCTTGAAAACGTGTCGAAAGATGCTGTGCTTAGTCTAGAAAACATTCGAAAAATCTAAGAGATCCAGATTCTAGGCTATCAATAAATTTGGCTTCCAATCTCGTTCATTTTCCTAATAGCACCAGTTGATGCATGGAAAATTTTCCTAAAAAGCGTGAAAGCCTTCCCACCCCAATGAGGGTGGACGGCTAATTGGTAGGTTTAAAAATTCAGACTAGAGAAAATGTGGCTACTTCCTTTCTTAATCCCTAGGAATAATTTCTGCTATTATCTTAGGCTTCAATTCTATTTACGATTTCATCAGCGATCGCCAAGGAGGCTGTTGCTCCAGGACTAGGAGCATTAAGAAGATGAAGCACGCCTTCCTCTTTAACAAACAAAAAGTCATTGACAAGTTTCCCATCGGGGAAGAGGGCTTGAGCCCGAATTCCAACAGCTCCTGCAATCATGTCTTGTTCTTGAATTTCTGGTACCAACTTTTGGATCGCCTTGCAAAAAAGGCTTTTCCTTCTTGATCTTTTCCACTCTTCCCATGCTGCAAGAGGATATCTTTTTAAAAAATTCCAAAATCCTTGATAAGAAAAGATCTCATAGGTATCCCTCCAATCGAAGCTGCCTTTAGAGTAGCCCTCTCTTGAAAAAGAGAGAACGGCATTGGGCCCTGCTTCAACTCTTCCATTAATCATTCGGGTCAGATGAACCCCCAAAAAAGGAAAACGAGGATCTGGAACTGGATAGATCAAATTTTTAACAAGGTATTTCCTATGCTCTTTGATTTCGAAATATTCTCCTCTAAAAGGAACAATTCGAATGGGGCAATGCCCCATTGCTAAACGGCATATTCTATCGCAATAAAGCCCAGCACAATTGACTAGAAAAGAAGTCAAAAAATTTCCTCTTCCTGTCTTGATCTTCCACGTCCTACCTTTTTTCTTAATGTCAACCACCTTGGCTTCCCGAAAGATTTTCCCTCCCATGAGTTCTATTTTAGTAGCAAGCACCTGACAGACTTGTCTATAATCCACAATTCCTTCTTCTGGAACGTAAATTGAAGCGATTCCGCTGGCAAAAGGTTCAATTTTTTTCATCTCTTTGGAATCCAGAATTTGTAATCCAACAAGACCATTCGCATCCCCTTGCTTTTTTAGTCGATGAAGTTCAGAGAGTTCCGCTTCTTCTTTAGCAACAACCAATTTTCCACAAATTTCATGAGCAATCCCATTTTCCCGACAAAAAGAAACCATCTGTCTGATGCCATCGACAGCGAGTTTAGCTTTCAGACTACCAACTGCGTAATAAAGCCCAGCATGGAGCACCCCACTATTATGGCTGCTTTGGTGTAGCCCTACTTCTTTTTCTTTTTCTAGAATTATCAGAGAAGAAACTTTTTTTGATCGCAGAAGCTTATAGCCCAAAGCCAGGCCAATGATACCCCCACCTATAATTATTATTGGGCTATCATTTTTCATTCGATATATCTTTTTATAGCGGGGCAAAAAGAAATCAAACCGTCGCTAATTCAAAAACCCCATCCTTTGTTACTATTCAAGGAAAATCATAGCTCAGTTTTATTTCCTTAAAATTAATCTTCTAGCTTTTTCTACCGCAGAAGCTGTCCAGTTTCCACTCTAGCTTCCATTGGTCTAAAAACCGCTCTTTTTGACATGGCTTTCTTTCAAGATAAATTTAGTAATTCTCAATAGCATAAGTGATATAATCATCCCAAAAACGTTTCTCAGACCACTCTGGAACGTCGAAAAGAGCCGGTTGGAAATTGACTCGCATGTAAGGTTCAGCATAGCTCTTTTGTTCCTTAAGTTCTACAGGGCAATGCCAGCCAGTTCGGTTGCTAACTTCTCTAGCAACCCTAAGGGCAAAAGCTCCTTGGGATTCTATAAAATAACTTGGATTTGCTTTACAAAATTTTTGCTTTTCCGCATGCATCTTTTCGACAAACCGGCAATAACAATGGGCAAGAAGATCACAAGGAATATTATCGCGGATATAGTTTGGGGTTTGGACAACAGCCGTTTGTTTTCTTTTCCAGTTTTCGATAAGATAAAAAGTAAACCTTTTTTCTTCAAAGATCCCAAATGGGTTAGGAATAACGAATTTGCCTAGAGTAAGTCCATAAACAGTAGCATAATAATTAAAGACTTCTGCAGTTAAGCCCTTAGAAAGTCCGTAAGGAGAGAAAGCTCTTAAAGGAGTAGAGCCTATGCCTTCATTTGGTTCAAAGACCGAACCGGTAAGAATGATAGTCCCAACGGCATGCTCCTTACAAAGACTAAGGACTTCCTGGATATGCTTCGTATTGTTTTCTAAGGCAAAAAGCCAATCAAAATTTTCACTTTTGTACTCTTTAACATATGCTCCATGATGACAAAGGACATCGAATGTTTTGGTTTTTAAAAGGCTCCGTCCTTTTTCTGAACCAAAAGGAGCTTCCTCGACAAAATCCATGTGCAAGGAAAGATAATCTATTCTTTTTTTTCTTATCCCCTCATAGTCATTTCTTTTTTTAGTGAGCAGGCCAACTACCTCATGTCCTCTTTCCAAAAGGAGTTTGCAAAACCAGAATCCTGTGAAAGAACTTCCTCCCGTAAACAAAATTTTCATTGGAGGGCTCTATGCCTGTCAAAGTCAGGATAACTTTTGTCTTTTTCTGAAATAACTAGAGGCTCAAAAGGCCAGGGAATATTTAAAGCTGGATCATTATACCGAATTCCCCTTTCATATTCAGGAGCATAAAATTCTCCCACCAAATAAAAAGCTTCTGTATTATCCATTAATGTCAAAAATCCATGCGCAAACCCTTTAGGAACAAACAGCATCCGTCTGTTTTCCTCATTGAGTTCACAGGAATAATGACAGAGAAAAGTATTAGACTCGGGACGCAAATCGACAATGACATCCCACAAAGCTCCACGGATACACCGGATGACTTTGGTTTCAGCCTTTGGAAAGATTTGATAATGCAGACCTCGTAGGGTTCCTCTTTTTAAACTAAAAGAAGTATTGATCTGCACAATAGTTGAATCAAGACCATGGCTTGCATACTCGTTTTTGCAAAAAAATCGTGCAAAAAAACCTCTTGGGTCTTCCTTTTTTTCAAGATCGATTAAATAAGCTCCCTCTAAAGGAAGTGGAATAAATTTCATAGGAACAAACTTATTTCATCAACTTCTTTTTTAGCCTTCGTAACCGGACAAATCGATCAGACTCAAAATCCTCCTTGGAAAATTTCTTTTTCACCATAGATTCATAGAGCTCTTCTAAGCCCCTATCCAGAGAATAATCAAGCTTAAAATCAGGCAGTATTTTGGAGAGTTTATCAAAAGATACTCTATAATTTCTTGGGTCAGCTCCAACCTCTCCCGTATACACCACTTCGGCTTGTGGCACTAACTGCTTGACCTTATCAACAATCTCTCTGACTTGATAGTTCTCTTCGTTGCCTCCAATATTAATCGCTTGATTATGAATTTTCTCTCTCGGAGCCTGGATCAGAGCAATAAACGCTCGAGCAATATCTTTACAATGAACGAGAGGTCTCCAAGGTGTTCCATCGCTCAAAACCCTAATCTGCTTCAAGGCCAAAGCACAGGCAAGCAGATTATTGGCCACAAGATCGATCCTTAGCATCGGAGAATAACCAAAAGCCGTTGCGTTTCTTAAGAAAACAGGGGAAAAAGAGGCGTCTGCCAGTTGCGATATCTCTTTTTCAGCTTCCACTTTGGATTGTGCATAAGCTGATACGGGATTAAAAGGAGCTGTTTCATCTAAATCTAAAGAACTGGCTTTCCCATAAACTGAACAACTCCCTGCATAGAGAAATAGCGGGATGCCAGCTTTTTTAGCTTTTTTAGCTAAAGCAACCGACCCATCACGGTTTATACGATAGGTAAGTTTCTCATCTAGTTCCCCCATGGGATCATTGGATATAGCAGCCAGATGGCAGATGACATCAATGCCTTCAAGCTTTCTTTCGTCAATCGACAAAAAATCCATCTCCCATTGTTCATCAGCGGGCACTATAGAATCCCAATGGCAGCCTTCAAAAAATCCAATATCACACCCTATAACTTCAAAGCCATATTCTTTACAGAGGGAAACCAGATGCGCCCCAATATAGCCTTTATTCCCAGTGATTAGAACTTTTTTCATAAGGGCCTATTTTTTGGTCAACCAGGGGGTATTGCCTTCCTCTACCATTTTAACAAGAATGTCCCTATCTCTCTGTGTGTCCATGCACGCCCAAAACCCTTTGTGCTTATAGACTTTCAGTTCCCCATCTCTAGCCAAATTAAAAAGGGGAGCACGCTCAAGGATACAGTTTTCATCCTCGGATAAATAAGAAAGAAATTCTCTTCTGAAAAAGAAATAACCTCCATTAATCCAATCGTTTTCGAACTCAGGCTTTTCTCGGAAACAAATAACTTGATCTCCCTTCACTTCCAATTCACCAAACCTGGATGGTGGATTGACTCCTAGAATGGTACCAATTTTCTTGTGGTTAAGATGAAAGTAAAATTCATCAGCAAGATTCACATCAGTCAACCCATCTCCATAAGTCACTCCAAAATGTTCGGATTCACCCACGTACTTTTTTGCCGCTTGAGCAATCCGACTTCCTGTCATTGACTTTTCCCCCGTGTAAGCCATGGTAATTTCCCAATCAATCTGCTCGATGCTTTCATGGATTACTGTCTTATTGTTCTTTAAATTGATTGTGCAATCATTGTTGAAAGAAAAAAAGTTGTGGAAATAACTTTTGATCACTTCAGATTTATATCCCAAACAAAGGATAAACCTTCTGAAGCCAAACTTAGAATAACTTTGCAAAATATGCCAAAGGATAGGATGCTTGCCAATTGTTACCATGGGTTTTGGTCTAAACTCCGTTTCTTCCCTTAATCGTGTCCCCATTCCTCCACACAATACAAAAATAGGAACTTGGCTTATGTTCATGGGAAAAATTTTCTAAAGCGTGTATTATTTCTTAAAATGCTTTTTCTTTGCAACCATTTTTTTTTCTTAGCTACTTTTCCTTTCCTTCCCCTTGTTAGCATTCCTATATCAACGATTTTTTCTCCTTTTGATCCCTCAAAAGCTCCTCAATCTTGATCTGGCGGAAAGAACACTATTTCCTGTCTCCTAAAGGACAGTTTCATCTCAAGCTTACATCTAGGTCCATAGCCTTCTTCTTAATAACGCTTTAAAGACAAAACTCCTAGCCAAATTCTTTAGATTCCCATTATAAGCGTATTACTGATGCTGCTCATTACGGCAGGTTCCTCAAGTTGGATAGGACTAAGGGTTCGTCTTTGAAAAAGTTCCTCTCAAGCTACAACATATAGTCGATGGAGTTTCCTGCAGGCATTTTACCAAAGTCTGCTTTGCTAGACCTCCTAAGACAACTCCCCGGAGAAGACTATGCTGGCAACTCGCTAAACTCAAAAATTTTTTTTCTTCCAAAGCATCTTCAACATCTCATATCCAAGATATAGGCTTGTATTTAGGCTTTCGCTCAATAGGAAAACTCCCAACAGCAACGTCAATGGCAACATCCCTCACCGGCTTTATTGATCTCTAGGAAATGTAAATAGGGATAGAAGATTTTCTTCGAACCGTTTAGGATCACAATCGATTTTGACCTTGTTGAGCGCGCTCTCTCTTATTTTCTTCCATAAGGATGCATCTTGATAAAGTTTTTCACAACAGGCAGCAAAATCTTCTGGAGAATCAGCAGCAAGCAATTCTTCTCCTGGGGTCCATGCGAGTTGCTTAGCTAAAAGCTTGCTTGCCACAACCGGCAAGCCATAGGAAGCTGCTTCATGCACTTTCATTGGAATTCCGGCTGCATAACGGGTCGGAGCAATAAAAACTCTGCATTTTTCGAAGAAGGGTTGAATATCTTCCACAAGGCCCAAAAACTTTATTCCCAAAGGGCTAAGTTGTTCTACAAAGTCTTTTGAAACCTGGCCTATAGCTAGCACCTCAAAGCGAGAGTGGATTTTCTTTTTTAAATGCGGAAGCACATAGTGAGAAAACCATGACAATCCATCGGTATTAGGACCTTCCTCACCCATATATCCAACAAAAAGAAAGCCCGATCTTTGTTCAAAGCTACTCTCAGTAGGCTTGCAATGAATCGAATGGCCAAGAATATGTACATCGAAACCCTTTTGGTGAAAATATTGAGCTTCTTCTTTGGATACCGCAACAACCCTATGGGCATATTGAGCTATTAGAAGCTCTTTATCGATTAATTCTTTTTTTTCTTTTTCCTTCAGTGCAAAACCTTCAAGGCTTTTCTTCAAAATTTCTCTTCTTGCAACGATCGCTTCGGCATCGTAGATAACTCTGGTTTTGCTAAAAAAATCAGGTCTTTTTTTCACAAGCTTAGCTACATGCATAAAATTGTGGATACGACTCACAAAAATAAAATCGTAATACTCTTTTCTTTCCTGCAAAAAATCTTCGAGTCGTTCTGAGCCCCATCCAATCATGAGCTCAATTTTTTCCATAAAAGCTAGTTCCAAATGTTTCTTAGAATACTCTTGGGAAAGCATGGGATAAAAAGTTACAAAATATCCAAACTGCTCGAGAAGCTGCAATATTGTAATTGCCCTAGGGAAGCCTCTCCCCATCATGAAATGAGGAACACAGTCATCCAGAACCAAAATCCTTGCTTTAAAACAGCTACTTTTTTCCTTCTCTGGTATATAGACGGATTGATGTCGCTTGTCGCGGGCTTTCAACACATCGCCATCATCTCTGTGCATCAATTGCAATTGTTGCTTCCATTTTTCTAAGAATTTCCACCGGTTTTTTTCTATCATGGCTTTGACAGTTTCAAGTGGGCGGCTTCCAAATTCATAATGAAAAACCAAGGCTGCTGGCTGGTAAAGAACTTTATACCCCATAGCCCAAAGACTCAGACAAAGATCGCTATCTTCATAATAGGCAGGAGCATACTGTGGATCATAGCCACCAAGTTTTTCCCATAATTCTCTACGCACTAGCAGACAAGCTGCAGAACAATAATCTACCTCTCGTACAAAGTTATACTCAGGCCTCATTGGATCTGGATCATTCCTTCCGTAGGCAAGGGCACTGCCATCAGCCCAAACAATAGACCCTGCTTCCTGTAAAGTTCCATCTGGCCTAACAAGTTTACAGCCCACAGCAGCACAGCCCGGATAGGATTCCATAGTTCTTATCATTTGTTCTACGGTTTGTGGGCTAAGAATAATATCATTGTTCAATAGGAGAAGGTATGGGGCTTTAGCCAGCAATGTAGCTTTATTAACGCTGAGCAGATACTCCAGATCAGTATCATTCCTAAAAGTTTTGATGCCTTCTGTTTTGGCCAGAAGCAGGGGCGTCTCATCGGTTGAAGCATTATCGACAACGATCAATTCGTAAGGCAATCCTACATATGCCAGAATGGATTGAAAGCATTGATAGAGCAATTCGGCTCTATTCCTGGTGGATATGACAATGCTCAAAAGAGGGCTTGAAAAAACAGGGAATTTAAGAGTTGTCGTAAGATTGTTCAAAAAAAGCAATAGTGAATGTTTGAGCCATTGGGAATTTTGAGTGATTGGACTTAAAGAAGGAGTTTCAGGTTTAGGGAAGGCAGAAAAAACTTCAATTTTTTTTTCGATTCTTTTCTTCCTCCAATCTTTAGACTTGAACACGACAACAAGGTGTCGACTTAGCTCTATCCATAAGCCCGAAGAAAGGAGTGCGAAGATTTGAACAAACTTAATACCTCTACTAAGATCACAAAACCGTTCAAAACCACACATTGCATCCACCGAAAGATCAGCCGAGGTATATTTTTTTTGGATATCGGTCCTTTCCATGGGGTGACAAAAAAACACATCGTTTTTGCTTTGCACCTTAATTTGTTTGGCCGCTTTCCCTTCAGCATCAAAAAACCAACCACGGACATAAAACTTTGAGTTTTTTAAGTAAATAAAAGGTTGAGTGGGTTTTTCAATAGAATAAAAAGAGTGGATCCCTTGAGAACGTGCGGGAAAAATCATTCAACTTGACCCTTATAAGCAAAATGAAAAGGAGGGTCAACGCATTTTTAATTTCTTTTTTCAACCGTGCACTTGGCCTCAAAAGAATGATACTTTTCTGTGTTGTTTGGACTTATTGGAAGTCAACCTCTAAAAGTAATTGACATCCTCCCCATGCCTAAAGGCAGGGGATTCCTGGAGATAACTGACCAGATTTAGCCAGGGCAAGCTCTCCGATGAGGGTGTTGAGGTTTTGATAGACCCTGACACTCTCATCGGCCTCACTTACCTGTCCATCTCCATTCCTGCGAGAACGGCTCAGGTGTCCCTTATCCAGACACAAGGCAAAGGACAAAC
>NZ_LXQB01000003.1 GCF_004421185.1 Methylacidiphilum sp. Yel | reverse complement strand
AGCATGATTCCCACCTTCCAGTGTCCGGGACTGAGGAAGCATCCCGGAGTGGGTCTTAACGACCTGTTGCAAACGGAGCGGACTGACTACCGCTTTCCCTGGTCAACCCAGCCTGACTCACAAGCTCCGCCCTTCAGGGCGGGGTAGTTGACTCTCAAACAGGAAGTCTTAGCTCTGCCTGCAAGCTTCATCGCCACTGTGGGCTCTAGGGAGCCTATTTCTTTCAAAACAATCCGGTTGCGATGAAAATCCTTTTAAAATAGTCCATTCCCAAAAAAGAAAAGACAAAGAAAATACTACCGGCCCTCATTTTACTCTTTTTTCTCTAGAAATCCAACCAATTGTTCTACCGGTATCACAAACTGCTTTCTTTCGTCCATATTCTTTAGTTCTACGAACCCTTCTGCGATTTTTTCGGTCACAAAAAGCGCAAATCGGGCATTGAGGGATTGGGCTTGTGCCAGCTGCTTCTTCATTTTCAAGGGATGGAATGAAAACTCAACAGAAAACCCACTACTCCGTAACTGTTCGATCAAAAGTAGCCCAAGAGCATTCTTTTTCCCTTCTGGAAAAACAACATACACATCAAGCCGTGGGAAAGAAGGCTCTAAAAGCCTTTTTTCTTTAAGAATTTCGCCAAGAACGACATCCCCCATTCCAAACCCTGCCGCAGGGATATCTTCTCCTCCAAAGAGCTTAAGCAGATCATCATATCTTCCTCCTCCTGCGATAGCTCTAAATTTTCCAGCTTTATCAAAAATTTCATAGACGATTCCCGTATAATAGGCCAAACCTCGGACAATTCTAAGATCTATCCGAGCATATTCTTCAAGCTTCCTATGACGAAGCCCCTCTAAAACAACGTCAAATCTTTCCCAATAGCATGGCTTTTCAATTAACTCAAACACCTCTTTGGCTAACCCTCCTAAACGGCGCTCAATCTCTTCTTTTGGATCTCTTTCGATCTTATCTATAGCTTGGAAAAACTGGTACCATTCTTCTATGGCAACTCCTTTTTTGGTTAGGAATTCAGACCAAAACTGCCGGTCACTAATCCGAACAATAAAATCTTCCTTGCCTAAACCAAAAGAACGGAGAATGTCTATTGCAAGATTCATCAGCTCAATATCTGCTTCTAGATCAGCTTCTCCAATAATATCGCAATTAAGCTGGAAATGTTCTCTCAACCTCCCCTTTTGAGCTCGTTCGTAACGAAAAAGTTGGGGAATAGAAAACCATTTAATAGGCTTCTTATATTCCTTATAATGGGCCTCGATCATTCTGGCTAGTGTTGGCGTCATTTCAGGTCTTAATGCAACAATCCGATTGCCTTTATCCAAAAAATGATAAATTTGATTGAGTATCTCTTCTCCAGACTTTTTTTGATACAGTTCTAAAGACTCTAATACTGGCCCATCATACTCGACAAAATTGAAACGCCTGCATATTTCTCTCCAGCGAGAAAATAGCAATTGTCTAAAAGCAAAGTCGGG
This sequence comes from Methylacidiphilum sp. Yel, assembly GCF_004421185.1. Classification (GTDB taxonomy): domain Bacteria; phylum Verrucomicrobiota; class Verrucomicrobiia; order Methylacidiphilales; family Methylacidiphilaceae; genus Methylacidiphilum. Next base: position 45,039 of record NZ_LXQB01000003.1, on the reverse strand, counting down.
AGGATAAAAATCACGAAATCCAGGGAGCGGCTGCATAAAACAAAATAGCTTAGAGGCAATAACTCAGTTTTTTTAAAAAAAGAAAAGGCAAAATTATGTCTTTTTCTTCTTCTTTAATTCTTCCTCTTTAAGAAGATCTTTTGTAATCGCATTGAGAATGCCTTTAACTTCTTTTCCTGGTTTAAATCGAACCACCGCTCTTGGGGGTATAAGAATGTCCCGCTCGGGATTTCGTGGATTGCGTCCTATTCTAGCTTTTCTTAATGTAACTTCAAAAACCCCAAAATTGCGTAGTTCAATCGTCTCTCTTTTTTTGAAAACTTCCATAAAAACATCAAGGATCTCCTCAAAGACCTTTGCCACTTCTTGTTGTGGCAAACCTGTTTTCATCGCAACCTTGACGACTAAATCTCTTCTTGTTAAATTCCCCATATCCTATTACTTTCTTCTTTTCCAGAGGATTTCCCTTCTTCTCCCTCTTTTAACTATGTGCCTAAAGTGATAATGATCAAAATAAAAGTTAACATATTTTCTTTTTTCTCAAGAATATTCATAGAAAAAGATTCATGAGGAAAAAATACATACAAAGCAAACCAAAGTATTTTATTATTAGAGTCAGATATGCCGAATCCTTTTTTTATTACTACTGCCATTGATTATGTCAATGGCTCCCCTCACTTAGGTCATGCCTATGAAAAAATAATGGCTGATGCTATTGCTAGGTATCATAGGAAGAAGGGAGATTCAGTTTTTTTCCTTACTGGTGTCGACGAACATGGCCAGAAAGTTCAGCGCTCGGCTGAAAAAGAAAAACTAAACGTTAAACATTTTTGCGATATCCAAACAGAAAAATTCGTCCAGCTTTGGAATCAATTGCATATTAGCTATGATGCTTTCGCCCGCACCACTCATCCTTCCCACATTCAGTATGTCCAAGAGGCCTTACAAAAGCTAGCGAATAAAGGACTTATCTATTTTAAAGAACATGAAGGCTACTATAGCTTAAGGCAAGAACAATTCGTTACGGAAAAAGATTTAGTCAATGGTCAATGGCCTGAAATCTATGGAGAAGTCATCAAAACCAAAGAACCAAATTATTTTTTCAAATTATCCCTTTTCGAAAATTGGCTAAAAGACTATGTAGAAACTCACGAAGAATGGCTCATTCCTAAATCTAAACGCAACGAGCTCTTAGGGGCTTTAGAAAAACCCCTTTCGGACTTGTGCATATCCAGACCGATCAGTAGACTTTCTTGGGGCATTCCGTTGCCTTTTGATGAAAACTACGTCACCTACGTCTGGTTTGATGCCTTATTAAACTATGTTTCTTTTGCCAGGACCGAGAGCCATAACTGGTGGCCTGCTCAATTACACGTTATCGGAAAGGACATCTTGATTCCTGCACACACTATCTATTGGCCAGTCATGCTACAGGCTCTGGAATTAGAACAACCTCACCGCTTTTTAATCCATGGCTGGTGGATGAACCGCGGAGCAAAGATGAGCAAGTCATTAGGCAATTACATCGATCCTCTGCCCTATATACAACTATATGGAGCCGATGCTCTTAGATATTATCTATTAAGAGAAATGGGCCTAGGGCAGGATGCCGATTTTACTGATGAAAAAATTGCTAGCCGATATGCAAGCGATCTCTGCAATGATTTGGGTAATCTTGTCCAAAGAATCACAACAATGATCCATAAATATAGATCTGGTGTCATTCCCTCCTGTTCTGAAAAGCTCATGGGAGAAAGAGAAAAAAACTTGCTCAATGGCATGCTATTAGAAAGCTATTGCCAGCATTTCGATAAATACGATATTTCGATGGCTCTCCAGGAAGTCTGGCAACATATGAAAAAACTCAACAGGTATATCGATACGACCGCTCCCTGGACCCTAGCAAAAAACCCCAAGGAATCCCACCAGCTCGATTGCATTCTTTTTGTCTGCTGCGCATGCCTTAAAAGATATGCTTTACTCATTGATCCAGTGATGCCGGAGACCAGTGAGAAAATACTCTCGCTTTTAAATATTGGAAAAGAGAACTTTCCATTGTATGATGCTTTCTATTCCATGGATTTAGCAGGGAAAACAATCAATGCTCCTTTTCCTTTATTTCCAAGAATCCCACAGCAAGGCAATGAATAGCTACTTATTTATTTTAATATTGCAGAACGGAGGAAATGATTTACTCTGAGCACAGAGAAGGATTGGCACTATGAATAAGAAAGGTGGCTGTTTTAGCGTGTTTTTAATTTTAATTTTATGTTTTAGCCTGCTTTTGAATCTTATTTTTATATCCATTTTACAAACCAAAAAGGCACCATCCGCTCCGCTCGCTCTAGAGGAAGAGTTTGTGGGCGGTGATTTTGCCATGAAAGATGTTAAAATTGCTCTAATCCATCTTCGGGGACTGATTAGTCAGGATGAAGGAGGAACGTTTACTCAAAACACTGTCGAAGACATGAAAGTGCAACTGAAGGCAGCCCGAGAAGATAAAAAAGTCAAAGGAATCATTGTTGCCATTAATTCCCCTGGAGGAGAAGTTAACGCTAGCGATGTCATTTATCATGAAATCCGATTAACTCGTAATGTAAAACCAGTGGTGATCTATATGGAGTCCATGGCGGCTTCTGGGGGCTATTACTCGGCGGTGGGTGGCAGCTATCTTATGGCTAATGATCTGACGATCACTGGCAGCATTGGAGTCATTATGGAATCCTTCCTCGTCAAAGATTTAATGGAAAAAGTCGGAATAAAAGCCCTCACATTTAAGTCAGGGAAAATGAAAGACCTATTAAATCCGACAAGAGAAATGACCCCAGAAGAACAAGCTTTTATCCAAGGATTAATCGATGAAACCTATAATAAGTTTGTGTCCATAGTAGCCAAAGAAAGACACATGGATATCAATAAGCTGAAGAACAACCTTGCCGATGGCCGAATTTTCATGGGGCAAGATGCTTTAAAAAATGGGCTGATCGATGGCCTTGGGTATTTCGAAGATGCTTTTAACAAATGCAAAGAGCTTTCTAAAGTTCCATCCGCTCGGCTCATTCGTTATGTTCCTCCCTTTAAATTTTCTAATTTGTTTCGCCTTTTTTCCAAGGAAATGATCCCAAATATCAACCTGAGCCCCCAACCGTTGCAATGGCCAATATCTTCTGGACACCTATACTATCTTTATCCTCAAGCTTTTGGTTTGAATTAATAAAGGCTGAAAGTTTGTTTTTAACAAAGACCGTGGAATGCTCCTAGGAACCATTCCATGTGTATCTAACGTTGAAATTTTCAAAAGGATAGATAATTCAAGAAACTAGACTGCCTAGCTTGCTTTAGGCATAATGCTTGCAACAAAGAGTAGGATAACAAAACGTGGATGAACTAACTCAAAGACTCATTGTTCATTATAAGCCACTGATCCTTGGCTTCCTATTGCTTACCCTTCTGGCGGATCTGGCAATGGGGATTTTTCTTTACCGGTGGAAAAAAACCGATTTTGCTCCCTTTAGAGAATTTCTTCCAATTCCTTTTAGCTGGTTGGAACTTGTTGCCGTATGTCTCTTTCTTCTCACAGGCATCTTGCTTGGTGTCGCTGCTGGATTGAGCATTTTTTCTATTATTCTTATTGTCCTTTTGGTCCGTTTTCATGGGTATACTCTTTCAGATTTCTTAGGGCTCTCTCAGTTTAATCCATGGGAAATTGCCATCCTCAGTTTTTGGATATGTCTTTCTGCCTACCTACCCCTTCAAATGATTGCTGGACTCAGTGAGAATATTGGGAAAGCACTCCATCTTCCCGTTCCAAGACAGCCCGCCGTTGATCTTTTCTTACATGCCTCAAAGCCCAGTGAAATTGCCGTTCTTTTAACTTTAATTCTTGTGGCGGCTCCTATTGGAGAAGAGCTTCTTTTCAGGGGATTTCTTTATCAATTTTTTAGAAGTCACCTTACAAAAAGAAGTGCCATAGTCTTGAGTGGCCTTATCTTTGCTTTACTCCACATTCATTGGATCACTTTTCTCCCTCTTTTTATCTTTGGCATGATATTAGCAGCCGTTTATGAATTCAGTGGTTGTTTGATCCTCTCTATGGCCATTCATTTCTGGTTCAATGGTTTTACAGCATGCCTTCTTCTTTTAGCAAAATTTGGTTAAAGAAACTATTGACTCTTTAGACCCCGATTATGACATTTTTAAGAAATTAAAGCTAAAATCCTGTTACTTTTGGGGATCAATAGTGCAAAGTAAGAAAACCAATACCTCATTTTCTTTAACATCGGAATCTCTTGTTTCTGATCTCAGCGAAGAGCAGCTCATCAGTCTTCTTGTTGAAGGGTGGGGAAAAAGCAAAAGAGAAGTGATAGCTTCCACAGCAGAAGACTGTGCAGTAATCCAAACAGAAAAAAAAGAGCTCTATTATCTTTTCAAAATGGATGCAACCGTAGAAAATGTACACTTTGATCCATCAACTCCTCCAGAATGGATTGGCCGAAAAGCGCTCGCAAGGGCTCTCTCTGACATCGCCTCTATGGGCGGAGAACCGCTCTATGCCCTCATATGCCTTGGAGTTAACAGAACAGAGAAAGTAGAAAAAATAAAGCAACTTTATAAGGGATTGACTGATTTGGCTCGTGCTATCGGAACGGATCTTATTGGAGGAGAAACCACTGAGTCAAACCAACTTTTTCTTGTAGTGACGGTATGGGGAAAAACCGATGGCTATAAGCCAATATTGAGATCAGGAGCAGAAGATGGAGACGCTTTGTTTGTTACAGGAGTTCTTGGAGGCAGCTATGATTCTGGGCACCATCTATTATTTATTCCCAGAATAAAAGAAGGCCAATGGCTTGCCAAAGGCCAATGGGCAAAGGCGATGATGGATCTAAGTGATGGTTTGGCCACCGATTTACCAAGAATGGCAAAAGCTTCCAATATTGGCTTTGAAATCGATTATGAGGCAATTCCAGTGCGAAAAAATTATGGCCTTCACAATGCCTTAACCGATGGGGAAGACTACGAATTGCTTTTTTCTGTCGCAAAAGAAAAAGAAATAAATCTTATAAAAAATTGGCCTTTTGAGGTTCCTATAAAAAAAATTGGAACTTTTAGCAAAAATGGAAAAATGGAATTTCAGGATGGATACAGAGGCTTCGATCATTTCCAAAAGTCCAGAGGAGACTATTAATTTTGCCAAAGAACTGGTAAAACCCTGCCAGGGGGGAGAAGTGTTTGCATTGATCGGCGAGTTAGGATCGGGTAAGACCCAACTTGTCAAAGGCGCTGCTCTTGCTTTAGGTTTTAAAGGCGAAGTTACGAGTCCTACTTTTAGTTTAGTCCACTGTTATAAAGGAGAAAAGTTCGATATTTTTCATATTGACTTGTACCGAGTAGAAAACCTGCCTCCTAGCTTATCTCATTATTTGGAAGAAATCTTGTATGGAGAAGCTATTTGTTTTGTGGAATGGCCTCAAAAAATAGAAAAACTATTACCTTCTTGGACCCAGTATTGGGAAATTACAATCATTGCCCAAAATGAAAGAAAAATTAAACGCATTCGTTGATCCCTCATTTGTTATGTTAGAACCTCCCTATTCCTTCCTATAACTTTATGATCCTTTCGATTGATACCTCTTCAGAAATGGGCAGCGTGGCTTTGGCAGAAAATCACCATGTTGTCTGGCGCTCGTATTTTAAAGGCAAACGCCATTTTTCTTCCCTATTTGATTGTCTGGAAAAATTAAATTTGGCCTCTTTGAAGATCGAAAAGATCTTTGTTGGGACAGGACCAGGATCTTTTTCCTCTATCCGGGTAGGCATTGCAGCCGCACAAGGAATCAGCATAGCCAAAAACGCCTCAATTCTTTCCATTCCAAGCATATGGTCTATAGGCCTTCAATTTTCTCATATTCCTTCCTTAGGAATATTTTCTGATGCCAGGCGAGGCGAACTTTTTTGTTCTCTCTTTTCTTATGGTAAACTCGTCAAAGGGCCTTATCTTATTGAGCAAAAAAAACTAACAGAAATAATCAAAACGGTAGATTTAGCAGTTAGTCCAGAAGCCCTACATGACAACATGCCTCAAGTTTTTCCAAGAGCCGAAGACTTTTTTCTACTTCCAGAAAATTGTCCTCCATTTGATAACACCCCTTTCCCAGAACCTATCTATTTAAGAGGCCCTGTTTAATAATAAAATGAGCTATAAGAATTACTATTCTTTTTTTTCGGCTGCCCCCCTGCCTCGTAGTTGGGTAGAAATTGATGGGCAGGCTTTGCGCTTTAATATCCGCGTGGCAAGAAAGAGGATTCCAAAAAAAACAAAAATTATTGCTGTTGTTAAGTCTGATGCCTATGGGCATGGCCTTGTTCCTATATCCAGAGAACTTGTGCAATCTGGAATCGAAGTTCTTGGAATCAACAACGTCGATGAGGTTATTGAACTGAGAAATGCCGGTATCCAAAATCCTTTATTAATCTTATGTCCTATCTTGCCTCCTGAAGCTCCACTTGTGATCGCCAATAATGCCTGGGTAGTTGTCTCTTCATTCAATGAGGCAAAATGGCTCAATCAAGCAGCAGAACATTTAGGCAAAAAGGCAATTATCCATCTTAAAATAGATACAGGGATGGGAAGACTTGGGTTTATCCCTTCAAATTTTGTTAAAGAGATGGAAAAAATAAAAAAACTTTCTTCTGTCTGTATCGGTGCAGTGTGCACTCATTTTTCCCAGGCAGATACGGATATAGAAGCGACGGAAAAGCAGTGGCTTGAGCTATTAAAATTAAAGGAGCATTTCAAAGGCCTTCCCATTCATGTTGCTAATAGCGCGGCTTTATGGCGGAAAAGTGTGTATGCTTGCGATTATGTACGGATTGGTCTTGCCCTTTATGGACTAGCCCCCATGTCATTCCTACGAACGCTTCTTAAACCAATTATGAGTTGGAAATGCAAAGTCGTGCTAATAAAAGAGCTTCCCAAAAACCATCCAATCAGCTATGGGTCAACTTACAGGCTTAAAAAACCTTCTAAGATCGCCGTGCTTTCCATCGGTTATGGCGATGGCTATCTCCGGTCGCTTTCTAATAAAGCCTTTGTGCTGATCAAAGGAAAAAGATGTCCAGTCCGTGGAGCGGTTACAATGAACCAGATCATGGTGGATATCAGCGAACTGTCTTCATGTAAAATTGGGGAGGAGGCGGTATTGATTGGTACGCAAGGAAAAGAATCCATTAATGCTGACGAACTGGCCAAGCTTGCTGGAACAATTTCCTATGAAATACTCACGAATATCCATTCCAACATTCCAAGACAGTATCGGCATTTTCTTTCCCGCTCCAATGCTTCCGTGCATTACTACGAATGAATCGACCGCTTATAGGCATCAAGAGCTGCTTCACGAAGCACTTCAGAAAGCGTAGGATGCGCTAATGGCAGGCTTACGAAATCCACCCCGCTAACCTTTCTTAAAAACAATGGGGTCGACATTGAAATGAGCTCGGAGATAACTGGCCCCACTCCATGGATTCCCAAAATCTTATCACTTTTGGCATCCACCAAAATTTTTACAAATCCTTCGCCGACATCCCCGGCCAACGCCCTTCCATTAAAAGAGAACTTCGATACACCCTTTTTATAGTCTCTTTTAGCTGCTTGCAATTCTTCTTCTGTAAAGCCAATTCCTCCCGCCTCAGGAGAGGTATAAATAATAGAGGGGATGAGCGCATAGTTCAGTTGTGGGGATCGAAGCCCAGCAATGATTTCAGCGACCGCTATTCCTTCTAGTTGAGCTCTATGAGCAAGCATTGGCCCTTCTATTAAATCGCCAATTGCATAGATATGGGCAAAATTGGTCTGCCACCATGCATTGACCTCTACACTGCCTTTCTTTGTAGTACTGATGCCTATTTGTTGCAGATTCAACCCATGAGTATAAGGAATTCTCCCTACGGCTACGAGCACTTTTTCCACACTAAGCGAGTAGGTCTTGGATCCTGAAACTAATTCAAGTAAGACTTCGTTTGTATTGCTCGTTGCAGAGATGATTTTAGTATTGAGAAAAAATTCTATTCCTTGATTTCGAAGAAAGGTTTCTAAAGTGCTGGATACGGAATGATCCATCAATGGACATATTCTTGGCAAAAGCTCTATAACATAAACCTTGGATCCAAGTCTACTCCACACAGATCCTAGCTCCAATCCAACAGCTCCAGCACCTATAACAGCCATACTTCTGGGAACAGAACTAAACTGAAGGGCCGAGGTGCTATCCACGATCTGATCGTTATAGGAAGGCAAAAAAGACAGAGAAGCTGGTGCACTACCTGTCGCAAGGATAATATTTTTAGCTTTAATTCTATGTTCTTTTCCATTTTCTTCGGCTATGACAACCGTTTGGGGATCTACAAGCGATCCTATCCCATGAAATACTTCAATCCCGTTTTTCTTCATGAGAAAATCCACTCCCTTGACTAGCTTATGGACGACTTGGTCTTTTTTCTTCATGAGTTTATCGAGATCGAAGCGGAGATTTTCAACGAGCAATCCATTTTCAGCAAACTTTGTCTTGGCAAAATAGTAATATTCAGAAAGAGAAAGAAGAGCTTTACTCGGAATACATCCCACATTCAGGCAGGTACCTCCAAGGGTCTTGTCTTTTTCAATAATTGCCACATTCAAGCCAAGCTGAGCGGCACGAATGGCGGCAACATAGCCACCAGGGCCAGATCCAATGACGCATACATCAAACGTATCCATTCTTTTTGCTTTCTATAAAACCAACATTTAGACTTCCAAAAGAACCGAGGCGGGCTGTTCGATAAACTCTTTGACAAGGACTAAAAAACTGACAGCTTCTTTGCCATCAATCACTCGATGATCGTAGGTAAGAGCAAGGTACATGACGGGTCTGATTTCCACTTTCCCATTGATTGCTACAGGCCTTTCTTTAATAGCATGCATGCCAAGAATGCCACTTTGAGGTGGATTCAATATAGGGGTGGAAAGCATAGAGCCAAAGACACCGCCATTGGTTATCGTAAAGACTCCTCCTTCAATGTCTTCGAGAGTAATTTTCCCACTTCTCGCTTTTATAGCTAGTTCTTGAATCGTTTTTTCAATCTGGGCAAAACTTAGATTTTCGGCGCTACGAATCACTGGTACGATCAATCCTTTTTCTGTAGCAACAGCTATTCCCAGATCCAAAGTGGAAGGATAAACAAGTTCATCCTCTTCAATCCGCGCACCGACCTCTGGTATTTTTTTCAAAGCCTCCACAACCGCTCGGACAAAAAAGGACATCAGTCCCAGTTTGACTCCGAATTTCTCTTCGAATCTCTTCCCATAATTTTTTCTTAATTCTAGCACCGTACTCATATCGACTTCATTGAAGGTAGTTAAATGAGCGGTGCCAATATGAGCTTCTAGCAAACGCTGAGCAATCTTCTTTCGGATAGGACTCAGTGGTTTTCTTTTTTCTTGAGGACCTAGCGCAAAAGGCTCTAGTTTGTTTGCTTCTTTTTTTTCTTCTTTTTCTTCCTTTTCTTCCTCTATCAGTTCTAGGGCCTCTTCCTTGGTTATCCTACTAGGACGCATCAGGGGAGCTTCTACAGAAGCCTTTTCTTTCTCCTCTTCCTTTTTTACTGGCTCTATCGATTCTTTCTGCGGTTCCAAAACTGTTTTTTCCTCTTTTTCTACTTTGATACTTGCCCTCGGCTCTGGCTCCATCTTTCCCGAAGGCAATTCTTCTAATTGAGCGATGGTTTGCCCAACCTTCACCTCTGAGCCTTCTTTGACAAGAATATGCAATATTCCTTCTTTCTCAGCATAAATTTCAGTAGTGATCTTCTCAGTTTCAATTTCACACAAGGCATCTCCAGATTGTACTCTTTCCCCTTCTTTTTTAAGCCATTTGCCAATCAATCCAGATTCAATCGATTCACCAACAGAAGGCATTTTTATATCCATTGCGACCTAGCTCCTGGGTTAAAAATGAATTTACATAAGGGTTATCTGCCAAAGGCATCTGCAAGAAGCTTTTGCTGCTCCAGCCGATGGTAGGCCATTGAACCAGTCGCCGTGCTGGCCGAGGCCTCCCTACCGGCATAAAGGACAGGAAGAGAAAAAATATCGTTCAGTTTAGGAAACATATAAGTCCAAGCGCCCATGTTTTTTGGCTCCTCTTGACACCAAACTAGGGACTGGGGCTGATAGCTTAAGACAATCTCTTTGAGCTTTTTCTCATGCAGAGGATAGAGCTGTTCGATTCGAACAATAGGAATATCCATCCTTCCAATCCGGCTTCTGTAGTCTATAAGATCATAATAGACTTTTCCAGTGCATAAGATAACTTTTGAGCTTGGTTGATTGACCTGAGGATCCGCCAAGACCTCTTCAAAAGAGCCTTGAACAAATTCTGTAATGGACGAGGAACATTGTGGGTTGCGTAAAAGGCTTTTATGGGTGAAAAGGATTAAGGGTTTAGAAAATCCCCTCAAAACCTGTCTTCTTAAGATATGAAAATAATTGGCTGGGGTAGTACAGTTAGCAACAACGACATTATCTTCAGCACATGCTTGAAGGAATCTTTCCACACGTGCGCTAGAATGCTCAGGCCCCTGTCCTTCATATCCATGTGGCAGTAGCAAAACAATGTTCGATGTCACACCCCACTTCGATTCAGAGCTAACCAGGTATAGATCTATAATAACCTGAGCCCCATTAGCAAAATCACCGTACTGAGCTTCCCAAATAATTAAAGCTTCAGGATAATCTAGAGAATAGCCATAATCGAAACCTAAAACAGCATATTCGGAAAGGGGACTGTTATAGATACAAAATATCGCCTGGTTGGGATGGATATTCGCTAAGGGAACATATTTCTTAGAGACTTTTGTATCATAAAGTACCGCATGCCTTTGACTGAAAGTCCCACGCCGACTATCTTGACCGGATAGTCTAACTGGGATTCCCTCATAGAGAAGAGTGCCAAAAGCCATGGTTTCAGCAAAAGCTAAAAGAATTGGCTGTTTTCCTTCAACCATGGCTTTTCTTTCTTCAAGGATCTTGCGGATTTTAGGATTAAGATTGAAATCAGGAGGCTCCCTCACCAATGCATTGCCTACATAAAGGAATTCTTCCAAAGGAACGGCTGTTTTCACTGGATCAAAAATCCTGGGACAAGCCAACCTGGGTCTCAAGGTGGGAGGGTTTTCTTGTTTAATCCATTCCTTCGATTCCTCCATTTTTTGGTTCAACTCAGCAACAAATATTTTTCGGTATGCATTTGCTTCTTCTCTTGTCATCTCTCCGGATTTTATCAACTGATCCAAGAAAACATCACTGATATTGGGATGCTGTGCTATTGCCTTATAAAGAAGAGGTTGAGTAAAGCTAGGTTCATCCCCCTCGTTATGTCCATACTTTCTATATCCCACAAGATCAACAACCACATCCTGACCAAAAACTTGCCTGTACTCTAAAGCTAGCAGCACAGCAAAGACAGCCGCCAAAGGATCATCACTGTTGACATGAAAAATAGGAATTCCTAGCATCAGTGCTACTGCCGTACAATGATGCGTAGAGCGCCCATCCTGAGGCACCGTTGTAAAGCCAATCTGATTGTTGACAATAATATGCAGAGTACCCCCCGTTGTATACCCTTCAAGCCTGGAAAGATTCAAAGTTTCTTGCACAACGCCTTGTCCCATAAATGAGGCATCTCCATGAATAAGCAAAGGCAAAACTTTTTTTCTATGCTCTGTATCTTTTAGTCTTCTTTCCCAAGCTCTGGCTTTGCCTTCCACCACAGGATTAACAGCTTCCAAATGACTTGGGTTAGGCGTTAGGCCTACTGTTACAATAGCACCAGACTTAGTTTTCAGAGCTGCTTCAAAGCCTAAATGATACCGAACATCCCCATTGCCCAATACCCCTTCGGGAATGTAATTTTCAGAAAATTCATCAAAGATGACCTTATAATCCTGCTGCAACACATTGGCAACAAAATTAAGCCTTCCTCGATGCGCCATTCCAACAACAAGCCGCTCAATCCCATGGGTCGGACAAGCTTCTATAAGAGCATCCATCATAGGAATGAGTGTACAACTTCCTTCCAAAGAAAATCTTTTCTGTCCAACGTATCGTGTATGTAAAAACGCTTCAAAAAGTTCAGCCTTCAATAGGTCATAAAGAATTTGCTTTTTGTGTTCTTTCGAAAAACCAGCATAAAAAGATTTTCCTTCAATCCGCTGGGATATCCATTTTCTTTGCACAAAAGAATCCATGTGCATAAACTCAACAGCCAACGTAGAACAATAAGATTTCTTAAGTATCTCTAATATCTCCCGTAAAGTTCTCCATCCCCCCCCAGCCAGATCTCCAGAATCAAAGTAGCACTCAAGGTCTTTTTGATCTAACCCAAATCTTTCAAGCTTCAATTCGTCATATTCATATTGATTGAATCCCAACGGATCAAGATTGGCTATATAATGCCCAAGGGTGCGATAGGCATGAATAAGTTCATAAACGGCACGTTGCTTTTTTAAATCATCGGTTTTAGCTCGGCTTTCGACTTTCTTTCCGAGCTGACCATTTTTTAAGGATTCATATCCGAACTCAAACCCTTCAAAAAAAGCGCTCCAATCAGCAGAGACAGAATTCGGATCTTTCTTCCAGCGTTGGTAATATTCCTCAAGTAAAGCAAGATTTTCGATGCCAATCGATTTCCGATTGGACATAACCATGGAAGAAATGGAAAGAGATGGCTTTTGTCTCATACAGTAAGAAAAACAAATTTTTAGGATGATCTAGGATCAATATTTATAAAACTTATATTATTTAGTAAAATAAAAAAAGAAAGAAAAAAAAATATTATATATAAATATTTTTGATTTTTCTAAATTCTTCAGCTTTCTCTTTCATCCCCTCTAAAAAGACCTCGTCTGTCGTCAGCTTATTTTTTTCCGCGTATTTTAAGACTTCTTCGGTGATTTTCATTGAACAGAACTTAGGTCCACACATCGAACAAAAATGAGCATGCTTGGCCGCTGGCTGAGGTAAATTTTCATCATGGAAAAGCCGAGCGGTTGGAGGATCAAGACTTAAATTAAATTGGTCTTCCCATTGGAAATGAAACCTGGCATAACTCAAAAAGTTATCCTGTAATTGGGCCCCTGGAAACCCTTTTGCAAGATCAGCAGCATGAGCCGCAATCTTATACGCTATGACCCCAGTTTTTACATCCTCAAGATTAGGTAAGCCTAGATGTTCTTTAGGAGTGACATAGCACAACATTGCACAGCCAAACCAGCCGATCATTGCAGCTCCAATGGCACTAGTAATATGGTCATAACCGGGCGCAATATCCGTAGTCAACGGTCCAAGGGTATAAAAGGGAGCCTCAAAACAATGCTTAAGCTCTAAATCCATGTTTTCTTTAATCAATTGCATAGGAATATGGCCAGGCCCCTCAATCATCACTTGCACATCATGTTCCCACGCCTTTTTAGTCAGTTCGCCAAGGGTAAAAAGTTCACTAAGCTGAGCCGTATCATTAGCATCGGCAATGGCTCCTGGTCTTAACCCATCCCCTAGCGACACACTGATGTCGTAGCTCCTTAATATTTCACAGATTTCATCAAAATGCGTGTAGAGAAAGTTTTCTTGATGATGGGCTAAACACCACTTAGCCATAATGGACCCTCCTCTACTAACAATGCCACAGAGTCGATTGGCTGTATAAGGGATATATCGCAAAAGGACTCCGGCATGTATGGTAAAATAATCTACTCCCTGTTCGGCCTGTTCGATCAGAGTATCTCTATAGATTTCCCAACTCAATTCCTCAGGAATCCCCCCAACCTTCTCTAGCGCATGATAGATAGGAACAGTCCCTATCGGCACAGGGCTAGAACGAATAATTAGTTCACGAATTTCATGAATGTTTTTTCCCGTAGAAAGATCCATGACCGTATCAGCTCCCCAAAGAATAGCCCAAACCAGTTTTGCTACCTCTTCATCCATCGATGAGCTAATTGCAGAGTTTCCAATGTTCGCATTTATTTTGACTCTAAAGTTACGGCCAATAATCATCGGTTCCAGCTCTGGATGGTTAATGTTAGAGGGGATAATCGCTCTGCCCGAAGCAACTTCTTTCCTTACAAATTCTGGAGTTATTTCTTCTGGGAACGATGCCCCCCAGGCCAATCCCGAGTGCTGGCTATAAAGTGGGCCTTTGCCTTGGCGAAGAGAGTAACCTTTCCTACCTAAATTCTCTCTTATGGCTACGAACTCCATCTCTGGAGTAATAATGCCTTTTTTGGCATAATGCAGTTGAGTAACCCTTCTTCCAGCTTTGGCACGTAAAGGCAGACGCTTTTTTAACAAAGAAAGCTTTTGAGCACCATTTTTCAGCAGAATCCCGGTTTTATCTTTGACCGATACCCATCCATTATCTTCAGGTTTAATTGGCCTGCCTTCGTAAGGTTCGCAATCCCCTCTTTGTTCTATCCACTCGGCTCGCAAAGGGAAAAGCCCCCTCCCTATTTCTACTTCAGCACAAAGATCTGTATAAGGCCCAGAAGTATCGTAAGCATAAAAAAATGAATGATCTGTTGCTACACCAGAACCATTATGAGCAACCTTTATTTCCCTAAAGGGAACGTTTACCCCCCTATTTTCCCCTTGGATATATACCTTTTTGGAATTTGGGAAAAAAGACAAAAGGAAGGAAGAAAGTTCTTTTCCTTTTGAAACAATATCCAAATACGTCAGCCGATTACTGTTTTGAGCCATTGTTGCTTCCTCCTTTCAGAGGACAGCCGAACAGGAGATAAGAGCATAAGAACAGTGCATATCCTTTCCCTCCGCCGGCATTATCCGGATCAGGTTCATAGGGTCGTTCTCCTCTATCATTAGAGAAGAACCTCTCAGCCAATAAGGCTCCCCATGGATCACTTAATACTTATAACTAAAAAAAAACCATTTATCAACTGCTATTCCTCTCTGCTTATCTTTTTTGGCATAGTCAGTCAATTGTTCTTTTCTAAGTTTCTAGCTCTTTTTCCACACAAGCGTAAGCAGCATGATTATGAATGCTTTCCATATTCTCGGCTTCTACCCGATACCAGAGTATATCTTGATTGGCATTGAGCCTAAGAGCCACATTCCTCACCAAGTCTTCTACAAACACAGGGTTATCGAACGCCAATTCAGTAACATACTTTTCATCAGGTCTTTTAAGAAGAGAATAAATCGGGCTACTGGCTGAGGCTTCAACCATCTCAATGACGTCTTCAATCCAGATCGTTTGAACAAATCTTATGGCAACTGACACATACCCTCTTTGGTTATGAGCTCCCCGATCGCTTATTGCTTTTGAACAAGGACACAAGGTGGTCACGGGCACAGTAACCCACATAACAAAATCCGTCTCATCAAGATAGGCCGCTGCTTCAAATCTTACCTGATAATCAACAAGGCCTTTTGAACCAGTCACTGGGGCAATTTTTTCAATGAAATAAGGAAATTCCATGATGACATGAGCAGTTTCCGCATGTAATTTCTTCTGGAGTTCATGGACGATCGAAAAAACATTACAGACATGCACCATCCGACCATGCGCATTGAGCACCTCAACAAATCTGCTCATGTGTGTGCCCTTAAAATGATGCGGAAGATCCACAAGAAGGGATACGGTAGCCACTGTATGTTGGCTTTCAAAATTTTTGTCTCGTACTTCTATAGGATACCTTAGACCTTTAACTCCTACTCGGTGTATTTTGATTTTTCTATGATCCCGTTGGCTTTGACAATCAGCTAAAGAAGCAGATAATGAATTTTTCATAAGAGGAGAAACTTTTAGGCATTTCGAAAAGTATATTTTTTAGATAGACAAAGCAATACTATACTATTTTTATTCGAACAGAAAGATTGAAATGGTCTTTTTTTTGGACAATTTTTTTTAGACAAATAACTAAAAAAAAATACATTCTTAATTCCCGAGGGCAGATAGCTCAACGGTAGAGCAGGTGCCTTTTAAGCACTTGGTTCAGGGTTCGAATCCCTGTCTGCCCACTAGCTTAGTTCTTCTGATCATATAGCTGCACAACCATTTTTGAGAAATTCAACAACACTTTGTATCTAGAAAAGAGCCTATTGCCAATTATCCCTCCTATAGGTATTTCTTCTCTTTCTTCTAGAGTCAGTGGAAGTTGGCTAAAAGTTTCACTTATTTTCTTGATTGCTACCGGTCCAAATATCAATGAGCTTCTAGCAGGTACTGAAAACCCAAAAAACATATTCCTATATTTTTGATTAAATTCCAATGGGTACCCTCCAAATCCAGTATCATAAATAAAAAAAACTTCCTTCGACTGAAGGCTCCCTTTTAGTAGCAGAAGTCCTTGAGGGCTAAACAAAAAAGGAATTTCAGCCAATAATTTTGACCCAGATAGAAAGGTAGCCCCTTGCTCCATGGCCCTTTTTGAAATGACAATCTTCTTTGTTTGATAATCAATGAGTATATTGAATCTTGAAAGCAAATCTGTTCCTAATACCCCATGAAAGCTATTCGGAGCACCTGAGGAAAGTGGCTTTAGCTTTTCGATGAGCATGGCCGGAACATTTTTAATCGCAAAAGAACCAATACGTAAAATTGGCAGAGTACTCAAAGCTCCCTGAATCCTCTTTCCATTACTTAAAACCAATTCCGATGGACACCCTTCTTTTAGTCCAACAGCTTGTGCCACTTTTTTATCCACAATAGATGTCGAAGCCCCTGTATCGATGAGAAAAGCAAAAAAATGGCCATCAATTTCCAACGGAACGACTGGATAAGAGGTGTTAAGTAATGGACAGGTTGCATTTTGCAAAGAATTCGAACATTCAAAAGGGTGCTTTACCATCTGATAAAAACGGGCTAGCCCAATCAAATGGGCTTGATGCATCCAAAAGATTGCTCCCCTTCTATCGTTTTCCCTAAGAGATGCTATGGCTAAAAGTTCACAAAGCTTTGCATCCTGAGGAGAGAGGGAATAACACATTTGAAAAAATTTTCTTGCTTCGCTATTCCGATTCCTATAAAGAGCTAAAAATCCTCGGGCTTTATAAGCCTTTAGAAGCTCTTTTTCACTGGCTAAAGACTTATATTGTTTTTGATTTGCTCGCAGATTTTTACAAAACGAATTTTCAAAGAAGGAAATCTTGAAAAGAACAATAACAATACCTACCTTTGTCATAACCTTCCAGGAAAATAAGACCTTTCTTGAGAAGATATTGCTATTGGGATGATAAAGGCCTTTCTTATTGTTCTTTGCATGCAAAATCGATCTTTTCGATCGATTCGCTTTAAGGCCGGTTAGTTTTATATGAAAAAAGACCATGATAACTATCAGTGGGCTGCTCTTTTTGATTGGGACGGCGTCATTGTCGATTCAGTCAAACAGCATGAACAAAGTTGGCGCATGCTTGCAGCCGAACAACACAAAGAAGTTAAACAAGATTTTATGAACAAAACATTCGGAATGAAAAATGAAAAAATCATTTCCGAGTTTCTTGGCTGGAGTCAAAATCCCAAAGAAATTACTCAACTTTCAAAGAGAAAGGAAGAACTTTATAAAAAAATTGTACAGGAGGAAGGCCTTTGTCTTACTTATGGAGTCAAAGAGTTTCTGGATCGCTTAAAACAGAAGCATATTCCCATGGCTATTTGCTCCTCGACAACAAAAACCAATATCTTCTTCGTATTAGAAAAATTAGGAATCAAAGAGTATTTTCCCGTTATAGTAGGTGCTGAAGACGTCAGGGAAGGCAAACCACATCCTGCCCCTTATCTACTAACAGCTCAAAAATTGGGTTATGTGCCCAGCCGCTGTGTAGTGTTTGAAGATGCCCCTGCAGGAGTTGAATCTGCAAAAAAGGCTGGCATGAAAGTGATCGCTTTGACCACTACAAGACCTAAAAACAACTTAGAAAATGCTGATCTAGTAATTTCTAGCTGGAAAGATTTGTCTTTAGAAACAATCGATGTTCTTTTTAATGATGTCTCTCAGCAATAGAAGGAGACAACGATCTTTTTGTTTCATTCATCCTTGTGAAAAAAATATTCATTCTACTTGTTCTTTTCTTAAGCTTTTATCGCATTGGGAATGCTGCAGAAGGAATCTGGATAGATCTAAAGAGTGGAGCAATAGTAAATCATAAAGAGCTAATAGAAGATCTTTCCAAGGCTCGAATTATCTATTTGGGCGAAGTACACACTCTGCATAGCCATCATAAAGCCCAGCTTGCACTTTTAAAACTTCTATACAACAGGCACATTCCTCTGGCTTTGGCGTTGGAATCCCTCGAAGCCAAAGACCAAAAGATAATCGATCGGTTTATAAATGGTCAGCTCTCTTTCAAAGAATTTTCAGAAACCATTCAATGGAAGAAGAAATGGCCTAACTACTTGGATTACAAACCACTTTGCCTTTTTGCTCAAAAACATCACATACCCTTGATCGGTATAGACACGACTCATCCTATTATTTCAAAAGTAGCAAGGGAAGGCTATTCCTCCCTAGCAAAAAAAGAAAAAGCCGCTTTCCCATTGGCCGCCATAACACCGTTATATAGGAGATTTTTAACCCCCTATCTTTCAGTCCATGCTTTTATGGATAAACAAAGGATTGCCTTTGCTATAGAAGCACAAAGACTTAGAGAAAGTTCTATGGCAAAGCACATCCTAAGCTTTCTGAATTCTCCCCTTGGTTCTCAAAGAACCATGTGTGTCGTCACAGGAGAGATCCACGTCCGTTATGGTCTTGGCATTCCTCAATTGACACAGCAATTTGCTCAAAGAATACTCCTCTTTGGTTCAAAAGAGCCCCTACAGCTCTCTAAAAAAGAAAAGCAAATAAGCAAGCAAATAGTATTAGATCACCAGAGCTTTTCTTTTATTCCCTCCTCCGTAGCCGATTATTTCGAACTCCTAGCCTTTTAATGTATCAGAGTTTCTGTATGAGCAATTGCTGACAAATTATAGAGCTAAAAAAAACCATGTTAACTCCTGTTTGGAGGTAGCCTAGGGGTGTAATCGAAATGGCTTTGTTCTTAGCTAAGATTCCAATTCTACAACCATCCTCTCTTGCCTTAAAAATGCCCATGGTACCCCATCCTATCTCTAGCCGTATATACTTGCTAATGGATAGCATCCAAAAGCATTTCTAAAGTCAGCGGTCATTAAGTCAACTACTCCGTCCTAAAGGACGGAGCTTGCATCCAGGCTCCACCGCAGCTGCGTGTATCTCGAAAGGCGTGCGGCTTTGGCTTCATCACCCGATGCTTAAGGGTCGGCTGACAATCGCCCCGTCCTCACCCAGTCTTGCCAGATGAAAAGCGTTCGCATGCTGATGTTTCTGGCAGCCACTAAATCGGCATGGAGCCTATACCCACAATGGGCGCATACAAACAGCAGTCCCTTATTGGGCTGATTCTCCCGTCCAACATGCTCGCAAACCGGCCGTCTCTGGCTGGTGTAATCCGCAGCCACCCAAACCGGCACTCCGAACGGCAGCCGGATTTTGTAAGCCGTCTTGGCTTGCCCCTCCGCAAAACCCCAAGTGCTCCCCTTACGGTTGGCCTTGCAGCGTTTGACGAAAACCTTCTCCGACTGTCTGCACTCGGTTCGATAACGGATAGCCTTTAGCCCCTCCATGCCTACCATCGCGTGGGGCTCCGCAAGTGCCCTTCTCTTGCAGCGCACTTCGTCTACTGGCGGCACGATTGGCCAGTTGCCTTCGGTGTCCACCAGGATAAAAACGACATTTGCCTTGGGTATTGGATTCCACCGCGAGGTTCCGGCGGTTCATGTCCACACCCTTGACTGGGGTGATGGAGGCCTGCGGGTACCGGTCCAAAGCCTTTTCGACGGACACCAGCAGATACCATGCCCTGGATGCAGAGTCCTGCCAGAGCAGGGCCCCGCCCAGTGTGACACCATGCTCCCTGGGCTCGCGCCATCCTCTCCAGATGCCGGTTCCATCCTTCGTATCGGCACCGGATGCCTCCGCCCAAAGTCCCCATGCTGACCGTTTGTTCCTTGCCCAAGGACCAATCCCGGCGATGGTTCAAAGTCATGGTCATGGCAGTGAATCTGTATGCCTTGTCGAGACCCTTATAGCGCCGGGCCGATCCAGCCTTTCGCTTTATGGGCCGCGCCCGCTTTGGCGCGTTCCCAGAGGGTTTTTTAGGCCGCAGCCACTTGTCTGGGCACGTTGTATGTCATTTGAGCTGGCAGCTCAAACCTTTCGCGCAAATCCTGGGACACCAGCCTTTGCAGTTTCTTGCCTTGCGATATCTTCCCGCCCAAAAAAGCGACAGTGGATGTGTGATTTAGGGCGTTACGGTAAGCCAACGCCGTGCACCGCACCGCCTCCTCCTGCTCTTTAGTGAGCAGGAGCTTCAGTTTGCACCTCAGCGATTGGGTGGCTGGCAATTCATTCAGGTTGACGAGTATTATGTTTCAGTTGTAAAGCATCGCCGCTGCGCGGCGGCGCTATCCCTCTCCGCCTTGAAAGGCGGGGACTCCCGCGCAAATTTGTTGAAAAGCAGCAGAGCAACAAGAGAGATAACAAGCCCAATGAGGAAATGATTCTTTCCTGAGGCCTTCAGGCACCCTTAGAATGCTCTGAAGAAAGAAATTTTTTAAATACTGGAATCTTTAAACTGGCTTGGTCTTTGGTAGGCCAAGAACCTTATCCCCTTCCTTCCATTTTCCTTGCTTTTTCAAAATATTAATTCGCTCATATCTTTTAAGCACGTTTCTTTTGGCGGCTAACATGGAACCACTTCGGTAGCTTCTATGTTGAGACATCTTACCCTCCCACTATACTTTTTATAAATTAAAGAATTTCTTCTTGTGTGACCACGGAAGGCCTGCTTTTTGATTTACATCCTCCTTAAAAAATTTTCTCGTTCTTCCCCCACCCTTCTCAATCTCTTAGATTTCTGATCCCGTCGAAGACCCAGTGGAATCCTAATCAGAAAGCTTATCATAATAAGGGTATCAATTTTGTCAAGAAATAACCATGAAGAGATCGCTTGTGAAGAATTCTAAAAAAAACCATCATCTGGGATAAAGAAAAGTCAAATTCTTAATAATGCCAATTAGCTAACTAAAAATACTTAAGTTAAAAAGAGCCTCTCTTCTCCTAGCTCTATTCCATTTTTCTGGATATCTCGAGTAAGTAACGAATAAGTTTCGAAATCCGCTTCTAGCCGAGAAAAAAGCTCAGCCACAAGCCTATTGGTTAACATTTTTTTTGTCGTAATCTTACCGAAAGATTCAATTTTTAAAAAATCTCTGGCAATAATGGTCTCACACTCAAGTTGACCTTTCACTATAAGCTCGTAAGTAATCACTTCCTTTACTTTGGGAGAAGAAAATCGATTCACAATTACCCGCGGGGCGACCACTATCCCTTTTACAACACTCTGCGAGCAAAATTCCACTTCTTCCGTGGCTTTAAAAGAACATTGCATTATTCCCCTGATTCTTATTCTTCTTCCCTGTACAGTAGCGCCCACATATTCCGATCCAGCCTCAAAATCAATATCTCCAAGAGTCGAAATTTTTCCTCTGATCTTTCCTTTTAGGCAAAGATTTTCCACATAAAGATAGGCCCCACAGAAAGCACAACCGACAGAAAGGGCTTGAGGATAAATTTTTTGAGAATTGTGGCAGTAGGGGCAGGTAATTTCACGCGTCTTGGAGGGCAAAGAAGGAAGACATGGAACGGGGTTTTTTTTTGTAGCAAGCCCAATATAATGAAAGCATTTCTTACAAATAGTCGACAGAGCCCATCTGGATTCAACTTGAGAATGCCCACAAGCAGGACATCTAATAAGTTGTGTTTTACTATCTAATCGCTTGGAACTGATTGGTTGCATTAACTATTTAGCTTGTTTTTACCGATCACTATTCTTCCATTTATTGTAGCTCCCGAATCTATCTCAATGGCTTGCGCATAGACTTCCCCTTCGATGACCGCTTCAGAAAGTATTTCCAACTTTCCTCCCACTCTTATTTTCCCTTGAATATGACAATTGACAATCGCCTTATCCCTCACCCACAATTCTCCTTCCAGCGAAATGTATGGAGACAAAATGGTCACCTCATCTTTGTTCTGCATCTTATGCTCCCATTCCAAAGGGATTTTTTTCTAAACTCGCTATATTTTTAATGTAGTTTATTTCGCTATGATAAAAAGGAAAGAAAAAGCTATGGAAGGCCAAAGAAGTTTTTTTCAAGATCCAGCTAACAGGCAGTGGTGGATAGATCAATTATTAAGCCTTCGAGAAAATCCACAAAATTTCGAATCCTTAGTTTTTAGATTATATGATTTTCAAAGAAAACATTGCCCTGCTTATAAAACTTTGACGGAAACTATTGCAAATCGCCTTTCTTCTTGGAAAGAAATTCCTGCCATTCCACAAGAACTTTTCAAAAAAGAAACCATCTTTTGTTACACCATTGAACAGGCAGCAGGCCATTACCTTACCAGTGGCACCACCTCTGGAATCCAAGGAAGACACTATTTTTTAGATCCATTGATCTATAAGGCTGTGTCTTTGCAGGGGGCTAACGAAGCTGCTATCCCTATCCATAGAGCATGTCTTCATTTTCTAACAGAGTCTCCTAATGAAAATCCACATAGTTCCCTTTCTGCAATGTTTTCTTTTTGGGCAGAATCAAACCCTTTCCCGTCCTATTTTTGGATTCAAAACAAAACATTTTGTATTGATCCCTTTATCCAAAAACTCAATTTGGACATTTCAGCCGGCAGAAACGTTGGAATATGTGGAACGGCTTTCAGCTTCGTTTTACTTATGGAAAAACACCCTAAATCTTTATCGCTTCCTCAAGGCTCTTTTATCCTTGAAACCGGAGGGATGAAAGGAAAGCATAAAGAGATCGACAAAAAAGAATTTTATCAAAAATTATCTTCTTACTTTGGGATAACACAAGACTGTATCTTCAGCGAGTATGGGATGACGGAATTATCTAGTCAGGCTTATTCCAAAGGCACTGATGGGACATTTTTAGTCCCTCCTTGGGCCAAAGTTTTAGTTATCGATCCTAGAACAGAAAAAGAATGTCAAGTCGGCCAAAAAGGATTGGTCCGTTGGATAGATCTTGCCAATGTCGATTCTGTTCTTTGCATACAAACTCTCGATATAGCCATAAAAACTCAAGAAGGATTTTATCTTATAGGAAGATCTAATCATGCTCCCCCAAGGGGTTGTTCTTTAAGCATTGAAGAAATAGCCTTTTTTGAAAACACCCACCGTTAGCAGATGCAAACTTTGGAAAGAATTGAAATGCTTGATGCAATTTGCAAGCTTTTCCCAGAAATTGGCTTCAGGGGAAAAGAGGACCTCATCCGTCTTGTGGAACTGGAATTAAAAAGTTTAACTGCTTTGGATGACTTCTTTGATTACGGAGGAGCGAAAACCAAGGCTATCGCTCCACGACAAATATACCATGTATTGGCAGCCAACTTATATGTAGCTGGTTTTCAAAGCGTTTTACTTGGGCTACTGGTAGGCTCTTTCAATGTTGTTCAGTGTCCCCAGCCGGTCACCGAACCACTCTTAAGATTTATTTCTTTACTTCCAAAAAAATTGAAAAATCAAGTCAAACTTTGTTTTGAATTCAACCAAGAAGCCTTTGAACAGTCTGATTGTATTGTAGTTTTTGGTGGGAATAGGACAATTGAGCATTTCAAAGCTCTGACCCCTTCTGACAAACGATTTGTCGGCCATGGCCATAAAGTGAGCTTAATTTGGGTAGGCACAATCGAAAATATAAACAGAGAAAAAATAACCCTAAGCGCTAAAGATATCAGTCTTTTTAACCAATTAGGATGTCTTTCTCCTCAATCAATGCTCATCGAAGAGAACACACCTAGCACCATCATCCTCTCTTTTTGCGAAGCTCTTGCGGAGAGTCTGAGCAAGAGAAGCTCAGAAAAAGGCTTTGATATTAATATTGAAGAACTCGCAGCCATTAAACAACTCCGGGATTGTGCAAAGGCCCTGGGCTGGACTGTATGGGAAAGTAGTCTCACGGAGATTAATCCCTGGACTGTAATCCATAGAAGATCCAACAGTTTTGAACCCACTTGTGGCTATCGCACCATTTACGTTGACAGCGTGGACAAAACAAAGCTAAAGGAATGGCTAAAACCTATCCAGGGTATGATAAGTACGGTAGGTGTTTTCGAAACAATTCCAGATGATATTGTTAGGCTCTTTATTAATGCTGGGGTCACAAGATTTTGTTCTGTAGGAGAAATGCAACAGCCTTCAGCATTTTGGCATCATGACGGAAGGAATAGGATCGAGGATTTAGTGAGATGGGTGGACTGGGAAATCCAGAATCAGGATGTAAAGTCATGAGCTAAGTTTATAAACAATTTTTGGATCAAAAACTTTATTTTGTTCAGTAAATTCAAGCTCTTCTTTGCTTCCTGCTTTTAGCTTTCTATAAAAACAACTTCTATAACCAACATGACAGGAGGCACCGCCATCGACTTTCACTTTTAAAAGTAAGGTATCTTGATCATCATCGATAAAAATATCCTTAACGTGTTGAAAAAACCCTGATTGCTCTCCCTTCACCCAAATTTTTTTTCGCGATCGGCTATAATAAGTCGCCAATCCTGTTTCTATGGTTCTATCCAAAGCCTCTTTATTCATGTAGCCTAACATAAGCACCTCTCCAGTATCCGCATCCAGAGTGATACAAGGTAAATACTCATGGAGATCAAATCGTGGTAATAATTTATTCCCTTCTTCAATTTCGTAAACCGTTGGCTTCATAGAATAACTGACTCCGCTTTTATAAGTTTTACATTAAAACTGACATTCTTTGTGACTCTATTCAAAAAATCTTAACGCAAAAAAACTTCTTTGTCGAAGTTTCTACTCCTATGTCTTTTTTTGTACCATAATTTCCACAGTTTTTGCAGATCAACTGGTTTTCTATTTGGTTTCTCTGCAAACTCTACTCGTCTACCGCTGCTACCGATTCTATTTTTTGTCTTTAATTGCTAGAAGAGGCCTATACCCACGTAGATGATCCAAACATTCGGCTATAGCTTCTCCCAGCAGCATTAAACAGTCGGCTATGGCAGAGGGTTTGCCCGGTAAATTAATGATAAGCGAGCGTTTTCTAATTCCAGCAACTGCTCTTGATAATATTGCCGTCTTTACTTTCTTATACGACTCCATTCTCATGATTTCGCCAAAGCCCGGCAATTCCTTCTCTAAGACAAGCCTTGTTGCTTCAGGGGTAACATCTCTTGAAGATGGCCCTGTGCCTCCAGTTGTGAGAACAAGAGGACAGTCAAGTTCATCAACAAGCCTCAAAAATTCGGAAACAAGCAAATTTTTTTCATCAGGAATCAATACAGAAATGAATTCAACAGGTTCAGCAAATAGATGCATGATAACTTTTTCGATTTCAGGACCACTCTGATCCTTGTAAATACCCGCATAGGCTCTGTCGCTTAAAGTAATACGACCAATTTTCATTCCTTTTTTTTCTCTATAAGTCTGATTTGACCGATGACCATCGATTTGTCAACCGCCTTACACATATCGTAGAGAGTCAAAAGGGCTACTGAGACCATAACAAGGGCTTCCATCTCCACCCCTGTCTTCGCCACTGATTCGGCCCTTGCGACTACTCTTATTCCAGTTTCCTCGATTTCAAAATGGGTATCAGCATAAGAAAGGCCAACAGCATGGGCTAAAGGTATGAGTTCCCCTGTTTTTTTAGCCGCCATAATCGAGGCAATCTTCGCAACGGTGAGCACATCTCCTTTAGGCATAGCCTTAGCCTGCAAAAGGCCAATCGTTTCTTGAGAAAGCGTTATAAAGCCTTCAGCAATGGCCGTTCTTTTTTGCACAGCTTTATCCGTCACATTAACCATTCTTGCCTCTCCTGATGGAGAGAGATGGGAAAAGCTCGACTCTCTACTTTGCTGGCTTGCTAGCTCCATAAAATCAGGCTGATTGTTTTTCAGTAAATGAAAGAAATTACAACATATTCAGTTATTTTAAATAGAACAAAACCCCTAAAAATGTTTTTAGTTAAATAGAAATTTTCCCTTAGAATATGCATTATGCTTATTTTATGCAAAAAGAAACTGTTGGCTATTGGGTCTATCCCAGAAATAAAGAGCAAAGAGAAATTCTATCCCCTTCGTATTATTCCAACTATGGTTCTATTCCTCTTGCTTTTTTTATGTAGTTCTTCCTTGTTAAAAGCAGCTGAAAAAACTTCCCCCAATTATTCCATTCACTACGATGGATACGCTCGTCATTTTCCCTTCTATCCCTTGATCGATCCCTTAGGTAAAAAGCATTCCATAAATCAGTTTCTAGGAAAAATCACTGTTTTTATCGTTTCCGTACCCAACATGACTCAGGGTAAAAAGCAAGAAAAATGGGCTCGACTGCTTGGAGAGGATCCTAAAACAAAACTGCCTGATGATGTGGCACTGATTTTAGTTGAAGACATTTCTCACGCAGGGTTTTTTAAAGGATTGGCTCTTTCCCACATAAAAAAAAATTTTAATGCAAACTCTCGTCCCTTCCCTGTGCTCGACATGAATGGCACATTAACCCATGAGTTGGGAGTTCCTAAAAACACCACTCAAATCTTAATCTATGATAAGTCGGGAAACCTTTATCAAGTCGAAAAAAATCTCGATAACATTGAACTGACTCTAAATAGAATTCACAAAGCGATCCAAAGACTAGAAAGGGAAAAAAAACGCTTTGCCAACTCCTCCACTTGATCCTATACCGTTCCGTCAGACTTACTCATTTCTACTAACACAGGTTCGAAGTTGACTTCCTGCTTCACCGAAGCTGGTTTCACTCGGGCTTTGAGGCCAGAGCCAGTGCCTTCCTCTCCACAGGCTTCACATACAGCCGGCCCTCGCCGTAGGACCGCTTAGGACGTCCAATCCATACCCCAGAAGATTGCTAGCCGCATTCACCTCCCACAGTCCGGACATCGTCACCTGCAAACAGCCAGAGGCATTTTTCCTGCACCGTCCTGCCAGTCATACAGCTCTCGCTGGACGGAAACCAGCGGTCGGCCTCCACCACCATTCCACCACCCCACTTTGCCTTGTATGCCAGTTGCCGCCAAAACTCGAAGAAACCCATGTCGGATAGGGAGCCGGCAAGATTACCGGTTCTTCACCATGCTGCCCGCCTTCAGCTCTTCGACAACGACGGGGGTGAAATCGTCGCCTGAGCTTTGTCGTGAGCTTGTGTAAGCCTTCCTGCCGGATATTGGCAATCCTGGCATGCAGCCTTGCAAGCCTAAGCCTTGGCTTTGGTCCGATTGGCCGACCCCTTTTTCTTGCGCAAGAGACTTCTAGAGAGTCTCCGCAATCGCTCGAGCAAGTTTTAGTGTGGCTTGGGACCGATGAGCTTTTCTTTAGCTCCTAGAAAAATTGCCTGGCTAAAAAAGGCAGACCTGCTTCTTAGGATATAGAAAAAGACTAAAATTGCGTTCTGGGACCCATAAAGAGCTACGCCTAATAGTAGGATAGAAGAGAAAGAAGGCTTGTTTTTTAAAGAGAAATTTCGTACATTTTAAACATGACCGACTTACATATTCTCTCTAATCAACTTAGCGAACTCAAACAGAGATTATTTTCCGTACGGGGGTTTCTTTGACCCTACGCAGCTTGAAGCAGAACTTCAAGCGATAGAAAAAGAAATGGCCGATCCAGGTTTTTGGCAATCAAGCGAAAAATCAGAAAAAGCGATATCTAAATCAAAAGAGCTTAAAGCAAAACTATCCGATTATTACACTATCCTCAGCAGATTCAAAGATCTAGAAGCTCTCTTTGATCTTTTAAAGGAAAGCGGAGATGTATCCCTTATAGAAGAATTAGAGAGGGAAATAAAAAATTATTCTGAGTTGCTCGATTCAGTGGAAGTCAAACTCATTCTTTCTGATCCATTGGATCAGAAGAACGCTATTTTATCGATCCATGCTGGAGCAGGAGGGACAGAAGCGTGCGATTGGGCTGCAATGCTTTTGCGAATGTATCAGCGCTATGCAGAAAGGCATGGCTATAAGGTGAGTCTTGTCGATATTCTCCCTGGAGAAGAAGCAGGGATCAAATCCGCAAGCATCCTAGTTTCAGGGAACAATGCCTATGGTTATTTAAAAGCAGAGCGTGGCGTGCACCGTCTTGTCAGAATTTCTCCTTTTAACGCTCAGGGGAAAAGACAAACTTCCTTTGCTTCGGTCGATGTTGTTGCAGAAGTTGACGAAACCATCGACATAGAAATTAAAGAAAGTGATTTAAAGATAGATGTGTTCCGCTCTAGCGGTCATGGAGGCCAAGGTGTCAATACAACGGATTCGGCTGTTCGTATTACCCATTTACCTACTGGATTAGTTGTGGTATGTCAGAATGAACGCAGCCAATTACAAAATAAAGCCACCGCGTTGAAGATCCTTCGTTCGCGGCTTTATGAATTAGAAAAAGACAAAAAAAGAGCCGAAATGGAAAGAATTTACGGACAAAAAGGAGAAATAGGTTGGGGAAGGCAGATTCGATCTTATGTCCTACAACCTTATAAGATGGTTAAAGATTTGAGAACTGGAGAAAACAGATCTCAGGTAGAGGAAGTTCTTGACGGAGATCTTGATTCTTTTATCTGGGCGTATTTGCTAGGGAAAAAGAAGGATCAAGAAGAAAGAGAAATAGAGGAAACTTGAACACCGTTTCGATTATTTTAAAATGATACAGATTTTTCATGTTACTCAAGTTAAGGATTGAAAACCTCGCCCTTATTGAAGAGCTAGAATGGGACCTTGTCCCGGGACTCAATGTTTTAACTGGAGAAACCGGTGCAGGCAAATCGATAGTCATCGACTCCTTAAAGTTTCTGTTGGGAGAAAGAGCTTCTCCGTCATTTCTAAAAAATAAAGAAAAGCCAGGCATAGTCGAAGGAGAATTTCAATTATCAGAGACTTTCTGGACCAGGGTTTCTGATCTTTTCAAAGAAAAAGGATTGGATACATTAGATAGCTCTTCTTTTATTTTGAGAAGGGAAATGCGGCCTTCAGGATCGAGTCGCCAATTCATTAATGGTGAACTCATTCCGATTTCCCTTTTAAAAGAACTTGGAGATAATCTGATCGATGTGCTTGGTCCTCACGATCATCAATCCCTTGTTGACAAAAAAATCCAATTAAAGCTCCTCGATGCTTTTGGCTCTTTAAATGAGTTATCCCATCGAGTAAAATCCCTTTATGAGACTCATCAAAAACTGCTGAAGAAAAAAAATTCTCTTTCTTTAGAAGAGCTGCTCAAAAAGAAACAGAGACTTAACGAGCAACTGCAGGAGATTGTCGCTGCCGATCTTATTCCAGGAGAAGAAGAAGCAATCGACCAAAAGCTAAATTTAGCTAGAACCGGCTGGAAAATTTACGATTGTCTTGGAGCAATTCGTGGTTTGCTTTCCCAGAACAATCCCTCTATTCTTTCTTTATTGTCTTCTCTGCATAGGCACCTTTGCCTATTGGAGAAATTTGATCCTCAAAAAGGCTCTCAGGCAATAGCCTTGGAACAGTCCGCAGCTCATGATTTGCTAGAACTCGATAGATTGATCGAAGATTATTTTTCTAAAATAGAAATAGATCCAGAAGCTCTCGAAAAATTAGAACAAAGAAAAAATTTCCTCGAGAATTTAAAAAGAAAATATGCTTTGCAGATAGAGGAATTAATCGATTATAAATCTAAAATTAGCGAACAATTAGCCAAAATAAAGGAAGAAGAAGATATAGTCCGAAATATCGCTAAAGAAGAACTCGAACTTTTGGAAGCACTTCAAAAAGAGGCCTTGCATTTAAGTTCCAAAAGAAAAAAAACAGCCGAAGCATTAATCATTTCTATTCAAACTGTGCTCCAATCATTGGGTTTTGCCCAATCAGGGTTTTCCATAAGTATTGATAATAAAGAAAAGGTTGGTCCTTCTGGTCAGGACGAAATAGAATTTCTTTTTTCTCCTAATCCAGGCATTCCACTCAAACCATTGAAAGAAATTGCTTCAAGTGGAGAAGCAGCCAGAGTCATGCTGGCCTTAAAAGCGGTCTTTGTCCGAGTCGATCCTATCCCAATACTTGTTTTCGACGAAATAGACGCTAACATTGGTGGGGAGATAGCCTGGAAGGTAAGTTCTTTATTGAAGGAACTTTCAATAAACCATCAAGTACTCTGCATAACCCATCTTCCATCCATGGCTGCTGGAGGGGACGCTCATTTCAAGGTTATGAAAGAATCGGAAGAAAATGTCACACGAGTTCTATTGAAGAAAATTGTTGAAGAAGACCGTTTGAAGGAAATTGCAAGAATGCTTGGAGGAGAAAGCAAAGAAGCAATAAGACTAGCTCGCAAACTACTTTCCGTAGCCAAGGGGAACAAAGAAGAAAAGAGCCTAGAAAAATTATTCCAATAGGAAGAGAAAAAAACGAATCCTTGCCATGAACCTAAGAATTTTCCTATTATTATATGCAAGATGGCTACTGATTCATTGAAAGTTTTAACGGACAAGTCTGAGATTTTTTTAAAAAAATTTGAAAATGGAATTGGGAAATTTTCTGCGAACGCTTTAAATAAGCATGTGGCTTTATACAGTCATCTTTTGCAAGAGGCTAATTCCATAGCCAATGAATTTTCTCAATATCTTGACAACTGGCCTTCTTTTCAAAACACAGAGGAAGAACCTTCTAAAAAAGAGCTTGTCACCTCAAAGATAGGTCAATGGTTTTCCCTTTATGGTAAGATTGCAAGCCATGAATTGTATTTCTCTTCTTTAGGCAGAAATGGAAATTGCGAAGGGAAAATCAAAGAACTCCTAGAAATCAATTTTGATTCCGTCGTGCGATTCAAGCTAGATTTTAAAATTAAGGCACTTTATTCTACAGGCTGGGTCTGGTTGGTTTTGGATCATTATACTGGTAAACTCTTTAACCTATCTTCTAATAGGGAAGATGCTTTTCCTTTTTCAGGGATGAGTCCTCTGCTAGCTATTGATCTTGTCGAACATGCCTATGAGTCAGACTTTGGTTCAGACAAAGAAGGTTACATTGAAGAATTTTTTAACGCCCTTGACTGGAAGGAGATAGAAAAGAATCTGCCTATAATGTAATTTTATAGCACGTTTTGATTAGTTATTTGACAAACATAAGACTCATCGTTTTGGGAAAAAAACTTTGTCAAGGCACCTCAAGGGGAAAAAAGAAAGCATCTCCAAAAAAACTCTGACTATGGGCTTTCTTTATGAACCTGCATTTCAAGCGGTTGTGTTGCTTCAAGAATCTTTTTAGCCCCTTCGATCTCTTCTTCAGTGCCTCGAATAACAAGAAGATATTTTCCTGCTTTGAGATGTTCTTCAAATTTTAAAATATGTTGTTTTTGTATCCCCAAGCCAGACAAAAATCCAAGAGCTGCTCCAGCAACTCCACCGGCAACCAATCCCTCCAACCCACCAAGCAAAGCTGCTGAAAGAGGACCAGCAACAATCAATGGACCAAACCCTGGAACCCAAACAAAGGCTGCACCTACAAGGATCCCAAAAAGCCCGCCAACCCATCCCCCAATAGTGGCACCCGTTTTGGCGATATCTCCAGCAGTGATATATCCATGAACTTTTCTTTCACTGGATAGATCCTGAGCAAGAATAGAAACTCTTGTAAGAGGGAATTGATTTTGCTCCAGGCTCTTTAGAGCCTTTTCAGCATCCTCCAACGAAGTATAGACAGCACTCAGTGAGACATCAGCCATGCATAATTTCTTTAAAATCTCTTATAAATTAAAACAAGCTTTTTTTAATCTATTTCAGTGTCTTTAGTCTTCCTTCTTCTTCCCCTTCTTTTTGATGAATTTTTTCGACAATCCAAAACATTGCTTTTGGAATGATCAAATAGCTAAAAATAGAAAAAATCAGAAGCAGTTTCCAAAAAAGAGTAAATGCAGGACATGAAACAAGAAAAAACCCGCTAAGCATCATCATTAAGGCAAAAACAAAAGAAAAGAGTTCCCAAAAGAAAGATCCTTTCAATCTTCCAAACGCATAAAAAAATGCATACAAGCCAGCCGTAAGAACAAAACTCAAGCTGGCTAAGAGCATCTTTAAAACGGAGTCAGCACTCATAAGAAATGGTCCTATTGTTGATGAGTGGCCTTTGTTTTCCCAATAGTTAACAAATCAGCAACAAGTAAGACATAACAAACAAAAAACATAATTCCAAATCCCATGCGCCAGATCATAGACTCTTTAAACCAGGGATGCGACTGGGCATCGATGTAGGCTTGCCATGTCGAACCACCAACGGCTCGTTCAACAAATGTTTGAGTAAACCCAGCCACAGTTAATGGAGCAGTAATACCCAACATTGCCAGATTCAAACCAATAAAAACCCATTTCCAAAGGGTTCCATCAAGAATGGATCCCTCATGCAACCGAATTCTTTGAAGAGCCGTATAAATTAAGGCAAGATTCGTATTAACATACGCACCAAAAAAAGCAAGATGTCCATGGGCTGCTGTCAACTGTGTGCCATGACTATAAAGATTGATTTGAGGCAATGTATGCATAAAGCCCCATACCCCTGCTCCGATGAAATTGCCAAAGGCTTGTGCCACAATCCAAAAAAAAGCTGGTTTATTAATTGTTTTCAACCTATGGACTCCTGCATCATAGACCGCATGAACAATCATTGCGACAAGAG
The DNA here is from genome assembly GCF_004421185.1 of Methylacidiphilum sp. Yel. GTDB lineage: Bacteria > Verrucomicrobiota > Verrucomicrobiia > Methylacidiphilales > Methylacidiphilaceae > Methylacidiphilum. The sequence goes on along the minus strand of NZ_LXQB01000003.1, from coordinate 12,223 downwards.
GCAAAGGCTCTAGGGCAGAAAAAAAGCCTCCAATGCCTAACCAATATTCTGGAGCACCTATCCAGAAATAATGATGTCCTAGCCCTAAAATTCCAGTTCCAAAAATAAGGAAAACTTCTAAGTAAAGCCATCCTTCAACAATTTTTCTTGAGGTTCCCAAAACAGCCATTAGCACCCATCCAACAAGTACGCCAACTAGCACTTCCCAGGTTGCTTCAACCCAAAGATGCACCACCCACCACCACCAAAATTGATCTACCGAGATATTGGGACTGAAAAACATGCCAGCAATGTAAAATCCAATAATGGCAAGCAAATCCACTATTAATACCCAAAGTATTCCCTTTAGTTTCTTGGCTTTCCAGATAGATGCAAAAACATTAAAAAATATTATCGAAAAAACAGCCACTATACCAATATCAGCCCATCTTGGCGCTTCAATATACTCTCTGCCTTCAGTAACAAGCCAAAGCGTCAGCATTTCTCCTTTGCCTATTTGGACAAGCAAAAAAACCAGCACAACAATACTGACAGCTGCTGTCAGAACTATAAAAGCGATTTTGCCTAGAAAAATGCCTACAACCTCTCTTTCTGTTTCTAAAGGTAAAAACCAATAGATTCCCCCAATAAAACCAAAAAGCAACCAAAGAATCATTGAGTTAATATGAAGCAGCCGACAAATAGAGAAATTAAGGAATTTATGGAGAAATTCAGGCTGGATATACTGATAGGAAATAATCAGTCCAAAGACAAGTTGGGCTCCAAAAAGACATATAGCTACGATCCAATAGCCAATGGCTAATTTTTGTGATTCATAAAGATCTTTACTTTCTTTCATTTTTAACTTTGGGAATCAAAAAATAGCGGGTGATTTGCCAAAATGATCCGGAAACCCGTTTGTATCGATAGCAGACATAAATTTTAGATAGCCAACGACGGCCTTGGCCTCCTCTTCTGTCAATTTCAAATTGGGCATTCTTCTTTGCCATGTTCCATAATACTCAGGGTTTTGCAGCCACTTAGCCATAGTTTCTTCTTTTGTAGCCACACCTATCATTGGTTGGATCATAGTCTGCCATTTTGGATCAAGCCAAGATTTCGTAAGATCAGGTGCAAAATAGGCTCCATTGCCTAAGAGAGTATGACAGTCCATGCAATTTCTACTCTGAATCACTAACTTGCCTTTGGTTAACAGTTGAGTCGCTTCTTGTTCTGACCATTTTTTCCCGAAAAATAATTCTTCTTCCCCTATTGTTGGCATATAGCGCTTTTTATCTGGATCGTATTCAAATCCAATTTTATGATTGATAACGGTTGGAGACGGTACTCGAGCTGAACCAAATGAAATTTTCTTTAAGGTATCAAAAGTTAAAAGCCAAAGAATAGAAAACATTACCAAAGAACTCACGATAGCAAACACTCCCCAAAAACCTGGTTCCAACCAATTTTTCCCTCTAACAAATATGGCTGAGATCACTACGACAAGGACAATCGAAAAAAGAGTGATTTCTAACCACCCAAATTTCATAAGAAAGGAGCAAACAAAACAGACAAAAAAAGTCAAGATTCCTTTTCGGACTGATACTCTCAGCAGAGAGTAGTAAACAGGAAGAATGGAGGATTAGATATTTTTCATTGTGAATTCTTTCCGTTTTTAAAGAAAACAACTAAACTAAGCGAACTATGGCAGATATCTTCGAACCGCCAATGAACGGTGATAGTCCTGAGTTTTGGCTGAGACTCGCATTTAAACTAGCAAAATATGGTTCGGAACAAGGAGAAGGTGGTCCATTTGGAGCAGTTGTGGTGCTTCAAGGAGAAGCGATTGGCTTAGCTCATAACGAGGTGCTTTCAACTCAAGATCCAACTGCACATGCTGAAATTCTAGCAATTCGTCGGGCTGCCAACAAACTTTATAAATTCAATTTGAATGGGGCTATCCTCTACTGTAGTTGTGAACCCTGTCCAATGTGCCTTTCGGCAATTTATTGGGCTGGGATCAACAAAATATATTTTGGTTGTTCTGCAGAAGATGCTCAAAAAATTGGTTTTCGAGATGTTTTCTTATACGAAGAACTTAAAAAACCATCCAATCAAAGACAACTGCAATCTATTCAACTCTTAAGAGAGGAAGGACTATCTATTTTGAAAAGCTGGGAAGAGTCCCCTCTAAAAGTCATTTATTGACCCTATGTTCAAACACAAAAGGCTTATTAGGTCAAGGAATATTGAAAAATAACTCTTATCAGTCTTCTAGCCTAAAGCCTATTCTAACCTCTACTTGAAAGAGAGGTTTTCCATCTTTATTAACCGATCCTCTAATCTCTTTGACCTCGAACCAATCCAAATTACGAAGTGTTTTATTTGCTCTTTCTATAGCATTGCGAACCGCCTGTTGGATGCTTTCGCTGGAAGTGCCAATGACATGGACGATCTTATATACTTTTTCTGATTCTGACATTGTATTAATCCTTTTTGCTATCAAATTACATCACCATGTTGCAAGATAAAAGCATTTTCAACGCTTGCCCCCTCCTCCGCCTTCAGTCAGGGAATTCTTTCCTGCCACCAGGGGCCTTGTTGCACCCCTTGGATCAGTCGAACAACCGACTCCCCGGCACTACACCGGAGAACAGGCGAGCCGGGCCAGTCCAGCCCTTAATATGTTCATCGCTCCCACTGAGTCGGCATTGCCCTCATACCTGCACCTCTCGCAGCGGAATGTCGTTTGCCTCGGCCGATTCGCTTGACTCACATGTCCACATTCCGGCTCCGGACAAGTCTGGCTCGTCTATGGGGTCGGTACGGTCCCCAGCCAGCCTCCCGACCAATGGAGCTTGTACTCCAAAAACTTCTGGAACATTGACCACCCTTGGTCCAGAATCGCTTTGTTCAGCCCGCTCTTCGCCCGCACCTTCTTCCCCGGATTCTCCCTCGTCCCCTTGGCCGACCGGCTCATGTTCTGGATCAAATCCTCCACAAACACCATCGCGTGGGTTTTGCTGATGGCCGTGGAGGTCTTGTGCAAAAAAATCCCGCCGGGCATTCGCAATATGCGCATGAAGCCGTTCTATCCTGGCCTCCTGTTTCTGCCAGTTTCGCCAGAACCGTTTCTTCCGCGACAGCTTCCGTATTTCCCAAGCCAGTTTCTTTTCATGCCGCCCTCTGAAAAGAGATGTACCAGTGCCTGGCTTGCCATGTTACCGTGGCATTCCGAATCGTTCCATCGATGGGCCAGGACTTGCGGAACTTCACCCAGCTGATCTTGGGCAGGAAAACCTTCGGCAAGACACACCGCCCGTCTGTGTCCTTGGTCGACAGGTCGAGCTTGATCGGTTTGGGGTCCGTAAAGCGCAGGCCGGCCTCGTCCCGGTTCTTTTTCTTGAAGGGCGGCAACCGCGCCGGATTGGACTTGTCAAACGCGGTCCGGATTGCCCGATCCAGAAACTTGAGCGTCCATTGCAAAGAGTGAACGGGCACCTGAGCCAAAAACCCGTAGTCCTCGCTGTGTCTCCACCGTGTCAGGAGCCGGGCAAGCTCCTCATACGAGAGCAAAGGGGACCCGGCCTCCAGCCGCCCCTTTTGCAAGGCCAGCGCTTTGTTCCAAACCAACCGCGCACATCCCTGGTAACGGGTGAGGCACTGGGATTGTCCCGTTGTCGGTTCCAAGCAGAATCGAAAGGACTGGAGAATTTCCATGTTTTTTAGGAAATACTTGGTCTATGATAAAGTCAAACGAGATCCGTACAGGTCGACATTGTGTATATAATCTTCATCTACATTGGTCTTTGTGACTAATTATCGGCGCGGAGTCTTCACTAAAGAGATTTTGGAAGAGCTGCACGAGATTATGGCCTCGGTTTGTAAAGCTTTCGAAGCTGAATTGTTGGAATTTGACCCTCAGGATGACCTCGCGCACCTTTTGGTGACCTATCCACCCCAAAGTGGCCATTTCCACGCTGATGAACAGTCTGAAAGGCGTCTCTAGCCGCCTGATCCAAAAGAAAAACTATACGCAAATTTGCCGAAAACTATGAAGTGGACATCTCTGGTCCCCAAGTTATTTTGCCGGAAGCTGTGGCGGCGCTCCTCTGCTTGTTATCCAACAGTTTATCGAGAGTCAGAGAACACCTGAATGCCGCGCCTTATCCTCTTCCTAAAGGAAGAGGTTGTATGCAGCGCGTTTTTTTTCAGATCTTTTCAGATCAAATCATTTCTCTTTTTTCTCTGCCTAGCTTTAATTTATTTTTTAAAAGGCTCTACATGGAACAGGAATTTTTTTTCCCACCCCCTTCGCTTCCCTCTCTCCATATCGCTCGAGTACTTCTTGATAACAAAAGAGACTTTCTCCTAGACTATGCTATTCCCGAAGCCCTGGAGAAAGAAATTGTTTTAGGCACTCACGTTCGCGTTCCATTTAAGAATGGATTTGGCAGGGGAATCGTTGTGGATATTCTTGAAAAACAAAACTCTACGCTTAAACCCCTTCTCTGCAGGGAAAATAAAGAATTATTAGTTCCTCAAAACATTCTCAAATTATGCAAGTGGATTGCAGACTACTACTGTAGCCCGTTGATTTCAGCTTTACAAGCCGCCTTACCTGATTCCATTAGTAGAGCGACTATTAAACCAAAAGAGGATCTTCTATTATCCCTGCCAGCGCATTTGGATCCTCTTTATATTCAAAGCAAAATAAAAAGAGCCAAAAAAGAAAAAGAGGCTTTGGATTTCCTCCAAAAATGGCAACCTGCTTGGCTTTCTGAGCTTCCTAAAAAGACTGGAATCTCTCGAAACATCTGGAAAAATCTTTTGCGCAAAGGGTTAATAGTTGGACTCTCCCAAAAAAAAGCCGAAACCTATTTCCCTATTGTTCCTAATCTTTCTCCTCCAAAATGCTTGACAGAAGAACAAAGCCATGCAGTCCACTTGATCGAAGAGGAAATGCATAAAGGTCTTCCTCAACCGATTCTTCTCTTTGGAGTCACTGGTAGCGGGAAGACAGAAGTCTATATGCGGACAATTGAAAAATGCTTAAAGCAAAAAAAACAGGTTCTTCTTTTAGTCCCTGAAATTTCTTTAACACCACAACTCTTGGAGAGAATTAAAGCCAGATTTACAGCACAAGGAGCCTCTATTGGTTGCTGGCATAGCCGCATTTCCCGTAGTGAAAAAGCAACTCTTTGGTATGATATACTCCGAGGCAAGATTGATATTCTTGTTGGCACCAGGTCGGCTCTTTTTGCTCCATTCCCCTCCCTAGGGTTAATCATTGTGGATGAAGAACATGAAAGCTCATTCAAACAAGAGGAAAGCCCGCGCTACCACGGCAGAGACGTTGCCGTGATGCGTGCTCGACTTGAAGGAGCCCTTATTATTTTGGGTTCGGCCACTCCCTCCTTGGAATCGTACTATAATGCGATGAGCGGTAAATATAAACTGATAGAACTTAAAAGAAGGGTCGAAGAAAGAAAACTCCCTTCTGTCAGCATTGTCGATCTAAGAAAACGCAAAAGGAGGCTTTCACAACAAGAAAAGAAAGGCACCGGTTTTTTTCTAAAGCCTGAAGAATTGGTCTCAGATGAACTAAAAGAAGCCATAGAAAAAAGACTGGAAAGAAAAGAGCAAATTATCCTTTATATAAATCACAGGGGCTATTCCTCTTCATTGCAATGCTCAGACTGCGGTTATGTCCTTCCCTGTCCAAATTGTTCGATTTCCCTAAGTTTTCATAAAAACCTTGGGATTTTAAATTGTCATCTATGCAATTATTCTGCTTCTGTTCCTTCTTTCTGTCCTATGTGTCGGGCAGTAGGAGCTTTTAAATTTTTGGGAAGCGGCACAGAAAAAGTAGAAGAAGCCATTCAACAATTGTTTTCCTCTGCTCGAGTTTTAAGAATGGATTCAGATACAATGAAAAAAAAGGGGGCAATGGAAAGAGCATTAAGGGCCTTTGGAGAAGGGCAATTTGATATTCTTGTTGGTACTCAGATGGTTGCAAAAGGCCTGGACTTTCCTCATGTCAGTCTTGTTGGAATTGTTTCCATAGATGGTCTTTTACATCTCCCTGATTTTCGAGCATCGGAGAAAAGTTTCCAACAACTCTTACAGGTTTCAGGCCGTTCAGGCAGGGGCTCTGTAGAAGGAGAAGTCTTTGTACAGACACGAACCCCTTACCATCCAGCCATCCAATTTGCAAGACACCACGATTATCTTGGTTTTGTTGATCAGGAACTAGAATTTAGAAAAACTCTTTTTTATCCCCCCTTCTGCAGAGCCATATTGATTCGCTTCATAGGGAATCCAGAAGAAAAAGTCAAGTTTATGACAGAAGCCTTCACCAAAGAAATTAAAGATGCATTGAAAGATTCTAATGCTCTTATCAGTGAACCGACACAGGCCCCAATTGCCAAAATCAAAGGCAAATATCATTATCAGTTATTCATACGCTGTCAAAAAGTCATGGAGATCAGTCAAAAGCTAAAGAAGCTAATTTTTGGCAAAGATTCTGAAATGGGTATAAACATTAGAATAGATGTCGATCCTCAAGATCTTTTAAAATGAAAAATGCAAGGATTAATAAAATTTTGATATTTTCTACACTATATTTAACTATAGAAGACAAAAAAGAAGAGATAATATCCTTTGTAAGATGATCGACACTATGTATGTTTTGTTCTTTGTTGGTTTGATGTTTTGCAGCCTGCTCTACTGCAAAGCATGCGATAAAGTGTGAAGTGTGAAGGATCTAGCCTATGCTTTTTATTCTATTTTTAGTCTCTCTCCTACTGCTTGTTTATCTGCTGATAGTCATCCTCTGGCCTGAAAAATTTTAAATTTTACAAAACAATGAGAGCTTCAGATTGGATAGAACTTGCTCTTTTTATATCTATCCTTGCTGTCCTAAACAAACCTTTGGGAATACATATTTATAGAGTCCTGGATACAGAAGGGAAAACTATTTTTGATGCCATCTTCAAACCACTGGAAAATTTAACTTACAAAATTTGCTCGATCGATAAATCAAAAGAGCAAAATTGGATAGAATACGCTATTGGCCTTTTACTCTTTAATTTTGTAGGCATGTTGTTGACTTATTTTGTGCTAAGAATGCAGCATGTTCTCCCCCTTAACCCTGAACATATTGGACCTATGGCCCCTCACATAGCGTTCAATACGGCCATTAGTTTTGGAACAAACACCAACTGGCAATCCTATATACCTGAAAAAGAAGTCTCCTACTTTTCTCAAATGGTTGGGCTTGCTTTCCATAACTTTACTTCGGCAGCTACTGGCATTGCCCTCGCCGCCGCATTCGTTCGGGGTATTGTTCGAACAGAGGTAAAAACTATTGGAAATTGCTGGGTAGATCTTACAAGGATCACTTACTATCTTCTATTACCTCTATCTCTTGTTGGTGCCTTACTCCTAATGTCACAAGGAGTCCCTCAAAATTTCCATGCCTACATCCGCTATCTTCCACTAGATAGCAAAGCTCATGAAGGAGCTTGCATTATACCTCAGGGACCTATCGCCTCCCAAGAAGCGATAAAACTTCTTGGAACTAATGGAGGAGGATTTTTTAACGCCAACTCCGCTCATCCCTATGAAAATCCAACTCCCCTTTCCAATTTTATGGAAATGCTCCTTATTTTTCTCATCCCTAGTGCGTTAACCTATTACTTTGGATTAAGTTGTAAGAAACTGCGTCACGGCTGGTCAATTTGGCTAACCATGGTTCTTCTTTTTCTTGTTCTTAGCCTTAGCTGTTATTGGTTAGAGCATGCAGGCAATCCGTTTTTTAAACCTTATGGCATTGAACAATTAACCAATATGGAAGGCAAAGAAACGAGATTTGGAATATTTGAATCGACACTTTTTGCTGCCGTCACGACCGCTGCTTCCTGTGGAGCAGTCAACTCCATGCATGACTCTTTTTTGCCCCTCTCAGGAATGATTCCTTTGTTCAATATGAGCTTAGGAGAAATCATCTTTGGGGGAGTGGGCTCTGGATTATATGGAATGCTGCTTTTCGTCATTCTTTCGGTGTTTTTATTCGGTCTGATGATAGGCCGAACTCCGGGCTATTTGGGAAAGAGAATTGGTGCCTACGAGATCAAAATGGCGGTGCTAGCTCTAATGATCCAGTATATTTTAATCTTAGGCATGTCCTCAATGGCTATATATTCTTCATGGGGGAGGGCAGCCCTAGGAAACAATGGGCCACATGGATTGACTGAAATTCTTTATGCTTTTACCTCTACCAGCCAAAACAATGGAAGCGCTTTTGGAGGATTATCCGCTACCTCTATTCCCTATGCTATTTGCCTTGCTTTGGCTATGTATTTTGGTCGCTTTTTTGTCATTATCCCTGTGCTTGCCATTGCTGGCTCACTTGTTTGTCAGAAACGGTACATTAGCCAAATGGTTTTCCCGACCAGTGGTGCCCTTTTTGTTTTTATCCTTGGGGCAACCATATTCCTGCTTGGAGCTCTTAGCTTTTTCCCAGTTCTTACCTTAGGACCTATCCTTGAGCATCTAATGATGGCTAGGGGTAAAATGTTCTAAAATTATGAAACCCTCCAAGAATGTTGTTTCTTTTTGGAGCTTAGCTCTTATTGCATCTGCAATAAAAGAAGCCTTTATAAAACTCAATCCTTTTAGTCTTTGGAAAAACCCCGTTATTTTTGTAACCGAAATTGGTGCCTTCATTACTACCATCGAAATGATTCGTTCTTCGGAATCTTTTTCCTTCACCCTTCAGATTAGTCTCTGGCTTTGGTTTACTGTTCTTTTTGCCAATTTTGCAGAAGCAATTGCCGAAAGTAGGGGAAAGGCTCAAGCCGAAAGTTTAAAGAAGACCAGGACTGTGACAATGGCAAAGAAACTTCTCCAAGGAAAAGAAGTCATTGTCAACGCCAGTGAGTTAAAGAAAGGAGATCTAGTAGTATGCGTTGCCGGTGACACCATCCCCTCTGATGGAGAAGTGGTTGAAGGAGCAGCAACGGTAGATGAATCAGCGATCACTGGGGAATCAGCTCCAGTCATACGGGAAAGTGGTGGCGATAGAAGTGCTGTTACGGGTGGGACTCGTGTCATTAGTGATCGGATTGTCATAAAAATCACTGCTGAGTCTGGGAATACTTTTCTTGACAGGATGATCGAAATGGTTGAAGGAGCCAAAAGGCAAAAAACGCCTAATGAGATTGCCTTAACCATCTTGTTAGCCTCTTTAACCTTCATTTTTTTATTAGTGGTCCTGACTCTGGTTCCCTTTTTAAAGTATTCTCAGGCTCCAGTTTCGATTCCTATTTTGACGAGCTTGACCATCTGTCTGATTCCAACCACAATAGGCGGCTTATTAAGTGCCATCGGGATTGCCGGCATTGACAGATTAGTGCAATTCAATGTTATAGCCACAAGTGGAAGAGCTGTCGAAGCTTCTGGAGATATCGATGTTCTCTTGCTGGATAAAACAGGGACTATTACCCTAGGAAATCGGATGGCAACCGAATTTATAGCTGCCCCTGGTATAGATCACTATAGACTGGTTGATGCCGCTCAACTTGCTAGCTTAGCTGATGAAACTCCTGAAGGAAGATCGATTGTCATTCTTGCCAAAGAAAAATATGGGTTAAGAGGCAGAGAAGTGCTTGATACACGAGCAAAATTTATCCCTTTTAGTGCAAAAACACGAATGAGTGGAGTTGATTTTTTTTCTGCAGATGGATCTTGTTGCGAAAGAAGGATTCGAAAAGGGGCCATGGATGCAATCGAAGCATATTTGAAAGAAATGGGAGCGAGCATACCCCAATCGGTAAAAGAAATAGTAGAAAAGGTCGCTAAAAATGGAGGCACCCCTCTTGTTGTCGTCGAAGGCAAAGAGGTTCTTGGTGTGATTGAACTAAAGGATATTGTCAAAGGAGGGATTAGAGAACGTTTTGCAAGGCTAAGAAAAATGGGCATAAGGACAATTATGATCACAGGAGATAATCCGCTGACTGCCGCGGCTATCGCTGCCGAAGCAGGTGTCGATGATTTCATGGCTCAGGTTACCCCTGAGCAAAAGCTAAATAGAATCCGCCAAGAACAAGCTCTTGGTCACCTTGTTGCCATGGCCGGAGACGGCACCAATGATGCCCCCGCATTGGCACAAGCGGATGTTGGGGTTGCAATGAACACAGGGACTCAAGCTGCTAGAGAAGCCGGCAATATGGTTGATCTTGATAGTAATCCGACAAAACTGATAGAAATCGTCGAGATTGGCAAACAGCTTCTCGTGACTCGTGGGGCCTTAACCACTTTTAGCATAGCCAATGATGTGGCTAAATATTTTGCCATTATTCCTGCAATGCTCATGTCCACTTTTCCCGAAATATCCCCACTGAACATTATGCAGCTACGTACTCCTGAAAGTGCTATCCTTAGTGCCGTTATATTCAATGCCCTCATCATTATTCTCTTAATCCCTATAGCCCTGAAAGGAGTGAAGCTAAAGACAATTTCTGCAGAGAATCTTTTAATCAAAAACATTTTAATTTACGGCCTTGGTGGAGTAATAGCCCCCTTTGCAGGAATTAAACTTATAGACCAATTGCTCTTCTTTTTACACCTTGTCTAAAGAATACTTATGAAGCTCTTCCATAGCTTAGTTCTCTCCGTCAAACTAACACTTCTGTTGCTGCTTATTCTTTCTGGCATCTACCCTTTTACGGTATATATTTTGGGAAAACTCTTATTCCCTTATCAGTCTGGAGGAAGCCTCATCATTGATTCGAAAGGCCATGTCCGTGGCTCCTTACTCATAGGACAGAATTTTGATTCTCCAAGATATTTTCATTCGAGGCCCTCTGTTTCTACCTACGATGGACTCAACTCTGGAGGCAGTAACCTTGCTCCTTCTTCTTCAGACTTTATTGAAAGGATAAAAAAAAGAGCCACTCACTATAGAAAAGAAAATGGCATAGCCTCCTTAAATCTTATCCCTGCTGATGCAGTCTGCGCCTCTGCAAGCGGGCTCGATCCGCACATCAGCCTCAAAAACGCTCTTCTGCAAGCTCCAAGAGTAGCTAAAGCAAGAAAAGCGGATCTAAAAGCTATAGAGAATCTTATTTTGAAAAATACTCAAAATCCTCTTGCTAATATTTTTGGTGAAAAAAGTGTCAATGTCCTAAAATTAAACCTTGAGCTCGACAAGGAATATCCTCTGCCATAATGTATAGGGATTATGGGTAAAAGTTACAAAGAAATCACTGCCGAATTAAAAGATTTTATTGTAAACCAAAAAGTTTTCTTTGTAGCTACAGCCACCTCTTCTAGCCGAATTAACATTTCTCCCAAGGGATTAGATACGCTTCGAATTATTAGTCCTAAAAAGATTCTTTGGCTCAACCTAACTGGGAGTGGTAACGAAACTGCTGCTCACCTTGCCACCGATGGGAGAATAACCCTTATGTTTTGTTCTTTTGAAGGTAAGCCTCTCATTTTGAGGCTTTACGGCAAAGGAAGAGTGATTCATCCATGGGAAGAGCAGTGGAGGGAATTTCTTATTCTTTTCCCTTCCTTTCCAGGCTCCAGACAAATCATACAAGTCGATATTGATCTTGTGACCACTTCCTGTGGATTTGGTGTTCCTCTTTTTCAATTTAAAGGAAATAGAAAGGACCTTATCCAATGGGCAAGGAAAAAAGGAGACAATGGCCTCCGTACGTACTGGAAAGAAAAAAACGCTAAAAGTATCGATGGAATTCCAACTCCATTTTTTGACGATACTTTTTTAGTACATAAACCGAATGAGGAGGCTAGAAGCCAAGAAAGCTAAAGTTTTTAGGAAAAGGACTCAGTCCAAAGCTTTTCTTCAAAAGAGAGGCTTTCATCTGCCAACAGCGTCGCGCAAGACCCTTCCTTTAGGCATGGAGAGGAGCGGCGCTACTCTCGCTTCGCAAAATAGGATAGTATGTGAAGTATGAGGAGGACAATCCGATTGTTTCTAGAACCTACAACCAAACAGCTCAAATCCTCTTGCGCACACTCCCTGAGTACACTGATTGTTTCAACGCTGTCTGTGCTGTTGGCTTACAGAAGCGTTGCAAGAACGGTGTGAAATTGCATCACGAGACGTACTGGACACACCGTACTGAGCATCCGGATATGCCTTCCGGGCTTGTGATTTCTGCTAGAGTGTGCGTGCAACGGAGGCTATCAAGTCCGCCTTGAACCGTCTGAA
>NZ_LXQB01000002.1 GCF_004421185.1 Methylacidiphilum sp. Yel | reverse complement strand
CAGGGACGGCTGACAATCGCCCCGTCCTCACCCAGTCTTGCCAGATGAGGAGCGTTCGCATGCTGATGTGTTTCTGGCAGCCACTAAATCGGCATGGAGCGTATACCCACAATGGACGCAACAAACAGCAGTCCCTTATTGGGCCGATTCTCCCGCCCAACATGCCCGCAAACCGGCCGTCTCTGGCTGGAGGAATCCGCATCCACCCAATCCGGCACTCCGCCCGACAGCCGAATTTTGTAAACCGTCTTGGCCTGTAGCTCCGCAAAACTCCAAGTGCTCCCCTTGCGGCTTTTGACGGAAACCTTCTCCGACTGTCTGCGCTCGGTTCGATGACGGATAGCCTTCAGCCACTCCATGCCTACCATCGCGTGTGGCTCCGCGATTGCTCTTCGCTTGGAGCGCACTTCGTCTACTGGCAGCACGCCCTTGGCCAGGTGCGGTGCCTTCGGTGTCCACCAAGATAAAAAGACATTTGCCTTGGGTATTGGATTCCACCGCGATGTTCCGGCGGTTCATGTCCACACCCTTGACTGTGGTGATGGGGCTTGCGGGTTCCGGTCCAAAGCCTTTTCGACGGCCTTGTCAAGCCCCTTAGCCGGGCCGATCCAGCCTTTCGCTTTATGGGCCGCGCCCGCTTTGGCGCGTTCCTAGAGGGTTTTGTAGGCCGAAGCCGCTTGCCTGGGCACGTTGCATGCCATTTAAGCTGGCAGCCCGAACCTCTTGCGCAAATCCTGGGACACCAGTCTTTGCAGTTTCATGCCTTGCGATATCTTCCCGCCCACAAAAGCAACAGTGGATGCGTGATTCAGGGGGGTTACGGAAAGCCAACGCCGTGCTCCGCACCGCCTCCTCCTGCTCTTTAGTGAGCAGGAGCTTCAGTTTGCACCTCAGCGATTGGGTGGCTGGCAATTCATTCATGTTCACGAGTATTATGTTTCAGTTGTAAAGCATCGCCGCTGCGCGGCGGCGCTATCCCTCTCCGCCTTGAAAGGCGGGGACTCCCGCGCAAATTTGTTGAAGAATCATTTATAATGAGTGAACTTTGATTTTTTTTTCTTGAAACTTTTCGATTGGTGATAAGCATTGTTCAGCTCTTTTTTTAAAACTTTTTATTAAATAGAATTCTGGGAAGATTCATTTTATAAAGGAAGTATGAAGCCACGTGTCGTTTTGATGAGCTGTTCAGATAAAGAGGAAGGAGAAAGATTGGCAAAACTTATTGTTAAAAAACGACTTGCTAGTTGTGTCAATATTATTCCCCTCGTTTATTCATTCTTTTGGTGGGAAAACAAACAGCAAGAAACACAAGAGGCTATGCTCATTGCCAAATCTTCAGAAGAAAAGTGGGAAGAGTTGATGCAGTTCATTAAGGAAAACCACAGCTATGAATGTCCAGAAATTATAAGTTTTGAACCATCTCAAGTGTTTCTTCCTTATTTACGTTGGTGGGAAAAGGAATTAACATAGACTAAAAAAATTGCTGCAATCAATCTGCCTATCTATTCAAAGAATTTGTGGGAGCACTTTCTCCAACCAACTGTGCATCAATGAGAATGGGAGTAATCTTAGTCGATAAATATTTTTCTAGCTCAGCTTCATCTTTAGGCAACAATGGAGGCAATTTATAATTTTTGGGAAGAATCTTCAGTCTCTTAGCTGCCTCGATAAATTCTGGAGTATAGAAATAAATATTTCTATGTTTGGTAATACTCTCAACCACCCACTTGGAAGTATTTTTTATTCCTATAGAGTTTATTTTGTGCATTAAGTTGACCTTTTCGATTTCAACAGCGATATCCCAAGGGATGCCCATGTTTGTCAAAGGAGGAATGGGAGATTCCGTATTCCTATCTTCGTATAGAAGATAAACCTTGCCATGAACAGATTGGATATAATAGGTAGTTCCCATATGGGCTTGGTCAGATGTTTCTATCTTTTCTAGAATATAATAGAGCGAACCGTTTTTTGATTTATGCTTTTGCAAGAGAATCACTGGCTTGTCATCGAAAAGATAACGCCAAATTTTAGGGTCAAATTCATAAGGTGCTTTAAGGTATTCAACTGATTTGTTTCCTACGGCTTCTAAATCAGGAACAAGAAAAACAAACACTGTTAACCAATAATAAAGGACCCAGAAGGGTTTAGCCATTTTGTGATAATATGGCGCCATTTTTCCCATTTATCTCCTATGACAGGCATTGCTTAAATGATGCTTTTCTAAATAGTCTTGATGATACTCTTCAGCGGGATAAAAAGGAGCAGCAGGGAGAATAGCTGTAGCAAGTTTTTTTCCAAAATATTTCGATTTTTCTAAATTTTCTTTGGATTGAATGGCTTCTTGTCGCTGTTCTTCATTATAATAAAAAATAATAGGTCTGTATTGAGAGCCAACATCGGGTCCTTGTCTATCAGCCGTTGTTGGATCATGGATTTGCCAAAACAGCTCCAAAAGTTTCTTATAGCTTATTATAGTGGGATCAAACAGCAGGTAAACAGTTTCGGCATGACCAGTCCTGCCCCTACATACTTGTTCATACGTAGGAAATGACACAGTACCTCCTGCATACCCTGCAACCGCCCAAATTACTCCTTCTACTTTTTTGAAATAATCTTGAATTCCCCAAAAACAGCCTCCAGCAAATGCGGCTTGAGAAAGCTTCCTGCCATCAGTTGTAACTTTGTCATAAAAAGACTGTGGAGTAAAAACAAGCGAAGCGGAATTAACACAATAACGAAGGCCAGTTGGCTTAGGTCCATCTTCAAAAACATGTCCAAGATGAGCTCCACAGCGTGCACAAAGAATTTCGGTACGAATCATGCCTAAGGAAAGATCGACTCTTTCCATGATGTTTTCCTTTGCAATAGGAGAGAAAAAACTTGGCCACCCAGTGCCTGAATGAAATTTGGAATCCGAAGAAAACAAGGGAAGTCCACAAGAAGAACATTTATAAATCCCTTTTTGATGTATATCGAGCAAGTCTCCACAAAAGGGAGCTTCCGTTCCAGCTCTTCTTGTAATGCGAAAAACTTCTGCCCCCAACAAATACCTCCACTTGGAATCATCAAACTGAATCCTTTGAGAAGACACTGGACCGACGAGTTTTCCATCAATATCGATAAAATATAATTGCATGCTATGTTCCTTTTTTGGCGTTGAGATCGCTTTAAATACAAAAACTGATCCTATAACAAATATTATAAATATAAAAATTAGCCCCGTATTGCTTCCTATGCTCCCAAGTCGATTGAAATTCATCAAATTTAATAATTTTTAACTTTATTCTTCATCCACTAGTGTATAAGTAGGTTAGCCATTATTAATCAAAACTTATAAAATAACAGTTTCAATTTTTTCCGTTGACGATGAAATTCACCATTTATAGTATATATAAACTTAATTTATCTTCAACTACGACAAAGGGAGGAGATATACGATGCCAAAAGTCGCAATCAATGGATTTGGGAGAATAGGAAGACTGATTTTAAGGGCAATTGCTGAGCAGAAGCTTTTAAACAAGTTAGAAGTTGTTGCAATTAATGATATAGTCTCAGCAGACAACCTTGCCTATCTACTAAAATACGACACAAACTATGGAAGAAGTCCTTTTTCAGTCAAAAGCTCTAAATCAAAAGACAACCTTGAAGAGGACGATTTACTTGAGGTCGATGGGCATACTATTCAGTGTCTTTCCATAAAAGAGGGTCCTGCGGCGATGCCCTGGAAAGAATTAGGTGTGGACATCGTATTCGAATCGACCGGTTTGTTTACTGCAGCTAGCAAGGCCATTGGCCATATCAAATCTGGAGCTAAAAAGGTTATCATTACTGCTCCTGGAAAAGAAGCAGATATTACCGTGGTCATGGGGGTCAATCATGAACAGCTCGATATGGAAAAGCATACGATCATTTCAAATGCTAGTTGTACAACTAACTGTCTAACTCCCTTGGTCCACGTGCTCCTGAAAGAAGGTTTTGGTATAGAAGAAGGATTAATGACAACCGTCCATAGCTATACGGCTTCCCAGAGACTTCAAGATGGTCCTTCGAAAAAAGATTGGAAGGGTGGAAGAGCTGTAGAAGGCAACATTATCCCCGCAACGACGGGAGCTGCCAAGGCCACTACACTAGTTATTCCTGAACTTAAAGGAAAGCTGACTGGAATGGCCTTTAGAGTTCCCACACCGACAGTTTCTGTAGTGGATCTTACGGTGAGAACTATAAAAGAAACAAGTTATGCTGAAATTTGTGAGGCTATGAAAAAGGCCAGTGAAAGTTATTTAGAAGGTATTCTTGGATATACGGAGGAGCAAGTGGTTTCCAGGGATTATTTGAAGGATTCACACTCCAGCATATTCGATGCGGGATCCGGAATTGCCTTGAATAGCCGCTTTTACAAACTGATTGCTTGGTATGACAATGAATGGGGATATTCCTGTCGCTGTGTTGATCTTGCTAAGTACATTGCAAGTCAGATCTAATCGTTAACTATTTAAAAAAAACAACTCTTTGATCTTGATCAAAGAAGGGTTCTTATACCCACCAAGAAAGGATTTATTGTGAAAATCACCATTCGTGATCTTTCTTTAAAAGGGAAAAGAGTTCTAGTCAGAGTTGATTACAATGTACCCTTGGAACTAGACAAGACCACCAATAGTTATGTGATTACGGATCAGACGCGAATCCTCGAAACACTAGAAACACTAAAGTACTTAATAGATCAAAAAGCCAAGATTGTATTGATCAGCCATCTTGGTCGACCTAAAGGCAAAAAGAATCCAAAAGAAAGCCTTGCGCCTATTGCTCCTCTTTTAAACAGATTACTTGGTGTTCCTGTTAAATTCGTAGGCGACTGTATTGGCCCAGAGGTAGATAAAGCAAAAGAACAATTAGCCGAAGGGGAAATTCTGCTTTTAGAAAATACAAGATTCCATCCTGAAGAAGAAAAAAATGATCCAGAATTTTCAAAGGCACTTGCTTCTCTCATTGATGTCTATGTTAATGACGCTTTCGGATCAGCTCATAGAGCTCACTCCTCCACTGAGGGCGTCAGTCATTTTGTCAAAGAAAAAGCCATTGGATTTTTGATGGAAAAAGAACTGAAATACTTAGGTCAAGAGTTAGAAGCCCCAAGAAGACCTTTTGTTGTTATCTTAGGTGGAGCCAAAGTTTCAGACAAAATAGAGGTTATCAACCGCCTTTTAGAAAAAGCTGATAGCCTGTTGATTGGCGGTGCAATGGCCTACACTTTTCTCCTAGCTTTAGGACACAAAGTTGGCAATTCTCTTGTAGAACCCGATAAAATTTCTGTGGCCACTGAAGCCCTAGCAAAAGCAAATGAAAGAAATATAAAGTTTTTGCTCCCTATCGATCATCTTGTCACCACATCGATCGATTTCGAACAAAAAATAGCCAAATCCCTCGAATGGACTACTGGTATTGACATTCCTGAAGGAAGGCTTGGGGTAGATATTGGACTTCAAACCATGCAGTCTTACGGTCAGGAAATCAAAGGCGCAAAAACCATTTTATGGAACGGGCCTATGGGCGTTTTTGAAATCCCTGGTTGTGAAAAAGGAACTTTTTCGATAGCTAAAAGCATTTCTGAAAATCCTTCAGCTATTAGCATTGTAGCAGGTGGGGATTCGATCAAAGCGTTGCATCAAAGTGGATTATCCAATAAAGTAAGTTTCATATCAACAGGAGGTGGAGCGACACTAGATTTTCTCAAAGGAAAAGTACTTCCGGGCATAGCCTCTATTCCGGATAGATAATCAACAGCCTATGAATACCCGAAAAAAAATTATCGCCGGAAACTGGAAAATGAATAAAACTGTTTCCGAAGCAAAAGCTTTTGTCCAAGCCCTTCTTAAGGAATTAGGCGACTATTCAGCTGCTGATATAGTGATCTGCCCTCCTTTTACGGCTCTTCAAGCCGTCAGTGAATTACTGAATCATTCTTCTCAAGTGCGTCTTGGAGCTCAAAATTTATATCCCGCTTCTCACGGTCCTTATACCGGAGAAATTTCTCCTTGGATGCTTAGGGAATTTTATTGCCACTATGTCATTGTTGGACATTCAGAGAGAAGAATTCATTTAGGAGAATCCGACGAGTTCATCAACAAAAAGGTCAAAGCCGCTTTATCAGCCTCTCTTCATCCTATCCTCTGTATCGGAGAAGCTGCTGAAGAACGACAAAGAGGCATTTGGAAAGAAAAAATACTATCCCAATTAGAATTAGGTTTAATGGCCATAGAAGAAAAGCAGGTGGTCGATTGTATTATTGCTTATGAGCCGATCTGGGCCATCGGAACAGGCAAAAATGCTACTTCAGAACAAGCCCAAGAAGTTCATTTTTTTATTCGGGAGCAACTGACAAAGTTTTTTTCTGATCAAATTGCTCAAAAAATCCGGATCCAATATGGTGGAAGTGTGACTCCGCAAAATGCCCAAGAGCTTCTTGCTTGCCCCGACATTGATGGCTTACTTATAGGAGGGGCAAGCCTTGACGTGCACTCCTTTTCCTCGATAATATTGAACAACAAATTATAAAAATATATGTATGATTTTTTAATCGGTTTTTTTCTGGTTCTCTACATTATTACCTGCCTTTTTCTTGTATTTGTCATCTTGATGCAAAGGAGTAAGCAGGAAGGCTTAGGTGCCGCATTCGGTAGCTCTGTCACCGATACTTTATTTGGAGCTCACACCTCTTCCATACTCATTAAAATAACGGTTTGGCTTTCTGGCATATTCTTTTTTCTTTCGATATTATTAGCATTTCTCTATGCTCATCGAGCTAGCAGCCAAACAACTATTCAACAAAAGCTACATAAAGCCGATGTGGAGCAGCACCAAAGGCTTCCATCGAAAAAATAACCCAAAACTATTGTTGTTAACCAGTCTCAAAACTCTTTTACTACTTTTTCCTCTGTTTGGCTTTTTTTTCTTATCCAGTTGTAAAGTAAAATCGACAGCTGATCAAATCGTCATCATCAACGGACCAGAACCTGAATCTTTAGATCCTCACGTTATAACAGGCCAATTAGAGGGAAGAATTGTCAAAGCCCTTTTTGAGGGACTGACGGCATGGAATGCAAAAGGAGAGATTATCCCAGGAACTGCCGAAAGATGGGAATGTTCGGCCGATGGTAGATGTTATCGGTTCTATTTACGTAAGACTTTCTGGACTAATGGAAAACCAGTTGAGGCAAAGGATTTCGTCCTTTCCTGGAAGAGAGCCCTCGACCCCAATCAGGGATCTCGATACGCAGATCTATTTTTTTGGATTACTAATGCAAAATCTTATTATGAAGGTAAAATCAACGACTTCTCATTGGTCGGCATCAAAGCTATTGGGCCATCTATATTAGAAGTACAACTTGAGGATCCGATCCCTTTTTTTCTTCAGCTTGTCGCTGAGCCTGTATTCTTTCCGCTTCCCATTGACACAATCCATCTCTATGGAGAGGATTGGATAAAAGTTGGGAAAATCGTTTCCAATGGTCCTTACATTTTGGATGAGTGGAAGATTAATGATAGGATAGTCCTTAAAAAAAATCCTCATTATTGGGCGCAATCCTCGATTAAAACAAAAGAGCTTGACTTACTCACCACAACTAAGGCTTCGACTGCTTTTAATCTTTTCTATTGCGGAATTGCCGATCTTATTCTTGACAAGGGACTCGTTCCTACCTTTTTTATAGAAAAAATTCGACAAAAGCCCTATTTCCACTCCTCACCAATTTTTGCGACTTATTTCTATCGATTCAACACCAAACGCAAGCCTTTGAACGACAGCCGGATTCGCCGTGCACTAGCTATGGCCATTGATAAAACACGCCTTGTTAGAACAATTACTCGAGGGGGAGAACTGCCAGCCGGCTCTATCACTCCCCCTGGAATTCCAGGATATAACTCGCCTTCCGGTCTTCCCTACAATCCAACAATGGCCCAAAAGCTTCTGGCTGAAGCCGGATATCCAAACGGTAAGGGGTTCCCTCCCCTTTCTATACTTTATAACTCTGGAGAATTAAACGAACAGATAGCTACGGAAATTCAAGCAATGTGGCAAGAAAATTTAGGCATCCATGTTGGATTGAGGAATCAAGAATGGAAAGTCTATCTTAATTCACTTTCTCAGCTTGATTTTGATATTGCTAGATCAAGTTGGGTCGGGGACTATGCCGATCCCACAACATTTTTGAATCTTTTTACCCAATTTTCTTCTAACAATGAAACAGGATGGTTTAACAACCGATACGAAGAGCTGCTAACAAAAGCACAAAAAGAAGTTAATCGTTCCTATAGATTCCAAATCTTGCAATCCGCTGAAAAAATCTTGGTGGAAGAAGAACTTCCCATTGTCCCCCTCTATTTTTATTCAGGTATCTTGCTTTATGATCCAGAAAAAATTGGCGGCATTGAACCCAATCTTCTCGATGAACACCCTCTCTCAAAACTATTTCGCAAGAACTAGCAAAAAAATAAATATTGGCTTTTATGGTCTTGGTCCCGCCTCTTTTCCTTATGTTAATTACCAGCTGGCTGAATTAGGCAAAAAAAATTTGGCTCTTGTTTTTCCACCGACTTCGTTATTGCGTCTTGGGCGCATTGCAAGAGCCTGCAAAAAAACTGATTCCTCATTGACCATCTTTGGCTATAGCAGAGGAGCCATTTCAGCAATCAATCTCTGCAAGATGCTAACTAAACAAAAAAAAGTGGACTTCCTTTATCTTATAGATCCCATTGCCTTCTGCACCAATCGTCTTAGGGTTCCTGAAAACGTAGTTCAGGGATTTGTCTGCTATCAAAGAAATGGAGCCAGAATCCCCTTTCTCTTTGGCCGCTTAGGAAAAGGAATAGCTGATTATGTTTTTTGTGGTCAAAAGACAAAGAATTTTATCATAGAACAAGCTTTTAAAATTGACCCATCAACAGTAGTTATGCATGAAGATATGGTTGAGTATTGCTTACTCAAAGCAAAAATAACTCTCATCTCCCTGCTCAACGAAGCGTAGGATCCTTCAAAACGCGTCTTACAACGTAAGGTAAAATCCCTCCATGAATGTAATAATTAAATTCAGCTTCATTATCAATCCGGCAGACTAAGGAGATATTTTTTACTGTTCCGTCAGTTTTTTTTATTTCTAAAAGTACGCGCTGTCCCGGCCGAATGAAATCTCTGGATTGAGGAATAGAAAACAGTTCCGAACCGTCTATACCCACCGATTTGCAACTTTGACCAGGTTCAAACTGAAGGGGCAAAACCCCCATACCAATCAAATTACTTCTGTGTATTCTTTCGAAACTTTCTGCGATTACTGCTTTGACTCCCAAAAGTTTGACCCCTTTAGCAGCCCAATCCCGAGAGCTTCCCGAGCCATATTCTTTTCCAGCAAACACAATCAGTGGCACCTGCTCTTCTTTATAAAGCATAGCTGCTTCATAGATTGACATCTCTTTCCCATCAGGCAGATGTCGGGTGATTCCCCCTTCTTTTCCCCCAACCATAAAATTTTTCAGTCTTACATTCCCAAAGGTCCCTCTTACCATTACATGGTGATTTCCACGACGCGATCCAAAACTGTTAAAATCTTGAAAGGCTACTCCTTTCTCTAAAAGATAACGACCAGCAGGTGAATGTAGAGGAATTGTGCCGGCCGGAGAGATATGATCAGTAGTAACAGAATCCCCAAGCAAGCATAATGTTCTAGCATTGATAATAGGAGTAGGTTTTGGCTTTTCAGAATAGATAGCCTCCTCAAAAAACGGAGGATACTGAATGTAGGTATTTGACGGATCCCAACAATACAGTATTCCTTGTTGATAATCGATTCTAGACCAAGAATCATTTTTTTCTAAAAACTCTTCATAAAGTCTACGGAAGCTATCCGGTTGAATGGTTTTATTCATCACTTCACGAATTTCTTCAGAACTAGGCCAAATATCTTTTAAAAAAACCTCTTTGCCATTTTGATCCCTGCCTAGTGGATCTTCCAAAAGATTTTTGAAGAGAGAACCTGCAAGCGCATAAGCAATAACCAAAGGAGGAGACATGAGAAAATTGGCTTTTACTGAAGGATGAATCCTAGCCTCGAAATTTCGGTTTCCAGAAAGAACGCTGGCAACCACCAGATCGTGCATTTTTATTGTCTGCTCAATTTCCTCAGAAATAGGTCCGCTATTTCCAATACAAGTTGTACATCCAAAGCCAACAATGCTGAAGCCAAGCTTATCCAAGAATTCTTGAAGTCCGCTTTTTAATAGATAATCTTCAACGACTCTAGAACCAGGAGCAAGAGAAGTCTTCACAAATCCAGGGACCTTCAATCCCTTGAGAACGGCTTTTTTTGCCAACAGTCCTGCAGCTATCATCGCAATAGGATTAGAAGTATTTGTACAACTAGTAATAGCGGCGATGACAATAGAACCATCTCCAATTTCAGTTTGCCCATTACTATCTCTAAAAGGATAGGAATGGATTCTATATTTTTTTTCTATCTGTTGAGGGTCCTTGCCGTAGCCCTGTGAAAGAGCTGGCCGAGTCAATAAGGAATAAAACTTTTGTGGAAGTTCAGAAAGAGAAATTCTATCTTGTGGTCTTCTAGGTCCAGCCACCGATGGTTTTACATTACCCAAATCAAACTCAAAGACATGAGAATAAATGACATCTGAAGTTTCGGTATGCACTCCAAAAAGATTTTGAGCTTTATAGTACTTTTCGATCAAATCTATCCAATGCTGCTCTCTGCCAGTTTGCTTGAAATAGAAAAGGACCTGCTCATCGATTGGGAAAAAACCCATTGTTGCTCCATATTCTGGAGCCATGTTTGCAACGGTCGCTCTATCTGGTACAGACAATGAAAGAATACCAGGACCAAAAAATTCAACGATTTTTCCAACGACCCCTTCTTGTCTCAATCTTTCAGTAAGAGCAAGGACAAGGTCAGTTGCAATGACCCCTTCTTTGAGAGTCCCAATTAATCTGACCCCAACCACTTCAGGTATAGACATGTAGTAGGGTTCTCCAAGCATGGCTGCTTCAGCTTCAATGCCTCCCACTCCCCACCCAACGATTCCAAGTCCATTAATCATTGTGGTATGGGAATCAGTTCCCAACAAAGTATCAGGATAAAGTACTGTTCTCTGAGCTTCTTTTTTGCTTAGAACACCTTTAGCCAAATATTCTAGGTTAACTTGATGACAGATGCCTATCCCAGGAGGAAAAATTCTAAAACGCGAAAAAGCTGACTGCGCCCATTTCAAAAAAGAATATCTTTCTTTATTTCTTTCTAGTTCCTTTTCTAAATTATATTGAAAAGCCCCTTTGATCCCAAAAGCATCCACCTGAATGGAATGATCAACAACGAGATCCACTGGTATAAGTGGTTCAATGGATCGTGGGTCTTTTCCCGCCTTTTGCACAACATCTCTCATCGCCGCTAAATCAACTAACAAGGGAACACCAGTGAAATCTTGGAGAAGGATCCTTCCGACATAAAAAGGAATTTCATCCTTTGCAGGAGCGGGCCAAGCAAAGAATTTTTCAACATCTTCTTTTTTGGCTTTACCTTCACAAGCGTTTCGAAGAACAGATTCCAGGATGAGCCTCAAAGATAGGGGAAGTTTATCTAATTTGGGGAAAAACTGACGCTGAAGCTCCGGAAGGCTGTAATAAGAAAAATTCCCCTCCAATCCCGCCACAGAAAAGGACTGTACAATTCCAGTAAAAGAAAAAAAAGAATTCATAGATCTATAAAATATATCAATGTTTTTTTCTTTTTTGTTATGAATTTTACAACTTTATCAAGAAAAATCATTTTTCTTTTAAACTTTTAGAATAATCTAAATTATTAAAGTAACAATCCATGAAGAAAACAAATAGACAATCAACTCTACAACTTAGCACTTCTCAAGAAGATTATCTCAAAGAAATCTTTCTCCTTTCTGAAAGAGGAGAGCCTGTCACCACTTTAGCGCTAGCACAAAAAATTGGGGTCAAATCAGCCTCCGTCACTGATATGATCAAAAAACTCATGGAACTGGGGTTAGTTCAAAGAAAACCCTATCAAGCCATCTATCTTACCGAAGCAGGCAATCGCGTCGCTTTAGAAATCCTTCGACATCACCGTCTCCTGGAAACATTCCTAGCTGAAAAATTGGGCTACCGCCTCGATGAAGTACATGGGGAAGCTGAACAGTTGGAGCATGTCATTAGCGAACAATTTGAAAAAGCAATCGCTAGGATGCTTGGTCATCCTCGAAGGGATCCTCATGGCGACCCTATTCCTACTTTTAACCTGGTGATGCCAACCGACACCACTGAAAGAACACTTTACTCTCTTAAAAAA
This sequence comes from Methylacidiphilum sp. Yel, assembly GCF_004421185.1. Taxonomy (GTDB): domain Bacteria; phylum Verrucomicrobiota; class Verrucomicrobiia; order Methylacidiphilales; family Methylacidiphilaceae; genus Methylacidiphilum. Next base: position 12,577 of record NZ_LXQB01000002.1, on the reverse strand, counting down.
GGAGATAGAGCTCAAATTACAAGAATCATGTTACAGGACAGACAATCCTTAAAACATTTCAAGACCCTTAACTTGCTGCCAGGCACCATCATCACAGTCTTAGACAAATTCGAAGACTGCATGCAGCTTTCCATCTTGGGACAAGAACAAAAACCAATAAAAATTCCTCTCTCTATAAGCGAAGAAATCATGATTGTCCCTTCTTCCTTAATAAGCGGAAAAACCCAATAACTTTTAAACTTCCCTTCTTACTGCGGTCTTCTTCTTTAAAGATAAATGAAAAAAACAGAAAGAGAATTTCAACTAAAACGTTCTCAAATTGATTCTTGGGTCATACAAAGAGCAAAGGAAATTCTTGAAGGAAAAGAACCCAAAATAATAAACAGGTTTTTTCCTTTCATTGGACCAGCCTTCATTGCAGCCATTGCTTATATCGATCCGGGAAACTATGCTACCAACATAGAAAGTGGCTCAAAATACGGATATACTCTTCTGTGGGTGGTCCTTCTTTCTAACCTGATGGCAATATTTGTCCAATGGCTTTCTGCAAAGGTAGGGATGGTTACTGGAAAAAACTTACCTGAATGGATAAGAGATTCAATTCAAAGCCCCTTTTTTAGATATTTTTACTGGATTCAGGCTGAAATCATGGCTATAGCCACGGATCTTGCTGAATTTATTGGTGCCGCTATTGGCTTTAAAATTCTTTTTGGTTTTCCTCTCATTTGGGGTGCTTGTCTAACAGCAATCACCACTTCCCTCATTCTTTATCTACAAAAAAGAGGTTTCAGACTGATGGAACTAATCGTTGGTGCTTTCGTGGGGATAGTCGCCCTGTGTTACCTGCTCGAATTGTTTATAGCTCACCCAGATAGGAATTCTATCCTTTATGGATTGTTCATTCCACATTTTCAATCTCCAGAAAGCATCTATTTGGCAGCCGGTATTCTTGGAGCCACCGTCATGCCCCATGCTATCTATCTTCATTCTGCCTTAACCCAAGACAGAATTTCTACAACTGATTGCTTAAGCAAAAAAAAATTACTTCAGTATTCTTTGGTGGATGTTTTTTTGGCCATGGGAATTGCTGGTGGTGTTAATATGGCCATGCTGATTGTTTCCGCCGCCATTTTCCATCAAGGGAATATCGCTCCTAATGGTTTGGAAATGGCTTATCAAACTCTCATTCCTGCCCTTGGTTCTTTTGCATCAACCATTTTTGGACTTTCTTTGCTCGCTTCGGGTATTTCTTCATCCGCTGTAGGAACGCTAGCTGGACAAGTGATTATGCAAGGCTTCGTTCATTTTACCTTTCCAATATGGTTTAGAAGGCTCTTTACCATGTTGCCAGCGATCTTTTCTATTTTTCTTGGCATAGACAGCACCAAACTTATGATTTTTTCTCAGGTGGTACTAAGCTTTGGGATCGGCTTTGCGCTGATCCCTCTTCTCCTTGTGAATCAGAATAAGGCCATTATGGGAGTATTTAGCGCAACTCCCTTAGTATCTATAATAGGATGGGCCATTGCTCTCCTTGTCATTCTGCTAAATATATTTCTTTTAGTAGATTCAATATCGAAAATTTTTTAAAATCACAAACCGGTGATGATTTTATCTGTTCATTCCATACAAATAATAACTATTTAGTGAAAGTAATTTAAAACAATCCGATATGAATAACTCCTCAACGCCTCTTTTGCCTTCTTCTAAACCTCATTATCCTAGCCTTTTTAGCGATCTAGACATCCATCATTTTAAGCATGGAACCCTTTACAACCTTTACGAAAAATTAGGATCCCATCTTACAAGTTGGAAAGGAGAAAAGGGAGCGTACTTTTCGGTCTGGGCTCCCAACGCTGAATCAGTCTCTGTGATTGGTAGCTTTAACCAGTGGGATCCAAAAGCAAATCCTATGGTTTTCAGGGAGGATCAAAGTGGTATATGGGAAATCTTTATTCCTGGGGTCGTCAAAGGGGATCTCTATAAGTACTATATTAAGTCCAAAGCCAATGGAATTGTTACGGTCAAAGGTGATCCTCTTTCTTTTTTATGGGAAACTCCTCCCAAAAGTGCATCTATTGTTTGGAATTTAGACTACACATGGCTCGATAAAGAATGGATGGATAATAAAGAAAAAAACAATTGTTTAAATTGCCCATGGAATATTTACGAAGTGCATCTTGGATCATGGCAAAGAAAAAAAGAAGAAGACAACAGGTTTTTGACCTATAGGGAGATTGCCCCTCTGCTAGCCAAGTATGTCAAAGAAATGGGCTTTAGCCATGTCGAATTTCTCCCCGTAATGGAACATCCATACTATGGATCCTGGGGTTACCAGTGCTTGAGCTATTTCGCTCCTACCAGCCGCTATGGGACACCTCAAGATTTTATGTTTCTCATCGATTATCTGCACCGAAACAGGATTGGAGTGATTCTAGATTGGGTTCCTTCTCATTTTGCCACCGATGGGCATGGTTTAGGATTATTCGATGGAACACACCTTTATGAGCATGCCGATCCCAGACAGGGCTATCATCCAGACTGGGGAAGCTATATTTTCAATTATGGAAGATATGAAGTTAAAGAATTTCTAATTAGCAGTGCCCGTTTTTGGATCGAAAAATATCATGCAGATGCTTTGAGAATTGATGCGGTCGCTTCAATGCTTTACCTCGATTACTCAAGAAAGCCAGGAGAGTGGATTCCCAATAAATATGGAGGAAACGAAAATCTCGAAGCCATAGCTTTTCTACGTACCCTAAACGAAACCCTTTATAAAGAATTTCCTGGTATACAGCTTATTGCTGAGGAATCTACGGCTTATCCGTTGGTCACACGACCTGTATATGCCGGAGGTCTTGGGTTTGGCTTCAAGTGGAACATGGGCTGGATGCATGATACTCTCTTTTATTTTTCTCTCGATCCCATTTATAGAAAATATCACCAAAATCGGCTAACATTCAGTGCCTGGTATGCTTTTCAAGAAAACTTTATTCTTTCCCTATCCCATGATGAAGTGGTCTATGGAAAAGGCTCTTTGCTAAGGAAAATGCCTGGAGATAACTGGCAGAAATTTGCAAATTTACGAGCCCTATTTTCTTACATGTACTTTTTTCCTGGGCATAAACTGATCTTTATGGGTGGAGAATTTGGGCAATGGGATGAATGGTATCATGAAAAAAGCCTTGACTGGCATTTGGCCTCTGAAGGATTCCATAAACAGCTCCAATCAATGGTGAAATACCTCAATTTCCTTTATAAATCCGAAAAAGCCCTCCACGCTAATAATTTCTCTCCCAACGGCTTCTATTGGATAGACTTTTCAGATTATGAAAAAAGTATCATAAGCTTCATAAGAAAATCTCCTGATGAAAAAGATCATATTCTTTGTGTTTTTAATTTCACTCCTGTTCCAAGGCTCAATTATCTAGTAGGAGCCCCTTTCGATGGATTTTGGAAAGCAATTTTCAACAGCGATGCCCTGGAGTATGGTGGCAGTGGTTTAGTCTTTACGAAAGGAGAAATGGCTTCGCCCCTCGTTTGGCAAGGCCAACCATATTCTCTTTCTCTTACCCTCCCTCCTCTTGCTTGTATCGCCTTTAAAAAAACGCATGAAGATTAGCTCAAAAATTAAACTTGCCGCTTTCCTTCTTTTCATCCTTATCGGGACGCTAGGATTTGAAATGGCTTGGGTCTCTGCTTTATCCTTAAAAAATATCCAACAGATTCAGCTTCTCTCTGAAAAAATTCGATTGCTCAATGACATCAAATTGCTTGGATACAAGCTAATCAAAGAAATATCCGATTATATCGATGGCCAGAACCCTTATGACAAAACTGATTATTTCTATTTTTCGACTCTCATAAACCAGAAGCTTGTTTCGATTGAGTCTCTTTTTTCAGACAATGAAGAAAAGACTTCCTTTGAGGCTATTAAAGAGCAGTGGAAGAATTTGAGTAGCTGTAGTTTAAGCATACTCGAAGAGGCTACAAAATTAACTAGCAAAGAGCATTTGGAAGCCAAAAAAGAGGAAATAGAAAAAAAGGAATATTATAAGTTTGACAAAATAATCGCTGACATTCAAAACAAGGTCTATTTACAAGCAATTAATAGTATCGCAGAGAAAGAACAACAATTGGTGAGCTTTAGTCAAACTGTTTTTCCTCTCAGCTTCCTTTGCAGTGGAGTGATTCTATGGTTGGTCTATAGATGGCAAAATCTCGGCATTTCTCTTCCTTTGCAAAAACTGATCGAAGTTGTTGAAAATGGAAAAGCAGAGCCCAAAAAAATAATTTTCCCCTCATTCCATGGAGAAATAGGAAAACTATCAGAGGCCTTCGCCCATCTTTTTGAAAAGATCGACAAATTTCAAAGTAAACTTATTGAATCAGAAAGAATAGCCTCAATTGGAGCTATGGCTGCAGCTGTTGCTCATGGAATTAAAAACCCTCTTTCAAGCATACGGGCTTTAGCTGAAGTCTCTTTACTTCAAGACAATCTGGATGAATCCGCAAAAGAAACTCTTAAAGAAATCATGAAAGAAACGGATACCCTTAACAGTAGAATTAATCATCTTCTTTCCTACACAAAACCATCAGTTCCCAATCGCCATCCAACCAATCTGAATGATCTATTAAGGGCGCTCATTCCTAGTATTTCTCGAACACCATCAAAGGCTATAACCATCGATTTGCAACTGGATCCTTCCTTACCACCTATCCTTTCTGATTCCTCTCAAATTGAACAAGTGATTATAGAGCTGCTTGCTAATGCTATCAACGCAAGTGAAAAAGGCGGTTTAATTCAAATAATCACCCGCTCTGATCCCGCTCAGAAAGAAGTCCTTCTTGAAATTGTTGATCATGGTCAAGGCATCCCTACTGCTATCATCGACACAATCTTCCAACCTTTTTTCACAACATCTCCAGAAGGAACTGGTCTCGGTCTTGCTATTGCTAAAAGATATTCCGAACAAAATGGCGGACTGTTGACCATACAAAGTGAAGTAGGCAAAGGGACTATTGCCAGTATTAAGTTTTCAAGCTTTAATGGCTAAGGATAAAATCAATGGGACTTACTGTTCTTGTTGTTGAGGACGAAAAGAATCTGGCTCTTTCTTTAAAACGGTTTCTGGAAAACAAAGGCCATGAGACCACCGTTTGTTTCGATGGAGATAAAGGCTTAAGCCAATGCCTGGAAATGAATCCTGAGCTGCTCCTCGTTGACTGCCGCCTGCCAGGAATGGGAGGCATTGAGCTGTTAAAAAAAGCAAAAGCCCTTAATCCAAATCTCTATTCAATTGTTTTTACGGCTTTTGGATCGATCGAAGATGCTGTGGAAGCCATTAAGTTAGGATCTTTTGATTATATCCAAAAGCCGATTGATCTTCAAAGATTAGGTCAATTAATTCTAAAAATAGAGGAAACCGTTCGGTTAAAAAGAGAAATTGACTATTACCGAAAAAGAGAAGAAACTGAGCTAATTGGCTCTTCCCTAGCCATGACTCGTGTTAGGGAAACCATTCAAAAACTTGTCGCTCTTCCTTTGGAGAAGTCACCTCCATCCGTATTAATCACCGGAGAAACTGGAACGGGTAAAGAAGTTGTCGCCCGTCTGCTCCACAGAAAAAGTTCCCGATCAGACAAAGCTTTTATTCATGTTAATTGCATTTCTCTTCCAGAAAATCTCGTTGAAGACGAGTTGTTTGGACATGAGCAGGGTGCTTTTACGGGAGCTAGAAATGCAAAGCCTGGCTTGATGGAAGCAGCCGATAGGGGAACGCTTTTTTTGGATGAAATCGGAGATTTTCCAATCAATCTGCAGGGAAAATTACTAACAGCCATAGAAAGCAAAAAAATTCGTCGCTTGGGCAGTGTTAAGGATAGGGAAATTGATCTTTGGATTATTGCTGCGACAAATAGAAACCTAACAGAAAAAGTCCGCTTAGGATCCTTCCGCCCTGACCTTCTCTACCGACTGAACGTTGTTTCCATCTATTTGCCTCCTTTAAGAGAAAGAAGAGAGGACATAGCCGAGCTTTCCAACTATTTTCTTAGAAAATACGCTGCTCATTATGGAAAAAATATTCAAGGATTAGGGAAAGAAGTAATAGAGACTTTTCAAAACTACAGTTGGCCTGGAAACGTTCGGGAACTTTCCCATAAAATCGAGCAAGCCGTCTTATGGTGTGAAGACAATATCATTAGCTTAAGGCATATTGATGCAGTCTTAAAAAAAAGGTTTCAAGACAATAGCTTCTTCCCCCAACCTTTTGTTGATAAAAAAGAACTCATAAAGTGGCTACTTAACGAACCATTCTCTTTGAAAGCATTTGAAGGAGAATTAATAAAAACGGCTCTAGAAAAGACACATGGGAATTTTTCTCAAGCAGCACGCCTTTTAGGGGTAACTCGAGACTGGCTTAGGTATAGAATTGAAAAAAAAATGTTCGATGCTGATTGAGCTTCTGCTTTCCTCCAGTTTTCCGCTTTCGCAAAGTTGAGACATATAGGAATGCCAGGGCAAATAGGTGTTTTCCTAGAGAACGTTACGGGTTCGCCTCCCATTCAGAGAATGGGAGAAATATCCTCTATATTCCATCTATTTTTTTTGGCTTGCAAAGGAGCATTCATAGATCTAGTATAAAAAGGTTAGAAGTGGTATGTAGGCATCCTGCTTCGGCAGGGATAACGGATAGAGAACCATAGCGGGGGGGCTTGCTAAGCGTTCAATTCCTATAAGGGTTGTGGAAGATTAACAAAGGATTGAAAGTTTATAGAAAAAAGCCGATTGTCTTTTATGCACTCGTGGCGGAATCGGCAGACGCGCAAGCTTGAGGTGCTTGTGGGTTTTCCCGTGGGAGTTCGAGTCTCCCCGAGTGCATTTTGTATTGGATAGATGTTTTTCTTCCCTTCTCATTCATTTCTCCTTTAAACTTTAGTCCTACTGACATACATGGACAGCCACTTTTTCCACAGAACAATGCATAGAGAGCTAATAGAAAAATTGGAATACGCTCCACCTCCGCTTTGGTGGAAGGATGCCATCATTTATGAAGTCCATGTCAAATCATTTTTTGATGGCAACGATGATGGGATTGGTGACTTCATAGGAATGACTCAAAAACTGGACTACATCAAGTCGATTGGAGTGAATGCCATTTGGTTATTGCCTTTTTATCCTTCTCCTTTGAAAGATGACGGATATGACATATCTGATTACTGCGCTGTGCATCCTGATTATGGAGAGCTAAATGATTTCAAAATTTTTTTAAAGGAAGCTCATAAGAGAAACTTAAGAGTAATCACCGAGTTAGTTATTAATCATACTTCTGATCAACATCCATGGTTCCAAAGGGCTAGGAATTCTCCTGTGGGAAGCAATTACAGAAACTATTATGTCTGGAGTGATAATCCGGAAAAATTTAAAGAAGCTCGAATAATTTTTAAAGATTTTGAATCATCCAATTGGACATGGGATGCTGTAGCAAAAGCTTATTACTGGCACCGTTTTTATTCTCATCAACCGGATTTAAACTTCGATAATCCTGAGGTTAAAAAAGAAATATTTAAAATTATCGATTTTTGGCTTGGAATGGGAGTCGACGGGTTGAGATTAGACGCAGTGCCTTATCTTTTCGAACGGGATGGAACCAGTTGTGAAAATCTGCCTGAAACCCATCAATTTCTTAAAGAACTCCGCAGCTATGTTGACACTCATTATGCAAATCGGATGCTTCTTGCAGAAGCTAACCAATGGCCGGAAGATGCCGCAGCTTATTTTGGTCAAGGGGACGAATGCCATATGGCCTTCCATTTCCCACTCATGCCACGGATTTTTATGGCGATGCGAATGGAAGAAAACTATCCTATAGTGGATATTTTAGAACTAACGCCCCCTATTCCTGATTGTTGCCAATGGGCCACTTTCCTTCGTAATCATGATGAATTGACCTTAGAAATGGTCACCGATGAAGAAAGAGACTACATGTACAGGGTCTATGCGAAAGAATCTCGAGCAAAACTCAATCTAGGAATTCGGCGAAGACTTGCTCCGCTCCTCGACAACAACAGAAAAAAAATGGAACTCATTTTTATGATTCTCTTTTCTCTCATGGGTTCACCAATCATTTACTATGGGGATGAGATCGGCATGGGAGATAACATCTATCTAGGAGATCGCAATGGAGTTCGAACCCCAATGCAATGGTCTGAAGAAAAAAATGGAGGCTTTTCAAAGGCTAATCCTCAACGACTCTATTTGCCACTGATCATAGATCCTGAATATCATTACCAGGCCGTTAATGTGGAATTGCAACAAAACAACCTCTCTTCCTTTCTTTGGTGGATCCGTCGTGTAATCAGCATGCGGAAAAAATATCTAGCGTTCAGCCGTGGAACCATAGAAATCATCAATCAAAGTAATCCTAAGGTTTTAGCTTTCATTCGAAAATACAAAGAAGAGATCCTATTGGTTGTTATAAATCTCTCCCGTTTTACTCAAGTGACGGAAATCAGTCTACCTGATTGTATAGGCTATATTCCAACGGAAACTTTCGGTAAAGCTACCCTACCAAAAATAACCGAAAACCCTCTTCTATTTGTCCTTTCTCCCTATGCTTATTTCTGGTTTTCTCTCAATCCATCCTATGACTCTTCTCCTCAACAATTGGAAAGAGTTTCAACGATCGCTCTTGAAGAGGTCCCTTCGCCATCCTTTTGGTTAAGTTCAGAGGGGGAACGTTTTGCTTCCAAAGTCCTGCCCTTATACCTTTCTCAGTTTAGGTGGTTTAACTTTCTGGGCAAAAAGCTGCTGCGGGTAGAAATACAGGACGCAATTGAATTAAAAGCCCTCCAATTTTTAGGAGAAGATATACAGTGTGTGTTGTTTGCTTTTTATTACGATGTAGGAAATCCAGAACCATTTTTCTTTTTTCTGAAAAAAAATGAAGCAAAAGACGTTGATGAAATCGGAAAGAAAAATCCAGAGTGCGTGTTTTGCAAATTCAAAGAGAAGGAACAGGAGGGACTGCTTACTGATGCCATATATGAATCGACATTTCGTTCCTGGATGCTTGATTGGATTGCTTCTGGCAGACATATAAACTTAAGAAAGGGTAAAGTGGTGGCAAAGCCTTCTTCAAAACTTGAAGAAACTTCTAGAGAAGGACAACTGCCCATTTCCTCTCAAGTGCTTCCTGACAAACAAAGAAATTTGTTGATCAACTTTGAAAATAAAATAATGTGCAAGTTTTACAGACCACTCAACGAGGGGATCAACCCTGAAATAGAAATTTTAGAATATCTAGAATCTAAAGAAAGCCTTCCTTTCTTCCCTAAGTACCTTGGAAAGGTTGAGTTTTTATCCACAGATGGAATGGTCCATTCTTTATGCTTGGTAGAAGAATTCATTCCTAACCAAGGAGATTGCTGGCAGCTGACCATCGATTCTTTGAGTCGATATTATGAGAGAGTCCTCGAATCAAAACAGTTGTTTTCATCTCCTAGAGACCTCCTAAAGATGGATCCTTTACGGTGGCCATCCGAATGTAAGGAAATTCTGGAAGGAACTTATGTTGAAAAATTACGGGCGATCGCTGAAAAAACTGCCATGATGCATAATTGGCTTTCAGCTGAAAACAAAGATCCAAACTTCTCCCCTGAACCGTTCACAACATGGTATCAACGTAGCCTCTTTCAATCGGCCATGGAGTATCTTTTGCGTCTACAAAGACAATTGTCGAAAAACATTAAGGATTTAAAAGACAAAGAAATTTTAGGCTTTTATGAAAAAATAGATGTCATTGAAAAACAACTTCAACAGATTCTCCATTCTGGCAATTACGGGTTAAAAATTCGGATTCATGGGGATTTTCACTTACAACAGCTTTTGTATACAGGAAAAGATTTCGTAATCATCGATTTTGAAGGAGAAACAGAAATCCCATTTAGCCAGAGAAAGTTAAAAAAAACACCGCTAAAGGATATTGCTAGTATGATCTTTTCTCTCTATTTAGCAGCAATTTCAGCTCTTGAATCCTCCCTGCTGTTTTCTCAAGATAAGCCATGGCTAGAAGATATTTCGCTCTGCTGGCATAGGTATGCTACAGCCGTTTTTTTCAACCGATACTTAGAAGTGGCAAAGCCTGAAATCCTTCCACAAACAAAAGAAGAAAAAGAACGATTGCTCCACTTTTGCTTGCTAGAAAGAGTGCTCTATGAAATAGAATATTCCTTGAAAAGATCTTTAATGAAGGAAGCCTCCTTTTTATGCAAAGCAGTTCTGTCTTTTCTTAATTTTCCATTAACCTTGATCAGCCAAGCAAAAACCATGCCAATGGCTAAGACTCAATGAAGAAGTAATTCAATAAGGACCGTTTTCTTTTCTCTCACCATGGCAGAAGAACAACTTTTTTTATGGACATAGTTTAAGGATTATGGACATGTTGTCTTCTATAATTCCAGTAGGTTCAATTTGTTCTAATGATGCAGTCTCTTTTGTTGTATGGGGCCCTTTCCTTTCGGATTGCGCTGTACACATCTATGAACCAGAAGATCTAACCATCCCTATGGAAAAAGATAGTCGAGGATATTGGAGGGGCTTACTAAAAACCCACGAGAAAAAAAACAAAATTAGGTATAAATACAGAATCAATAAGCTAAAAGAATATCCCGATCCAGCTTCTAGATATCAGCCATACGGTGTCCATGACCGATCCGAAGTTATCGATTTTTCAGCAATTAAAAAGAGTGCATTCACTGAAAAAAGACCCTCTTTAGATGACTACATTATCTATGAATTGCACGTGGGAACATTCACTCCACAAGGAACTTTTGAGGCAATCATACCCAGACTACCAGTCTTAAAAGAATTAGGAATAAACGCTCTAGAACTTATGCCTGTTGCGCAATTTCCAGGAAAAAGAAATTGGGGATATGATGGGGTTTATCCTTTTGCCGTTCAGAATAGTTATGGAGGCCCATGGGGATTGCGCAAATTAGTGGATAGTTGTCATCAGCTCGGCATGGCAGTGGTTCTTGATGTTGTATATAACCACTTAGGTCCGGAAGGTAATTATTTTAGTCAATTTGCTCCTTATTTTACCCAAAAATATAAAACACCATGGGGAGAGGCCATTAATTATGACGATGCTTTTTCTGACGAAGTTAGAAATTTTTTCATATATAATGCTCTTTTCTGGTTTTCTGAATATGATATAGACGCTTTAAGGCTGGATGCGATTCATGCCATTTATGACGAAAGCGCGTATCTTTTTCTTGAGGAATTAGCCGATAAAACAACAGAATTTTGTCACACATTCAATAAAACCCATTATCTTATTGCCGAAAGTGATAGGAATGATCCCAAATTCATTTATCCGAAAGCCTTTGGTGGCTGTCATCTCCATGGACAATGGTGTGATGATTTTCATCATGCTTTGCACGCTTTTATAACCAAGGAAACAAAAGGATATTATTCTGATTTCGGCACCCTTTCACATGTTGCAAAAGCTTTTAAGCAAGGATATGTCATTGATGGTTGCTATTCTTCCTATAGAAAACGCAAGCATGGAAGAAAACCCCTACATGTCAAAAGAAGCCAATTGATCGTTTTTTCCCAGAATCATGATCAGATTGGAAATAGGTATTTAGGAGAAAGACTTTCTTGTCTCATTGATTTTAGTGAACTCAAAATGATTTGTGTATTAACTCTTCTTTCAGGCTTTATTCCGCTTTTGTTCATGGGGGAAGAGTATGGAGAAAAAAACCCTTTTCTCTACTTTGTCGATCATGGGGATCCCAATCTTCTAGAAGCAGTTCAAAAAGGAAGACTGAAAGAGTTCGCAGATTTTCATGGAGACAAAGAAGGATATAATGCAACAAAACAAGAAGCTTTCAACAAATCTATTATTAATTGGGAATTAAGGACTGAAGGGACACACGCCATCTTATGGAAATTGTATCAGCATACAATTGCATTACGTCAAAAATATAAATCTTTAATATGCACTGCAAATATCTCTCCTATTGTAAATTTTAATGAAGAAGAAAAGCTCTTTTTCTTTCTTTTTAATAACAAGCAGAAAAGTCTTCTTGGAATAACTAACTTCGACTCAGTAGAAAGGAGATATTTGATCGAGGAAGAAGTCTATCCATTGGAAAAAATTCTTGATCTTGCTGATGAAAAATGGAGCGGACCAGGATCCATTTCTCCTGACCAATTAGTTGCCTCACCCACATATATTCCGATCAGTCCAAAAAACATCGTTCTTTACTATAGTTGTTGAAATTTCTTACCACTAAATACGGTGGATGGCCATCAATGCTACATTTTGGCACAATTGCGCCCAAATTGGTTTGATGTCCAAGACCTCTGAAGACCGCCAAACGATCGCTTATACCTACTTTTTAGCCACAATCAAAAAGAGGTTTGCCTCTTCTACTGGCTCTAGACCACTACCCCATGTTTGGTGAAAATCGCCTGATTTTGGGGGTGCTCCAGAGGAGAGGGAGCCATTTTTGCCGAAACATAGTTATACATTATGAATAATTATTATGAATAAATCTTTTAAAGTAA
>NZ_LXQB01000001.1 GCF_004421185.1 Methylacidiphilum sp. Yel | reverse complement strand
GGCCGATGAGAGTGTCAGGGTCTATCAAAACCTCAACACCCTCATCGGAGAGCTTGCCCTGGCTAAATCTGGTCAGTTATCTCCAGGAATCCCCTGCCTTTAGGCATGGGGAGGATGTCAATGAGTTTTTAATGAAACGATCAATCCTGCTTCCTTAGGGTTCCATTTGTAGCCAAAGCCAAATGGCAAAGGCTCGGTTTTCTGCTGAGCAAATGCCTCTTCCAGATCTTTTTGATAAAATTCCTTGAATATGTTCAAAGGCGGGGTATAGACGCCAAAAAGCTCAACATTTCGTCCACCAGCGACCAAATATCGATAGGGAATACCACTATCATCTTGAATGATCATTTCGCTATGGGAAAGGAGAAACTCTCGCAGAGATGAAAAATTACTCCCATGCAGCAGATAAGAAGCTGATTTAATAACAGTATTGAACGGCCCCAAAGAAGAAAGAAAATTCATAAGGCTTCCTTCAAATCCCCCATTGGAGAGATCCGACTGAAAATAGTAAAGGGTTTTGAGCTTCCCTTTTGAATAAAACCGAATAATGGCTCTTGAGCCCATTGTTTTGCAATCGACAACTCTCCCGCCAGAGCGAACAATCATGATGAGAAAAAGAGGCACATTGCCGCCAAGCATGGGAAGATCCTGACGTAATTCTTTTGTCACAAAGTATCCGGCTTTAAAATAACTGTGCAAGGAAGCGAGGATCAGGGGAAAAGTCCTTTCAAATGTCTTTACTGATTCAAGATCTGGACAGTTTCCAGCAGACTCCCGACTGGCCAGAACATAGGTGGAAGCAAAAGGGAAAAGAGCCAAGGCGAACATAAAGTCTGGCCCACTAAAAGGATAGAATACGGGCAGATAGGGATCATCCAGTTTAGTTATTTTGTTTTCAGAAAAAACTCGAATCGGTGTCCAGGACCAGGAGTCGCGTTTTTGCCACTGCTTTTCCAGTAACTGAGCATACTGCTGCCATGTTTGCGACTTTTCGTAAGCATACAATAAAGCTGAATCATGTTCTTTAACCGGCAATCCTCCTAAAAACAAACTAATGGCATCAGTTCCCGTTTTTGTTTGTTCAGGGATTGGCTCCTCTTCTTCAAGTTGTCCAAAAAGAGATGATAACCAACCAAAGACAAAAAAAAGAAGCCATAGGCTTATGGTCATCTTCGATTTGGATTCGATAGTTATTTCTTGTTCCATTGTTTGATTCGTCCTCAAAGAATAGGCTTTTGAAAGGCAAGCTTAGAGAAAAGCATCGAAAAAAGGTGATAATCGCTAGAAGGATCTCAATCAAGAGAAAAAACCCCATGAGGAATATAAATTTCAAAATAGAGAGAAAAAAAATCACTTTAAAAGCATTGACTGCTCCTCCGTTCTGTATAGGTAGTGTGAACGAGCGGTAGCGGCATCCAGAACACTAGCTATGGCCTAGGAAAACCGGATTTGCAAAACTCCTAAAGATAGCCAAGTTCTCCGACAGGCTCAAAGTCTCTAGTAGCTATGTAGGGCATTAGATCCAGTGGCGGGAAAGTGGCTTGAAAAAACCGCAAAAGATAAGAGGCAAGCCTTTTTGGTACCTAAGGCCATGCTAACAGATTTTATCTCGAGCTCTTACTTCGAAGGAGACTTAGTCGAAAAGAAGTAAACAATGGCACCCACTAGAAAAGTAGAGAGTCCTAGCAATGATTCTACTGGTCTTTGCCTGAACACCTGCAACAGAATGATAGACTCAATGATGATATAGAGTAAGGGAGTCAATGGGTAGCCCCATGTAGAATAAAAACGCTTGAGTTCAGGGGCTTTCAAACGCAGCACGATCACTCCAAGAACCGTAACAACGGTCGATAAGCCCAAAGCAAACTCCACATAAGTGATTATCTTTGCAAAGGAGGAACTAAACAGAAGGCAAAACATAATAAGGGCCTGAAGCAATAACCCTACGTAAGGTACGCCTTCTTTTGAACGTTTACTTAGAATACGAAAAAAAGGATAATCCTCTCCTATAGCTGCAGCCACCCTTGGTCCAGTCCATGCCATGGCGCTCAGAGAAGAAACGAGGCTTACGCCAATTAAAAATCCGGCAAACCGGCTGCCCCATTCCCCAAAAATTTTTCTAGCCACAATGGCACCGACCTCAATTTGACCTGAAATTTGATCTCGAGGAACAGAAAATATAAAGACTGCGTTAAGAAAAGTATAGATGATGACCACGATGGTCGATCCTAAAATAAGGGCAAGAGGAATGTTTTTCTTTGGATTTTCGATCTCTCCAGCGATATAGGCTGCAGCGTTCCACCCGGAGTAGGAATACATCGTGTAAATAAAACACAAGGCAAAAGGAGGGCTAAAAAAAACAGCTAGATCTTCTGGCTTTAGAAGAAAATCGAGTGTTGGTCTTTCTATATGCTCAATGCCGCTAACAATAAAAAACAAAATCAAAAAGATTTCGACCAAAATAAAAAAATTTTGGAAAATTGATTCCCAACGAAGGCTCCGAAGATGCAAAGCATAAACGAGAATTGCCACACAACAAGAAATCCAAAGGGGTGGTATCATGGGAAAGACATAGTGAAAATACTTTCCAAGGGCCATCGCCGTGGCTGCAGAAGGAGCAGCAAACCCCACAGTCACCGACAAAAAACCTGCCAAAAAGCCCATCATCGGATGATAAATTTTACTTAAAAACAGATATTCTCCTCCTGATCTTTGAAAGATAGCTCCAAGTTCTGCATAGGAAAGAGCACCACTAAGAGCAACAATGCCTCCCAAAATCCAAATGCAAAGGATGATAAAGGGCGAAGCAATTTCCTTTACTTGAAAACCAAGGGTAGTAAATACGCCCGTGCCAATCATATTAGCGATTACGATGGAGATAGCTGTTAGAGCCGATATTTTCCTAGGGCCGATCATTACTCCTCCATTTTCCTTCTTTATACAGAAAATACCACTTAATTCTCCTATTCTTTTCGATTGTCAGTAGGCCTATTAATTTTTTACTTTATGTTCTAATGAGCCTGCCTTCTTCTTATTTCTTTTTTGAGCCAACCCCAGTAACCCTACCGCTTTTTATAGAGCGGGCTCAAGGCATTTATCTCTACACCAAAGAAGGCAAGGAAATAATCGATGCGGCTTCAGGGGCAGTTGTTGTCAATATTGGTCAAGGCAGAGAAGAAATCGCGACAATAGCCCAGGAGCAAATAAAAAAACTAGATTATATTGTTCCCATTTGGTTATCTGAAGCACTTGAAGGGCTTGTTAAAAAACTATCCGAGTGGTTTCCAACCGAACCCTATCGGTTCTACTTTACGACGGGAGGCGCAGAATCTGTAGAAGCAGCGTTTCGTTTTGCTTTTTTGTATCAAGTAGCTGAGAATAAGCCTTGGAAGAACAAAATCCTTTCTCGTTGGACCTCCTATCATGGCATTACCCTTGGCGCTTTATCAGCCAGCGGCAACCGATTACGAAGGGAGCATTTGGAACACTGTCTGCTTGATTGGCCCAAAATCCCTCCTCCCTATTGTTATCGTTGTCCATGGTCCAAAACCTATCCCTCTTGTGGCATTGCCTGTGCTCAGGCACTAGAGGAACTGCTCCACTCTCAGACAGGCAAAGGCATAGCCGCTTTCATTGCCGAACCTATTATTGGAGCTAGTGGGGGAGCGATTGTACCCGTCGAGGAGTACTGGCCTGCCATTGCGGAAATCTCTAAAAAATATGGCCTATTACTGATTATCGATGAAGTAATGACTGGTTTTGGGAGGACAGGCAAACGATTTGCTTTTGAACACTGGAAGCTTCAACCAGACATTATTGTCAGTGCAAAAGGTCTATCGGGCGGCTATATCCCCATGGGTATGCTTGCTGTCAGAGAAGAGCTTGTCCAAAGATGTGAAAAAATAGCAAAAAATTTCATGTTCTTTACTTATACTTCCCATCCACTAAGCTGTGCGATTGCAAAAAAAGTGATCGATATTTTGGAGGCTGAAAACCTTATTGATCACTCAATGAAAATGGGCGAACTACTTGGCCAGTCCTTAAAAAACGAACTAGCGGATCATCCTGTTGTTGGAGACATACGTGGCAAAGGCCTTTTTTGGGGAGTAGAATTTGTAAAATCCAAAATCACCAAAGAACCTTTCCCTCCTGAAGAAGGCTTTTTAAACCGGCTATTAAGAAAAGCGCTGGAACTTGGAGTATTTTTTTATCCTTGTCAAGGAATGGCTGATGGCTTTTCAGGGGAAGCCGTGCTTGTTTGCCCACCTCTTATCGTGAAGGAAGAAGATATTCTGAAAATCGTTGCTGTTTTAAAAGAATCCCTAAACCAGCTGGTTTGATATTAGGGGAGGAGCAGTTCATGAAAGGATAGCGGAGTGTGGCCAGTGAGCAGAAAACCAATCTGCAGCCACCGCAGCGACTTTATCGAGGGTTCCTGGTTCTTCAAAAAGATGGGAAGCTCCTGGAATAACCACCAGTTCTTTTTTGCACTGCAGGGCTTCTAATGCCTGTTCATTAAGCCTTAAAACGAACTCATCCAGACTCCCAACTATGAGTAGGGTCGGAGACTTCACCTTTTTTAGCGATTCACCGGCTAGATCCGGCCTTCCTCCTCGAGAAACCACAGCTTTTATTTTGTCTCCAAGCTCGGCGGCAGCGACTAAAGCAGCTCCTCCTCCTGTGCTCGAGCCGAAAAAGCCTATTGGATAATTTCTGGTTTGTTTTTGTGTTTTTAACCAATGAGCAGCTCCTACCAGCCTTCTAGCTAGAAGTCCGATATCAAACCGGTAAATGCCACTAAACTCGTCTTCGGCTTCTTCATCAGAAGTTAAAAGATCAAAAAGAAGGGTGCCAGACCCTTTTTCTCTTAAAACTTTAGCAACTAACTGATTCCTCGGACTAAAACGGCTACTACCACTGCCATGGGCAAAAAGAACGATACCCCTTGCTCCGGGAGGAATTTCTAATGTCCCAGGGAGATAAATTTCCCCAATCGTAACGTTGACTTCTTCTTTGATCGCTTCATTAAGCACAAAAATAAATATGACAGTTAGGAATAAAGAAATCAAGAATGGCTTCTTCCTTAGCCGAATAGACCTTTTTGAGACTGAGCAACCGTCCTAAGCCGCAAAGACTGAAGCTTGATAAATCCTGTGGCATCCTTTGGGTCATAGGCACCTTGATCAGCCTCCATCGTTGCCAGCTTTGGGTTATAAAGCGAATAGGGACTTTTCCTCCCAAGCGTATAGAGCTGGCCTTTGAAGAGTTTCAGCCGAACAGTTCCTGTTACAAAACGCTGCGTTTGATCGAATGCAGCTTGAAGGAAAGATCTTTCTGGAGAAAACCAAAATCCATTATAAATCAACTCAGCATATTTTGGAATCAAGCTATCCCGCAGGTGCATGACTTCCCTATCCAGAGTGATCGTTTCCATCTGCCGATGCCCAAAATAAAGGATCGTTCCTCCAGGACACTCATAGACACCCCTAGATTTTATTCCTACAAAGCGATTTTCAACGATGTCAACTCTGCCGATTCCATGCTTTGCTCCAAGGCTATTCAAAGACTTTAAAATTTCGACTGGACTTTTTTTCTCCCCGTTGACCCCCACACAGTTACCTTCTTCAAATTCTAACTCTACCACTTCTGGTTGATTAGGTGCCTCTTCGGGACTTTTAGTTAACCGAAACAAGTCCTGAGGCGGTTCTTGCCAAGGATCTTCTAAAACACCGCTTTCATAGCTAATGTGTAGGATATTCCTGTCCATTGAATAAGGTTTTTCTCGGCTGACAGGCACCTCAATACCCTGTTTTCTAGCGTAGGCTATCAGCTCTTCTCTTCCCTGAAAGCTCCATTCTCTCCATGGAGAAATGACTTTAAACTCAGGCGCTAAAGCGGCATAAGCCAACTCGAAACGGACCTGATCATTCCCTTTACCCGTAGCTCCATGCGCAAGCGAATCAGCTCCTTCTTTCCTTGCAACCTCCACCTGTCTTTTAGCAATTAAGGGTCTAGCAATACTTGTGCCCAAAAGATACTGATTTTCGTATATGGCTCCTGCTCGAAGCATCGGATAGACATAATCCCTAACAAACTCTTCGGTCAGGTCTTCCACAATACATTTTGAAGCACCAAGCTTCCGTGCCTTTTCCTCTAATCCTATGAGTTCTTCTTCCTGACCTAAATTGGCACAATAGGCAATAACCTCCGCCTGATACTGCTCAATAAGCCATCGAAGTATCACCGAAGTATCTAATCCTCCTGAATAAGCCAAGACGATCTTCATGCCCACGCCATTCCTTTTAGTCTCAAGCAATTTCTAGATGGCCTGCGGCCTTCGATCCCTTTAAAATTTTCAAGGACTGCTCTAGAGCATTCTCGACCGTTACTCCATATTTTTTCCTGAGGATATCCACCTTCCCATGTTCAATAAACTGATCTGGCCAGCCAATTCTAACTACAGGGGTTCGCAATCCGAGCTGCTGCAGCTCCTCAAGCACAAGCGAGCCAAAGCCTCCAGCTAGCACATGATCTTCAATCGTTACAATTAGCTCGACATGTCTAGCGAAAAACTCAAGCGTTCCTCTATCAAAGGGCTTGACAGTCCTTGGGTTAATCACCGCTGCCGAATAACCAAGCTCTTCAAATCTTGCCGCTAATTCTTTTGCCATTTCTATCATCACTCCTAGTCCAAAGATTGCCAACTCCCTACCATGTTGAAGGACCTCAGCCCGTCCAATAGGGATCAATTCCGGTTGCTCTTTGACCGCTACCCCGCTGCCTGTCCCCCTTGGATACCGGATAGCCACCGGAGCAGGGTGATGCATGGCAGTAAAAAGCATATCGGCTAGTTCATCTTCATCTTTTGGATGCATGATCGTAATATTCGGTACGGTCCGTAAATAGGCTACATCGAAAAGCCCATGATGGGTCGGTCCATCATCTCCTGAAAGTCCTCCACGATCCAAGCAGAAGACTACTGGTAATTTCTGCAAGCAAACATCATGAATGATAGGATCATAAGCCCTTTGAAGAAAAGTTGAATAGATCGCACAATAAGGTTTGAATCCCTTGGTGGCAAGACCAGCAGCAAAAATGACTGCATGCTCTTCTGCAATACCCACATCAAAATACCTATCCGGAAATTTAGGCTGGAACTTATCCAGGGCTGTCCCATTGGGCATTGCCGCTGTGATCGCCACAACATTCCTGTTCATCTCAGCCAACTTAATCATTGTCTCAGCAAAGACTTCTGAAAATGTTTTTCTTGGGCTTGTGGGAGTTTCACCAGTAATAGGATTATAAGGCCCTAGACCATGAAATTTCTTTTGCTTTTCTAAAGCGGGAGGAAAGCCCCTTCCTTTTTGCGTGATAACATGAAGCAACACCGGGTATTCTTGATTTTTGAGAAATTCAAAAGTCGAAATCAACCTAGGAATATCATGTCCATCGATAGGACCATGATAAGTCAGCCCCAATTCTTCAAAAATAACACTTGGCCAGAGAAGACTTTTAAAGGCCTCTTCAGCTTTCCTGGCGACTTTAAGAACATTTTTGCCTGGCCATTTTTCTAGCACCTTTTCCACTCGATCACGCAAATAGGAATAGGCAGGATTGGTAACGATCTTGTTAAAATAACTCGCTATTGCCCCCACATTCTTATCAATCGACCATTCATTGTCATTAAGAATGACAATGAGTCTTTGTGTTGTTGAGGCAATGTTATTCAATGCTTCAAAGGTAATGCCGCAAGTAAAGGCGGCATCACCACAGAGAGCAATGACGTGCTCTTTGCCCCCTCTCCGATCCCTTCCTACAGCCATTCCAAGGGCAGCCGATAGGGCCGTTCCCGCATGCCCTGCCCCATAACAGTCATATTCACTTTCTTCTCGACACATGAACCCCGAAATCCCTCCTGGTTGTCGAATCGTATGGAACCTATTTTTCCTACCTGTCAGAATTTTATGGACATAGGCTTGATGGCTAACATCAAATACAAAATTATCCTTGGGAACATCAAAAACGTAATGCAAGGCGAGGGTCAGTTCCACCACTCCAAGATTTGGTCCAAGATGCCCTCCGTTTTTAGATAGCACGGTGATCATTTCCTGTCGGATCTCTTCGGCCAGTTTAGGCAATTCAGGAATGGGAATTTTTTTTAGATCCGAAGGACTGTCTATTTGGTCTAAGAGTCTATCCATAGTTCCTCCATCTTGAAAAAACTGCTCCTTTAGTTCTCCTTGGCTCCACAACTATTCTCTTCTTTAGCGGACAATACGATGATCCTTTGTTCAGCTTCGTTGAGCTTCTCATCACAGATCTTTAATAACCTTCTGCCCTCTTCGTATTTCTGCAAGAGATCTTCTAAAGGCATTTGACCAGATTCGAGGCTATTGACGATCTCTTGGAGTCTTTTGAACGCTTCTTCAAATCGCATCTCTTTTTCTCCCCCACTCTGCTTGTCGATCTGGCTCATAGGCAATCAAGTCACTGGTTGGTAGGTTCCTATTTTAAACCGTGGATCGGTTGCTATTAAAGATCCAAGATTTTTCCACTTTACTCCTTCCATCTCATAAAAACCCTGAAGATAAATAGAAACATATTCTTTTGGGAATTCCTCAAAAAGTGTATTGACAGCTTCTTGTAAGGTTTCTAAAGGAGGCTCTTCAGGATCCACCTCAAGAATGCCTTTTTCATCATGAGCTATGCCTAGCATATCAAGCCAACGACATAACATCGGGCTTTGAGTTTCTATAAGCCAGTGGGAAAGAAGATAAAAACTCATCGTTTCACTTCTAGGATGCGACAGGACTTTTTTGCACAGGGAATGCCTTTTTGTTTTGGGCATTTCCAGTAGTTTATTGATCCGAATTCCAAATCCTTTTGAAACCATATCTAAGAGCAGTCGATACAGTTTTTTGTCAGACTGGTGGGCGCAAAGAAGGATCTGGTGAGATAATTCTTCGGAGATGGAATTCCAAATGAAATAGGTGGGCATAAAGCTAGAAGCACTATTAGAACAAAATTTTCAAAAAAAACAATCTCTTTTTCCTTTTTCTATAACTTCTCATTTGAACTTGCAAGAGCAGATGATTGATTTAACAATTAAACGAAACAGACAACCATGAGGCTAGAAAGATTTTTTTTCTTTCTCCCCATAAAGATAAATTTGAAATAATGCATACCGAAGAGACATTTCCAAAAGCTTACGAGCCAGCTGCTATTCAGGACCGTCTGTATAGAGAGTGGCTTGATCAAAAAATTTTCCATGCCAACCCGAGTTCTTCAAAACCTTCCTTTTCCATTGTCATGCCCCCTCCCAATATTACAGGCGTGCTGACTCTAGGCCATGTCCTAAACAATACCATACAAGATATTTTGTCCCGAAAAGCCCGCATGGAAGGCTACGAGGTACTTTGGCTGCCTGGATTAGATCACGCCGGTTTAGCCACTCAAGTCGCTGTTGAAAAATATCTGCTGAAGACCAAAAACACAGATCCACGGACCTTATCCAAAGAAGAATTCTTAAAAATTGTATGGGAATGGAAAGAGAGTCATTCCAAGAGAATCCTTGAACAGCTCCAAAAACTTGGTTGCTCAGCGGACTGGGAAAGAACCCGCTTTACCATGGATCCTGCTTATAGCAAAGCCGTTGCGAGGGCTTTCATAAAACTTTATCATAAGGGGTTAATTTATAGAGGCAAACGAATGATCAACTGGTGTCCAGCCTCGCAAACGGCTCTTTCGGACGAAGAAGTCATTCCAAAGAAAATAGATGGCTTCCTTTTCTACGTACGCTATCCTTTAGCGGATCAACCCTCTCTTTTTTTGACCGTTGCCACGACCCGACCCGAGACCATTCCAGCTGACTCAGCTTTGGCCGTTCACCCGGAGGACCAACGCTACCAGCAATTTATCGGGAAGTTCTGTTTGAGACCTTTTCCCAAAGAACCTATACCTGTGATTGCCGATACTAGGGTTGATCCAAAGTTCGGGACTGGAGTTCTCAAAATTACCCCTGCCCATGATACCCTCGATTTTGAGATTGGCTGCGAGCATCATTTACCAATCAGGGATATCCTTACAGCAGACGGCAAGATCAATTGCCCTGAGTTGCCGGCACTCCATGGCTTAGACCGGTTTGAGGCCCGCAAAAAATCCATCGAACTTTTATCGTCCCTTGGTCTTCTCGAATCCCAACAACCTTACAGTCATGTCGTGGGTTTCAGCGAACGAGCCGATGCGGTCATTGAACCAAGGATTAGTGAACAATGGTTTTTGAGATATCCAAAGACAAAAGAGGCTCTCGAAGTCGTAAAAGACAAAATCATCACTTTTTTCCCCGCTTACTGGGAAAAGGTTTACGAACATTGGATAAAAAATATTAAAGACTGGTGTATTTCAAGACAAGTATGGTGGGGTCATCCCATCCCCGTATGGTGGAAAAATGGCCAATACATCTGCCAAGAGGAATCTCCTGGGGTAGAATGGCAACGAGATCCAGATACTCTGGATACCTGGTTTTCTTCATGGCTCTGGGCCTATGAAACGATGGATGAGGAGACAAGGAAAAAGTTTTATCCAACAAACGTTCTAGTAACTGGTCCGGATATCATTTTCCTATGGGTTGCCAGAATGGTAATCGCTGGATTAGAATTTAAGCCTAGTCTTTCGGATGATATTTACCAAAATATTCCCTTCCGGAAGGTCTATTTTACTGGATTGATTAGAGATCGGTTGGGAAGAAAAATGTCCAAGTCCTTAGGGAATTCACCTGATCCCCTAGAGCTCATTCAAAAATACGGAGCCGATGGCCTGCGGTTTGGCCTGCTTCGTATCGCTCCCCAAGGCCAAGACATTCGTTTTGAGGAATCGCAAATTGAGGAAGGCAGAAATTTCTGCAACAAACTCTGGAATGCATGTCGGTTTCGGATCCGTTTTGGAAGCATCAATCCTAAGGCTAGGCCTTGGGATTATCCTAGATCCTCTTTTGCTCAAGATATCTTGAGAAAACTGGCTCAAACCTCTATTCTCCTAAAAGAAGCCTTTGAGGCCTTTGAATTTAACCAGGCAGCCATCATTCTTTATGAATTTGTTTGGAATGAATTCTGTTCGAAATTCATTGAAGCAACCAAATGGGAATTGACTTTCGTTTCTAAAGAAACCCATCAGGGAGCTTTGGAAACCTTCGATTATTCCATGTCAGTTCTTTTAAGATGGCTCCATCCATTTGTTCCTTTTGTAACAGAAGAGCTCTGGCAGAGAATGGCTTTCGGCCATGCCACTATCCAACTCGAACCTTGGCCGAATGAAGAGCTACAGGAAATCTTAAAAAAACCGCTCTATGATCCCCATGCTGCCTCTATTGCCCAGGCTATTTTTGAAACCGTCGTAGCTGCGCGTAATCTCAGGGCTCAATATTGTCCTAACTTCAACCAAAAAATTAAGTTCTTGATTAAGAAAGACAAAGAAATATCCCATCTTGAAAAAACTGTACTTTGCGGTCTTGTTGGTGCCACTTCGATCCTTTCCATCGATGTCAGACCTCCAAAAATGCCACTGGTTTCTACGCCAATAGGAGAATTATACCTGCCTTTGGAATTGAT
This sequence comes from Methylacidiphilum sp. Yel, assembly GCF_004421185.1. Classification (GTDB taxonomy): domain Bacteria; phylum Verrucomicrobiota; class Verrucomicrobiia; order Methylacidiphilales; family Methylacidiphilaceae; genus Methylacidiphilum. The sequence continues at coordinate 43,621 of NZ_LXQB01000001.1, read as the reverse complement.
CGATTTCGAGTCAGAAAAAAAACGGATTGATAAAGAACTATCTAAATTAAAAAAAGATCAATTACTTTTAGAAAAAAGATTAACCGACGAACGGACTCTTTCTAAAGCCCCGAAAGAAAAAATTGAACAATGGAAAGAAGAAAAGAAGGTTATCGACCTAAAAATTAAAAGGTTAGAAGAACAATTGGAACATATTAGTAGTATCCAGACCGACTGATTGAGGCTGTACGTAGGCCATTCTGAACCTCCCCATGGCTAAAGCCAGGGGGGGTTGGGGATGAGACACGCCGATTCCTCGCGCCCCCCTCCCGCTTGCTTGAGAAGACAAGCGGTACGACGTGCGCGTTTTCATCGGCGGCTAGCGTTCCCCTTCGGCAGACGGCCCGCTCTGATGCCCCGGAGGGCGTGAGAGGCGGCGACGACCGGCTCCGCTTGTAGGTTGATTGAAGCTCGACGGCCGCCCGACGCAGGAGCGGTTCCGCACCCGGCCAGGCCGTCTTGGCCTTGGCGTGCATCGAGCCTGTCTTCGGAGACGAAGCGAGCAAGGAAGTCAGAGAAGAGGCCCTCTGGAGGGGAAGCAGTCCGCAGTCGCAGCAGTGGAGCCTGGATGCAAGCTCCGTCTTTTAGGAGGGAGTAGTTGACCTATCCGAGGGGACAGAAGCATCGGCTCCAAAAACTTTTTCCCTGGTTGCCGCTTCCAACTTAGCACACAGAACGGGATCTGATTTCAAGAGATTAACAACAGATTCCCGTCCCTGGCCAAGTTGCGTTCCTTCAAAATAAATCCAAGAGCCTCTTTTTTCGACTATCTGCTCTTCAATAGCTAAATCGATCAACGACCCTTCCCTAGATATACCCTCATTATAGAGAATATCAAATTCACATTCAGTAAATGGAGGGGCAACCTTATTCTTAACGACCTTAAGCTTCGTTCTATTCCCATAAACCGTCCCATCCGGTCCCTTTAATTGAGCCAACTTTCTAATGTCAATTCTGACCGAAGCATAAAACTTTAATGCCTTACCTCCAGGGGTTGTCTCGGGATTACCGAACATCACTCCTATTTTGTCTCTAAGCTGGTTGGTAAAAATGCAAACGGTTTTGGCCTTGCTAATCTGCGCCGTCAGTTTCCTAAGGGCACTACTCATGAGTCTGGCTTGCGCTCCCACCACAGCATCTCCCATTTGACCTTCTATTTCAGCTCTAGGGGTCAAAGCAGCCACTGAATCAATCACAATCACATCCACAGCATTAGAGCGAATGAGCGTTTCAGCGATTGTCAAAGCTTCTTCACCCGAATCAGGCTGAGAAATAAGCAATTCGTTCATGTTCACTCCTAATTTCCGGCAATAATGTGGATCTAGAGCATGTTCGACATCGATAATCACTCCGACTCCTCCCATTTTTTGAGCTTGCGCAATGACCGTTAGGGCAAGTGTTGTTTTACCAGAAGATTCTGGACCATAAATTTCTATGATTCTGCCTCTAGGAAAGCCACCTACGCCAAGAGCCCTATCGATGGCTAAACAACCTGTGGGGATCGTTTCTATCTTAAGCTTTGAGCGATCATCTCCTAATCGTAAGATCGATCCATCTCCAAACTCTTTTGCAATGGATTGAATCGCAAGCTCTAAACTTTTATCTTTAAATGGCGATTTATCCTCAACTCTATTTGCCATAAATCTAATTCTCCTTTATTCTATTATTTTAGCATTTCTCTTCTAGATCGAACAGGATTTTTAGGAAATCAAAAGCACATAAGGAAATTATTCTTTATTTTTACAAACTATGAAGTTCTGCCAGTGGTCAGCTACCCCAGCCCTAAAGGGCGAGGCTTGCGCCTAGCCTTACGGCTGACACGATAGGCTGGCTGACAGCAGCCCGCCGGAAGTGGACATGCCGCCTCCTCCGGCAAGGTATTTCCGAGTAATGTTCCAAGCCGCCTTTAGCTTGGCGTTCAGTTCGAAGCCGCAATTTCGGCACACAAAACCTGATTGTGTTTGGCGATTGTATCAATGGGCATCCCCACAACACGAGCACATTTGTGAGGTGTAGTGTGAGGATCGATGCCAACAACGACACATTCTTTTCCCTCCGCTTTGTACTTTTGACCTATCCTCCTTCAAGCCGACACGGATAGTCTCGTAGGGGATGGGTCTAACCCGTTGGAGCAATCGTCATCAGCCAACAGCGTTGCGCACGACCCCTTCCTTTAGGCATGGGGAGGAGCGGCGCTACTCACGCTTCGCAAAATAGGATAGTATGTGAAGTATGAGGAGGACAATCCGATTGTTTCTACAACCTACAACCAAACAGGCTCAAATCCTCTTGCGCATACTCCCTGAGTACACTGATTGTTTCAACGCTGTCTGCGCTGTTGGCTGACAGAAGCGTTGCAAGAACGGTGTGAAATTGCATCACGAGACGTACTGGAGACTCCGTACGGAGCATCCGGATATGCCTTCCGGGCTTGTGATTTCTGCTAGAGTGTGCGTGCAACGGAGGCTATCAAGTCCGCCTTGAACCGTCTGAATAAAGACCGCAAGGTGAGACGGCCGCATGGGAGTGTCGTACCCATCCGGTACGACGCCAGGACCTAGACCAATTGAGGCTTCTTCAGCGTTCTATCTCTTTTCCTGTCTTTGATCCCAACGGTATCGCTTCAACGTTGGATTTTTGGTAAGCCTCCGCTCCAAATCCTTCATTATCCAGAAGGAAACTGCCTGTTACATCCTTCAAAGCCCATCTTTTTCCTATAAACAATGATTTTCTTAAAAGGCTTAAAAAAGTTGATCGATTTCAAGAAAGCCTTTCAAATGACGTAATCTCGTTGGATGACGCATTTTCCGAAGGGCTTTGGCTTCAATCTGCCGGATCCTTTCCCGTGTTACTCGAAACTGTTTGCCTACCTCCTCAAGGGTTCGAGGATAGCCATCGAGCAACCCAAAGCGTTGTTCGATAACCGTTCTTTCGCGCTCTGCAAGGGTATGGAGCACATCTCTAATCTTTTCTCTCAAAAGAGAATAGCCAGTCATCTCGGAGGGATTTTCAGCAGCTTTATCTTCTATAAAATCTCCAAAGGTCGTATCTTCGCTTTCTCCCACTTGAGCTTGAAGGGAAATGGGATGTTGTGCCATTTTGATGATAGCTCGGATTCTATCCACGCTCATCTGCGTTTCTTCAGCAATTTCTTCAGGGGTAGGTTCTCTTCCAAGCTCCTGAATTAATTGTTTTTGAACGCGCATCAATTTATTGATCGTTTCGATCATGTGCACAGGAATACGAATCGTCCGAGCCTGATCAGCAATACTCCGAGTGATCGCCTGCCGAATCCACCATGTCGCATAAGTCGAAAATTTATAGCCCCTGCGGTATTCAAATTTTTCAACCGCTTTCATAAGGCCCATATTTCCCTCCTGGATTAAATCCAAGAAAGAAAGGCCTCTGTTACTGTATTTTTTGGCTATAGAAATGACTAGTCGCAAGTTCGCTTCAACCATGCAACTTTTCGCCTTTAGAGCCTCGTTAAGCCATTGTTTTAATTCTTCATGCTTATTTTTGAAAAGATCAACTGGCAGATGTATTTGATGTTCTAATTGCTCAAACTTCAAGCTGAGTTGCTTACATTTTTTTTCTTTTGCTTCAGGATCCAATTCACTTTTTTCTAAAGCCTCCTTTTCTTTTTCTAACTTGAGTACTTCTTGATAATAGGATTCGCTGACTTGTACGAAATCCTCGATGACTTTCTGCTTGAAATACAGCTTTTCAAAAATTTTCTCAAGGCAACTCTTAGCTCTTTGGAACTCTTTTTCCAAGTTCTTTCTTTCTTTGGATTTCTCCGCAAGCTTTGCTATCTTTGGATACAATTCTTCTATTTTAGCTATATAAAATTCCAGCCGTTCAATCAGTTCGGGCAACTTCTTCAAATACTCTTCGCGACACTCCACATGTTTATCCTGAATGACCCGATCAAACCTTTCTTTACCCTGACCCAATTTCTTCGCCAATTTTAAATATTCTTTGGCAATAAAATGGAAGCTATGCAAACAACTCTTGACATTTGCTTCAGACTGCTCGATTTTTTTGGAAATTTCCACCTCCTGTTCTCTCGTCAAAAGAGGCACCTGCCCCATCTGCTTCAAATACATTCGAACCGGATCATCGACGATGTCCAATTTCGCTTCTCTTCCTTCGCTTTCCTCTATGTCAGCCACTACCGCCGATTTGGCATTATCCACATCTGAGCTGTCTATAATTTCAATCTCTAGAGTCCTTAAAAAGTCGAGGACGGCATCGATTTCTTCCGGATTGTTAATGCTATCGGAAAGAGCTTCGTTAATATCATCGTAGGTGAGATAAGTCTGTTCCTTGGCTAGTTTAATCAAAGACCGAAGCTTTTCCTGCCTGTCTGGATACTCTTCCCAAATTTTAGCTAGCCTCGAGGCAATCTGACGGTCTTCTAAAACGAGTAGTTTCGTAGAGCATTGTTTGTCAGTCGGACAATTTCCTGGAGAACCATCCTGGCATTTTTCACCCCCCTCCTCCCGTTTGTACCTCCCCTCCGAATCGTGGGAAGGATCAGATGATCCATTATTCATTGAGCAGCATGAAGATAGAGAGACAACATCATTGGTTTTTCTCGATTTCTTTTTCATAGAGAAGAGCTTTTGGAATCAGTCTTTGGACATGTTTTGACAACGAGTAGTTAAATTATAGAAGCTTTTTTCTTAAGTCAACAATCTCCTTTAATTTTGCTGAAATTTCTTCTGAAGATAGTTTTTCGGAAGCGATTTGTAGCCTTATTTTTTCTATTCGGTGCTGACACCATAATGAAGAGAGCCGCTCTTTGAGCATCAAAAAATGTTCTTCTTTAGAATAATCCCCCTGTGGTTCCTGCTGTAGCTCAAACAAAAAAGAAACAACCCTTTCCCTTTCTTCTTGAGAAAGCATTTCCAAAAAATGGGTTGTTCCATTGAGCTCTCTTAGAGCATCCACTCTGTAAAGTTTTGCCAATAGCTCTCCTCCAGGAATCTCCTTCAATGCCTCCTGAGGCAGAGCTTCTTTGAACCGGGGCATATACTCGGGATTTTCGATTAAAAACCAGATCGTTTCTGAAACAGCTGGGCTGATACTGTCTTTTGCCCACCTCTCCTCTTCGACTGCTTCCTGGTTATCCCGTTTAGTAAGTAGCGTCTGTTCAATTTTCTTTTCAAAGGCTTCCACACTGACCCCAATCCGCGCGGCAACTTCTAGACAAGCAACATGCCTGCGTATGGGATCATTGATTTTGACAATGAGTCTAGCCATCTTTTCAGCAATTTTGCTTTTTCCTATAGCAGTCTGTGGGCAATACTCTATAGAAGCCTTATTTAAAACGAAAGAAGGATAAGGCAGAGCGGTGGCAAGGATCTGTTCGAAAGCGGCTCGGCCGCCTTTTGCAATGAGGCTATCTGGGTCCTCGCCACTTGGAAGCTGCGCTACTTTTACTTCAAAACCTTCCTCCAAAAGGATATCCAGTGCTCTGACTGCCGCATCCTCCCCAGCCCTATCCCCATCATAGGCAACTATTACTTCAGAACAAAACCTTTTCAAAAGGGCAGCTTGGTGATCCGTTAAGGCTGTACCTTGCGTGGCAACAGCCGTGGGAAATCCCGAGGCATGCAGTCGGATCAAATCGATATGGCCTTCGCACAAAATCGCTTTGTCAGACTCTACGATCGCTTTTTTTGCCACATTGAGCCCGTAGAGAATTTTCCCTTTCGAAAAAATCAGACTTTCAGGAGAATTCAAATATTTAGGACCCTGATCCGTTCCTATAAGCCTGCCACTGAAACCCACAATTTTTCCAGTTTCATCAGCGATCCTGAAGATGAGTCTCCCACGGAACCGATCATATATTTTTGAATTTTCAGCCCGGACGACAAGACCAGCGGGTTCTAAGAGTTCAAGAAACCCACTTTTCTCTGCAGCCCATCTAAGCAATCCATCCCAGAGGGCTGGGGCATAGCCGAGGCCAAAGGTTTTAGCTGTCTCTAGATCTATCCCCCTTTCTTTCAGATAGGCTCTTCCCACTTCCCCTTCTGGCTCTTCGAGTAGTATTTTGGTCCAATATTCGGCAACAGCTCTGTGGAGATCCCATAACCTTTGCTGAATAGAAAGCTTTTCTGCCTTCTCCGAAGACCGAAAGGAAGAAGGAAAGGCAATTCCCGCTCTTTGGGCTAAATATTTCAATGCCCCTAAAAAGTCGAGCTTTTCATAATACATGATAAAATCAAAAACAGTCCCCCCATACCCACTGCTGAAGCATTTAAAGAGTTGTTTTTGCGGATCAACAAAGAAAGAAGGCGTTTTTTCTTTTTTAAATGGACTAAGGGACTTAAACTTGGAACCGGCTTTTTTTAAGACCACATATTCACTCACGACCTCAACGATGTCATTAGCCCTGCGTACCCTTTCCACAAATTCTTTGAAGCCGATTGTATCCATCGCAAAGTTGGATGATGACCCTATGCTTTCGTGTCAAACTATTTTACGCTATTATGAAGAAAAACCGAATTAAAAATTGGACTTTTCTAAAATGCTTACTTTTTGGGTTTTACTGCTTGAGTTTTGCCTTTTGTTAGCTGCTCTTTGGGCTCAAACGACCGAAAAACACCGTGTTCTTATCGTTGAAAATCCTGCTTCGGTCGTAGGCTATGAAGCTAATTTTTCAATAGTTAAAGCAATGTTTCAATCCGCTCTGAAAACCTACACTCAGAAATCATCAAGCCGAGAGGCCTGGTCAAGCTTTTTTCATGTCAGCTCAAAGGATGTAGTGGGCATAAAGATCAACGCATCAGGAGGGACCGTTATGTCCACAAGAAAAGCGTTGGTCAATGCCATAGCAGAAAGTCTTATGGAAGCAGGGGTTCCTGCCCAGCATATCATCGTTTGGGATAAATACGAAGATGATCTTTATAACGCGAACTATCTACCGCTTACCGAAGATAGCCGCTATCTGGTCAAATCGGTGATTCCCCAAACCGGATTCGATCCAAAGGTTTTTTATGTCAACGAAATTTTAGGCAAACTCATCTGGGGAGATATGCTCTTTCAAGGACTCAAGCCTTCGCCATTTGAAAAGAAAGAGGCTTCGAACTCAGAAGAGAACGTTGCCAAATTGTACGAAAAAGGAGTCCCAGTCAGCAGCCTCGAAAGACGGGTAAGTAACAAATCCTTCTATGCGAAAATTGTCACACAGATCTGCTCAAAAATTATCAACGTGCCTGTGTTTTGTGACAATCCCAACATCGGACTTAATGGTTGTCTTGCTTCGCTTGCTCTAGGAATGGTCGATAATACGCGGCGGTTCCAGGGAGAAGGGGTATGGGGCGATCCAGCCATCGCTGAAATCCTCGATCAACCTATAGTCAGGAAAAAGGTCATCCTCCATGTTATGGATGCATTGATTGCCGGATATGCTGGAGGTCCACAGTTCAGCCCAGAATATGCGGTAGTGACTGGCAGTATCTATTTGAGTACGGATCCTGTTGCTATTGATTCTATCGTGCTTCCGCAAATGGACTCCTGGAGGAGTTCGGCAAGAATTCCTCCACTGAGTCCTTATTCCCATTACATTCAAACGGCTGAAGAATATGGTCTTGGTATAGCGGACAGTAGGAAAATTCAGGTTATCCGCAATTCCTTTTCTCCCTAAAGATAAACTGTTGTTTGAAAGACTTTGCTTTTGTATTATAATGTTGCTTTTCTCTTTTTTTAAGCCACCTATGAATCCATACGACTCTCTGCCCCAAGACCCCTTACTCCGAATCCTTTCTATTATGACCATTTTGAGATCGCCCCAAGGCTGTCCCTGGGATAGGGAACAGACCCACAAGAGTTTGAAAGCAAAACTCATTGAGGAATGTTATGAGCTGATTGAAGCCATTGACTCTGAAGATATGGCATCAATGAAGGAAGAACTTGGAGACATTCTTCTTCATGTCTTTTTCCATGCACAAATAGCTCAAGAAGAGGGAAACTTTTCTTTCTTGGAAGTTTTAGATGCTCTTTGCACCAAGCTAATACGCCGTCATCCTCATGTATTCGGTACCGAATCAGCCACCACTACCGACGAGGTCCATAAGCATTGGGAAAAAATTAAGAAAGTAGAAAAACCGCATAGAGAAAGCTTATTCGACGGTATTCCATCCCTACTGCCACCCCTCCTTAAAGCCATAAAACTCCAATCCAGGGCTTCCAAAATGCATCTGGATTGGACCAGTCCAGAAGGTCCCCTTTTGAAAATGGAAGAAGAACTCCAAGAAATCAAAGACGCCTACAAGGAAAAGGACCTAGAAAAGATCAAAAAAGAAATTGGCGATCTTATTTTTTCAGCAATCAATTTTACAAGATTGCTTGGGATCGATCCAGAAGAAGCTATTAAAGCCTCCTTGTTGACTTTTGAAAAAAGATGTCGGTTTGTCGAAAAAGAACTCAAAGACAAAGCTAATCCAGTTTCCCCTGAAGAACTGGACAAGCTATGGGAAAGAGCCAAAGAGGAATATTCCTAATGGTTTGGTAGAGGATGGAATGGATGCTCTGTCTTTTTCGTTTTCGAATTGATTGTATCTCTAAGGAAGCTAAAATAACAAAAAAAAATAGAAAGTGTGTGCTTCGAGCACAATAGAGCACTATTTCGGAGTAGCTGTAAGCTAGATAGATGCCACAGTTTTTTAGCCACCTAGCTCAATTACTACTGAACCTCCCCATGTCTGAAGCAAGGGGCTTGCGGCGGCCGCATTCGGTCAGCAAACAGGGTGAGCTATCCTCCTTAAAAAAAAGCCAATAGCTTCTGAGGTCTGGCTATAAATCCATAGACTCCATTTCTATTATATATTTTAATGATTATCGAATTGAATAAAAAATTGTTATTAAAGATGTTAGCTCTTCAAAATATTCTCTAGTTATGACAGTACCGTTTCATGATCCACTGTGGGTTCAGAAAAAAATTACAAGCCTAAGCAAGAAACTGGGCTGGAAAAAAAAGCACCTTGCTACCGTTAGCAACTACTCAATCACAGCTCTTTTTTCTTCGGCACCTAGCCCCTCTGCCAAACATGTCTATCTTTCTGCAGGCATCCATGGAGATGAACCAGCTGGTGTTTTAGCTCTTATTGAATGGTTGGAAAATCTTTCATCGGCTTCTTACAATTACCAATTTACTGTGATTCCTCTTATTAATCCCTGGGGACTGAAACATAACAGTCGACTAAACGAGCAGGGAATCGATCTTAACAGGGCTTTTCACAAAGTTGATCTATCCCCTATCAAAGAAATCCGGCGCTTCTTAGAAGATCGCGCCCCTTTTGATTTAGCTTTGATTTTACATGAGGACTACGATGCGCAAGGGGTCTATCTCTATGAAACTCCCGCAAACCTCTGCTTAGGCAAAAAGATCCTAGAGGAAGTTTCGAAGACCTGTGCGATTGATAACCGACCAAAGATTGAAGGGCGGAAACACAATGGGGGGGTCCTCTCTAGACCCGTCAAAAAAAGTTGGTTTGAAAAAAATGGCTATCCAGAAGCCATTTATTTTTATTTTCAATTAGGCTGCAAGAAAATCTACACCATCGAGACCCCCTCCGAATGGGATATTGTCAAAAGAGTTCAGGCGCATCTCTCAGCGATCGACACGGCGCTTTCATTGCTTAACTCTTAGCAACAAACAGTGCCTTCTTGCCTTGGAGCTTCATCCAAGACCAGCATCGATGCAAGCGCTAAGAGAATCTCCAATAGCTAGAGGAAATAAAAGAAAGAGAGAGTACAAGAAGATAGGAGAGAAATCAGAGCCTTAAAGAATTGCTTTTTTCAAAAACGGCGGGGTTTTTCCTTCCACCTTTGCTGAGCTGAGCAAGGCCATTCAAATGGATCGATATTATACTCTTTTACAAGCTGCCAAAAAAGCATAAGGAGATACTCATGGATTCTTTTGGTCAATTCCCCTCTTTTCTCCGAAGCTTCCGGATAAATCAGCTCGCCAAATTTTACGAATATTCTTGGTCTATAAAACCAGGTCTTTGGCTGATAAAGAAGATCAGAGCCGACAATGACCGTAGGCAAGATTGGGCACTGGGACAATTGGCAAAGAACGGCTGGGCTCAACGAAAGTTTCGCTCCCAGCAAAATGGAATTTTTACCATGCCTGATCCCTCTTTCTGGGAATAATCCAACCAATCGACCCGCTTTGAGTCGACTGACTATTGACTTTGCGGCTTTCGGATCCATCCGCTCTCTATCTACTGGAATGACATTCAGGTTCGTCAAAATCTGAGAAAGAACGAGATCATTGAACAGTTTCCCATCGGCTACATAATCGATTGGCCGAGGAGAATTCATGCCTAAGATGATGGGATCAAAATGACTGATATGATTAGAAACAAGCAGACAGCCCCCGCTCAAGGGGATTTTCTCTAGCCCCTGAATATGCATTTTAGAGGATAAAGTTAAAATCCTTTTGCAAATGACACCAGAAAAGAAGAAAAAACCATCTCTAGCATGTTGATTCATAGGAAAGTCAAAAAATCGAAACATTCGACTTTTTGCCTTTTTTGGAGACAATGACAAGAAAAAGTTTTTCCCTAAAATTTTTAGATTTTTAGACGAAGCTAGTCGGAACTTTTAAAGCTTGAGAAAGCCTTTGAAGATACTCACTACGCGGAATATCCACAGCACCCATAAGTCGGGTTACCGGCGTAGCAACCTGTGTATCAAATAGCACAAAACCTCTTTCTCTTAGATGGGCAATGGTGAAAGCTAGAGCCGCTTTCGACGCATCAGTCACCCTATGGAACATCGATTCTCCAGCAAAAAACCCACCAATCGAAACGCCATAGAGGCCTCCCGCTAGCATCCCTTTGTACCAAACTTCCACACTATGCGCATACCCATAGCGATGCAAATCGGTATAGGCTTTTATAAACCGTGGGCTGATCCAGGTATGTTCTCTGCCAGGGGCTGGCTTTGCGCAATTTTGAATCACCTCGCTAAAACATTGGTTGATAGTAAATTGAAATTGCCCTTGCCTTATTTTTTGTGCTAGGCGTCTAGGAGGCTTAAAAGAAGCAATATCGAATATCGCTCTTGGATCAGGAGACCACCAGGTCAATGGGCGATCGGTCCAGGGAAATATACCAGAACGATACCCCGCTAGCAGCCTAGAAATCGATAAATCCCCACCCACTGCGACAAGTCCATCGGGATCGGCTTTCGCTACATCTGGAAATTGTATCCGAAAAATATTTAGAATGACAGCTGCCACGGTTATAAAATTAACAAAAAATAGATTAATGCAACATTTAATTTTCTTAACATTTAGGCAAATTTTTGTCGAGAATAGATCGTCTTAATAGATCTATACCAAATTGGGATACAAGTCGTTTAAAAGTTAGTCTATCGGAAGGGAAAAATCGTTCATAGGATTTTATCGGTTTTCCTTTTCTCCCGATGGCCAACCAAACAAGCCCCACAGGCTTTTCTGGAGTGCCACCTTGAGGTCCAGCAATGCCAGTGACAGCAAGGGATATATCTGCACCACTTGCTTCCAAAGCACCCAATGCCATAGCTTCTGCGACTTCCCTGCTAACGGCACCAACCGAAGAAAAGAGATGGCTGTTGACTTTCAATTGAGAGATTTTCGCTTCGTTCGAATAGGTCACCCAGCCATAGGTAAAGACGGCTGAGCTTCCAGGCACGTCGGTAAGCCTGTTGCTTATCAAGCCTCCCGTGCAGGATTCAGCGGTAGCAATTTTCAAATTCCTTGCCGCAGCACTTTTAATAACGACCTCTTCGAGCGTTTGGTCTTCTAGAGTATACAAATCATCGCCGAAGGCTTCGATCAGAAGCTGAGCGATCTTCTCTATAGCATCGGGGTCTTTGAAAAGCAATCTTAGAGAGACTTCTCCGGGGCTTTCACAATACCCTATTTCCTCTATACCCGCCAACTTCAATTTCGATTCTATTTTTTCCTGTATGACCGATTCGGGTACTCCGATGATTCGGCAAACTAATCGGGTGGTTTTTTCAGAATGAAAATGGGCTTTCCACCAGGGAATGACGCTTTTTTTCCACATCGGTTCGAGTTCCCTTGGCGGTCCTGGAAGCAAGATCAAGTAATGGCCTTCTTTTTCAATGATAGCTCCACAAGCCGTACCATAAGGATTTTCCAAAATAAGAGAGTTTTCAGGGAAAAATGACTGTTTTTGTACTGCCCATTCAGGAGCTTGAATCCCTTGGGCTTCATAGAGGGATTGCACCTTTTTCGAAACTTCTGGATAAAAAACCAAGGGAAGATTAAGGGCTGCTGCCGCTGCCTCCCTTGTCAAATCATCCGATGTTGGTCCTAAGCCCCCTGTAACAATCGTAACGGTGGAACGAGCAAAAGAAGTTTTAATCACTTCTTTTAGCTCCTCCTCATCCCCCACGGTCTGTTGTAAAGCAATTTTTCTATCAAGGAAAAAGAGTTGATTGGCTAGAAATTCTAGATGCGTATTGGGCTTATATCCCAATAGGATTTCCGTCCCCGTATTGATCAATTCAATTCTCATCAAAAGTAACTATTCTGGGCTCATCGAAGCTCATTTCTTAGCCTCTCGATGCCCTTCTTCTGAATAGGGATATTCCATAGCTATCTTTAAACAGCATTTGGCTCCTTGGGCACCACAACAATTTTTAAATTTTTTCCTTGGATCCAATGGACAGGGGTCATTCCTTCCCATTTTTGGCCCAGCTCTTCTTATAGGCAAGCTTACTTTCGCTGCCTTTTTTTCTTCTCCCCCCTCTTCTTCCTCTTCGTGGGCAACAGGAGAAACTGCCGCCGGCAGCTGATCGGTATGCTCGCTGCGCGTTAAAGAAGAAAGAAATTGTTCAAAAGCGACAACACTAGAAGCCGATCTGAATAGATTATGGACTATTTCTTTTTTGATTCGATCCATAAGATCCTCAAAAAGAAGATAAGCTTCCTGTTTGTATTCAATCAAAGGATCTTTCTGCCCATAGGCTCTTAATCCAATGCTGCCTCGAAGGCCGTCCATTGAGTAGAGATGCTCCTGCCACAGCTTGTCAATAGCCGAAAGGACAATGTATCTTTCCAGAGAAATCAACTCATCACTCTTCTCAAATTTAATCTTTAATTCATAAGCTTTCCTGACCTTATCTAAAAGATAGTCGCTTAGCTCTTTCTCAGTCCCCAACTTTTCGATTTCTTCCGGCCTCACCACAACCGGGAACATCTGATTGACCCAATGGGCAAGCCCCACAAAATCTGGACGCTCTCCACTACTAATCCGGTTTTTGACCTCCTTTTCGATCACTTCCTGAACCGCTGAAAAAATTTCTTCTCGGGGATTATCCGTTTCAAGGATTTCATTGCGGTACCCATAAACCACTTCTCTTTGCAGATTCAGCACGTCATCATACTGCAGGGTGTGTTTGCGAATCATGTAATTTCTTTGTTCTACCCTTTTCTGAGCAGCCGCTACTGCTTTAGTCAGCCATGGATGCTCTAATTCCTCATCCTCCTTCATTCCCATACTAGTCAAAAGAGAAGCAATTTTCCTAGAATCCCCAAAATTCCGCATCAGATCATCTTCTAGAGAAATATAAAATTTTGAGATCCCTGGATCCCCTTGTCTGGCGCATCGACCTCGCAACTGGAGATCGATCCGCCTAGCCTCATGCCTTTCTGTTCCCAAAACATAGAGTCCCCCCAGCTCCGCAACCCCTTCACCTAGCTTAATGTCCGTGCCTCTTCCTGCCATATTCGTCGCAATCGTCACCGCTCCCCGTAAGCCCGCACGCGCAATAATTTCAGCTTCCTGTTGATGATGTTTGGCATTGAGAACGTTATGCGGTATGTTTTCTCTTTTTAGCATTCGACTCAACAGTTCGGAAGCTTCAACGGAAATCGTGCCTACCAGCACAGGTTGTCCCTTAGCATGCAGTTCTTTTATCTTCTGGACTATATTTTGGTACTTCGCCCGGCGCGTCTTAAAAATGGTATCTTCATAATCTATTCTACGGCAGGGTTTGTTCGTCGGAATAACCACCACATCTAGCTTATATATATCATGAAACTCATTGGCCTCTGTCTCAGCGGTGCCTGTCATTCCAGCCAGTTTCTTATAAAGCCTAAAATAATTTTGTATGGTTATGGTCGCCAAGGTCTGCGTTTCTCGATCAATTTGCACCCCTTCTTTGGCTTCTATGGCCTGATGCAACCCCTCGCTCCATCGTCTTCCAGGCATAAGCCTCCCTGTAAACTCATCGACAATGACAACTTTATTGTCCTGAATCACGTAATGGACATCCTTTTCATACAGGCAGTAGGCTCTTAGCAACTGGGAAACGCAATGGATCCTTTCGGTTGCTTCTTCATATTTTTGTTGGGCTTGTAACCGAATTTTTTCTTTCTGCTGAATATCCAATCCAGGATTTTTGTCTAACTGATCGAAGAGAGCAGCTAGATCTGGAGGAGCAAAATAATCGGGATCGGTTGGATTTAAAAACTTTCTTCCCCTTTCACTGATGTCTACCTCGTTGTTTTTCTCATCAATAGAAAAAAGGAGTTCTTCTTTTATGGCATATAACTCAGTTCTACGCGAATCCTGGTAAAGAGAAAGCTCGGCATCATCCATATACCTTCTAATCTCTGGGTCTTCCAAGAATTTCATTAGTTGTTTATTCCTGGGCATACCCAGCTTTATTTTGAAGAGAAGTCGACCGATTTTTTCTTTATTGGCTGCCTTATCCTTAAGCAACCCTTGGACGTCCTCGGCCATGCGTGCGCATTCGATCACTTGTTGCTGAACAAGCCGGCTGACTTGAGGTTTGTAGCGACTATATTCCTGAGTAGCTCCAACGGTGGCAGGACCAGAAATGATCAATGGCGTACGGGCTTCATCAATGAGGATACTGTCCACTTCATCGATAATCGCATAAAAATGACCTCTTTGAACTTTCTCCTCTTTTTGCGTCACGATGCTGTTATCCCTAAGATAATCAAAGCCAAACTCACTGTTGGTCCCATAGGTAACATCACAGGCGTACTGCGCTCTGCGTTCCTCATAAGACTGTCCTTGTTGGAGGCAGCCCACCGTTAGATTCAAAAACCGATAAATCTCCCCCATCCATTCACTGTCTCTAGCTGCCAAATAATCATTGACGGTTACCACATGCACCCCTTGACCAAGCAATGCATTTAAATAAACAGGCAGAGTGGCAACCAAAGTTTTCCCTTCGCCGGTGGCCATTTCAGCAATCTTGCCCATATGCAGGACAATGCCCCCTAAAAGCTGGACATCAAAAGGGACCATGTCCCAAACCACTGGATGACCGCGAACAATGATCACTTTGCCGCTTTCCTTAAACCTGCGGCAGACATGTTTTACCACAGCAAAAGCTTCGGGAAGTAGATCATCAAGGCTTTCCCCTTCGTTCAGCCGTTTTTTAAATTCAAAAGTCTTATTGGACAGCGCCTCATCAGAAAGGGAAAAAAGATCCTTTTCTAGCTCGTTGATTCTATGGACAATAGGCCAAAGCCTACTTAGCTCTCTTTCGTTTTTTGAGCCAAATACCTTTTGCAGCAATTGCTTTATCATATCACTTCTTTCTATTCCAATCTTGAATAGAGAAAAAACTCTTTTTTTATTTTATGTGTAAAATAATCTAGAAAAAAATACACGCTTTTCTCTTCGTTAGCTAATAGCAAAAAATCTTATCTAGAAAATACTTGCACCGTAGAGGTTTGACTGAGGAAAAACCCTTGGCTTTCCCGAACCACCATAATAGTCATTAATACTCCTTCACCACTTTTAATATCCTTGAGCAGCATAGGATAGGACTCCAATTCATCGACTCTACGGTTGCCAATTGCTAGAAGGATCATTCCAGATTTGATTCCCGCTTTGGCTGCAGGGCTATTGGGTTCTACATCAGAAATGAGCAAACCCATTCCCTCCTGCACATGGAAAGCTTCTGCTAACTCCCTGTTTATCTCTTGGACATGCAACCCAAATTTCTTAGCTAATATTTGCTCAATTGTTACTGTTTTTTGAGAGGGGGTTCCGTTTTTTATTTCGGACAATGCCTCTTGATAAAAAATATTCACTTTTTTAGCAGGAATAGCAAATCCTATCCCTTCTATCGCTTCTCCAGCAAACTTAGCAGAACTGATACCCACAAACTTACCTGAAATATCCACAATCGGACCGCCACTATTGCCGGGATTGATCGCGGCATCCGTTTGTAGGAGTCCCTCGATCCTACCCTCATCGGTTTCAATCGTCCGGTCCATCGCGCTGAGGATTCCTTTGGAAACACTATTCTGATAGCCCACTGGATTGCCCAGAACGATAACCGTTTGACCAAGCAGCGTGGGGGAGCTACTCTGAATATCAAGAAAAGGAAGGGCAGTTTTAGATTCGATTTTTAAAAGAGCTAGATCCACAGCAGGATCAATGATTAACACTTTGCCTTCCACAGCGGATTTTTTTTCGTTTAGAGTCACTTGGACTTTGCGCTCGATGGACCTTTCCACTACATGCGCACAGGTAATGATGTAGCCTTCGGCACTGACCAAAACACCAGAGCCCAAACTCTTGACTCTTTCCTTATAGCTATAATACCTGCCAAAGAAAAGATCAAAAGGATCCTGTACTCTTTTCTGTATGATTCTTTCTGAGCTGATATTGACTACGGCAGGCATCACCTTTTGCACCACAAGCACCGTGGGTTCATCTTCGGCCCGATAAGGGATTTTGTTTTGGGACCATCCGGAACTAAGAAAGAAAAAAAAGCAGAGGCCCAAAACAAGCTTTCCTTTCTGCTGCCGCCCTAAGCAAGCATAGGAAGAAAAAAGCGTCCTAGACAAGCGTTGAGAATCAAAGGGGAAAAAATTCATCGGAGTTCTTCCTGTTTTACATTCTGAGGCTTTGCCACAAGCTAAAAGAAAAGATAGGCTCTTTTTTTAAGATTCTCGATAAAAAATTCACTCCTTCTTCTTTGAATATTTTAAGAAGAAGAAGAGGCTCTCTGCCACACAAGGGCAAAATGCCTTGCTTCTTGCAATTTTCTATAGACTTTGCCTGAATCGATCGCTTCCTCAATAGCCTCTAGAGCATCTTCCACTTTTCTTTTCCATCCCCACTGTAAGAGGCCTACCAGACAATTTGCTACCACCAGTCCTCTGGCATACCCTTTTAGGGTTGCTCTGAAAATCGCTTCGATTTTTTGGGCACTTTCTAGAGGAGAATGCACCAGTGCTTCGGCCATCGATCCACAAGCATACCCCTTTTTGAGAGCATGTTTTTTCAGCAAAGGCCGTATTGCTTCTAAAGCTATGCCTGCGGCTTTCCCTAATCCTTCGACACCTAGTTCTCCTAAAGGATTCGATTGCTCATCTAGCCCGTATACGATGGCCCGCTGTTCTATTCCCATAGCTTCAAGGGCCGCGTCAAAAAGATCCACATGCTCTTCTCTAAACACGCCGACTACCTGTACCATTGGTCGAGCAGGATTCATTAATGGCCCAAGGAAATGGAAAACGGTCTGTATCTTTTTTTCGCCCAGCTTCTTCCTTAAAGGAGCTAATTGCATAAAGCTAGGATGATAATCGGGCGCATAAACAAAAGCAAAACCTATCTCCCTCATTGACCGATCTACCCCATCTGGAGAAAGCCTATAGGCTATCCCCAGCTTTTCCAGAACGTCCGCACTGCCTGAGATTTTTGTTATCCCCTTATTCCCATGCTTGATTACCGGTACTCCCAGAGAAGCCAGGACAAAAACCATAGCAGTGGAAACATTGAATAGCGACAATCCCCCTCCTCCCGATCCACAACAATCAAAAAGGGGGAGACTATCCCATTGCTTTTGAAAGGATAATCTAAGACTCTTTTCTAAAAAGACCCTAGCAAAGGCAACCAATTCTTTGGGCCGCATCCCACGACGCGCCATGCAAACCAAAAACTGCTCTTTTTCTGAATCAGGTATAGATGGATTCAACAGCCACGCTACTGCTTCTTGAACTTGCCCTTCATCCAACTCCCTACCAGCGTTAATTTCTAGAGAAAGGGCATGCAACTGCCATTTCATCGTGTTTTATCCTACCTGATAAATTTTACTTGCCCGGACTTTATTGAAAAAAACTTCAAAATAGCCTAACGCATCATGCGGTCCTGGAGCAGCTTCTGGATGATACTGCACAGAAAAAATGGGCTTAGTCTTATGCACCATCCCTTCAATGGTTCCATCGTTGAGGTTGATTTCACTAATTTTCAAGCAATCAGGAATCGATTCGGCACAAACCGCATACCCATGATTCTGAGAAGTAATCTTGATGGTCGAATCAAAGAGATTTTTTACCGGATGATTTGCTCCTCGATGCCCAAAGCGCAGCTTGAAGGTTCTCGCTCCCAAAGCAATAGCTATGAGTTGATGCCCTAGGCAAATACCAAAAACAGGCCTGGCTCCTAAAAGCGGTTTTATTTCTGCATGCAACCTTTCGAAAAACGCAGGATCTCCGGGACCGTTAGAGAGAAAAATAGCGTCAGGATCACTTTCTAAAATACGTTTTGCAGACGCATAGGCTGGGAATACGTGCAGATCAAAACCTTTTCTGCGAAGATAGCGTAAAGTAGAGAACTTGACGCCAAAATCCATGACCGCTAACCGATAAATGGGTGGAGCCAGCCGTGTGAGCCGCTGATTCCATTTTTCGATCAACTCCTTTTTATGGGCATCCCAACCATCTGCCCCCTTCATCTCTTCAATGATCGGTTTCAACGCTTCTATTTCATCCCACCGGTAGGGCACTGGTGTCGTTACCTGAGCTATAAAATCGACTTTGGAATAGTCCCAATTTTGGGTTAATGCTACCGCCTCCGTCCTTTCCATGTCTTCTGTTGTCAAGACCGCTCGCAATACCCCAGCTTCCCGTATGTGCAGCGTCAGTCGCCTCGTATCGACTCCTTGGATCCCAATTACTCCCTTCTGTTTTAAAAATTCAGGCAGCGAACAGAAAGCTCTCCAACTACTAGGTATCGGAGAAAGAGAACGGATGATTAAACCGGCTACTTGAATATCCCTGGACTGATGGTCGAAAGGACAAAGTCCATAATTACCGATTTCTGGATAGGTCAGGCACACAATCTGGCCTCGATAGGAAGGATCCGTCAGTATTTCCTGATAGCCTGTCATCGAAGTATTAAAACAGATCTCTCCAATGACCGTGCCTTCCGCTCCAAAAGATTCACCAGCGAACACCCTACCATCTTCAAGGACTAAGAATGCCTTCTTTTTATGTTTTTTCATCTCTATTGGTTAAAGCTATTTTTTTTACACCATTTTTTGTTCCTCCACTAGCCTTTTTTCCCTCCATACAATCTTGCCATCAATCATGGTCAACACAACCTTTCCTTTTAGATTCATTCCTTCAAATGGTGTATTCTTGCCTTTGGAAAAAAAGGCCTTAGAGTCGACTTGCCAGGAAGCGTTGAGGTCTAGCAGAATAAGGTCCGCAGGCGATCCATATCGTAGGGAGGGAGGCTCTAGTCCAAGGACTCGACTGGGACCTACGGTTAACTTAGCAAACAAATCCACCAGTTCCATTTTTTTCGAGTAATAGAGCTCCTTGAGACAAACTGCCACTAGCGTTTCTAAACCAACGACTCCAAAGGGCGCTTTTTCAAACTCCACCTCTTTTTCGAAACGAGCATGAGGGGCATGATCCGAAGCAATGACTTCCACAGTACCATCAACTAGAGCCTCTATCAAGGCTTCTCGATCTTTTTGCGTCCGCAAGGGAGGGTTCATTTTAAAGCGGGGATCATACTCTTTGAGGGCAGATTCGGTTAAGGCAATATGATGCGGACAAACTTCAGCGCTTACGGGAAGCCCCCTTTTTTTAGCATCCCTCAAGAGCCGAATGGATCCTTCTGTAGTTAAATGCTGCAAATGAATTTTCGCCCCGGTTTTTTCGCAAAGAAGGATATCACGGCTAACGATCAGCTCTTCAGCAATACTGGGCCAACCAGGCAACCCCAAAAGCGTACTCCATAGCCCTTCGTTCATTACCCCTCCATCCGATAGAGCCGTATCCTCGCAATGATCCAGAATGGGCACTCCTAAAACAGATGCATATTCCATTGCCCGGCGCATTATTCGGGCATTCTGAACGCAGCTGCCATCATCTGTCAACGCAATAGCTCCAGCCTGAATAAGAGATTGAAAGGGAGCCAGTTTTTCTCCCAACCGATCCTCAGTGAGACATCCTGTAGGATAGACTTTTACTAGCGCTTCCTTCTCCACTTTTTTACGGATCCAAGCGATCGTATCGGGATGATCGGCTGGTGGAATAGTATTGGGCATAGCCACCACAGTCGTTATGCCGCCTGCGGCAGCAGCCATCGTGGCCGTTCTAATCGTTTCTTTTCTAGATTCGCCGGGCTCCCGCAAATGCACATGCATATCGGTCAACCCAGGCAGAATGATAAGGCCCTGAGCGTCTATTTTGGTCCAAGGAAAATCTTTGGGATAGTTGGCAGGATCTACAATTTTACCCTCTGCTACATAAAGATCAGCTGGCTCCTCGTCACGCCTTAGGAGCGGATCAATGAGCCGGCCGGCCGATATAAAAAAAGCCTCCTCAGTTTTCATTGTCTACCAAGCTAGTTTATGGCCGATTCTCAAAGTAGCTACCAAGCAGGTAGAACACAGCCATTCGGATGGCTAAACCATTTTCTACCTGCTTTAGAATGGCTGAATTGGGCGAATCAGCCAGTTCGCTTTCCATTTCTACCCCTCTTTCCACCGGACCTGGATGCATAATGAGAACATCTTTTTTGCACTTTTTCATTCTTTCTGTAGTCAAGCTATAAGAGGCAATGTATTCGCTTATGGAGGGGAAAAGATCTTTTCTTTGTCTTTCATGCTGAAGCCGGAGCAGAATGATGCAATCAGCAAAAGGCAAGGACTCATCCAGATTGTAGCTGATCTCTGCTCCAAAATCTTTGAAATAGCTAGGCAGGAGGGTGATAGGCCCGACAAATTTTACCTTTGCCCCATACTTCGAAAGAGCCCAAAACGTCGAACGGGCCACTCGACTATGCAGAATATCCCCAACGATTAATACCTTAAGCCCACGGACGGTCCCAAAATGCTCTTCAATAGTCATCAAATCAAGAAGCCCCTGCGTTGGATGTTCATGGGCACCATCCCCTCCATTAATGACCGAAATGTTAAGGAGTTTTGCCAGAAAGGCAGCAGAGCCTGCCGCTGGATGGCGAATGATGAGAAAATCGATCCCCAAGGCTTCGAGATTCTTAGCCGTATCCTTCAAGGATTCACCTTTTTGAATAGAACTGGTTTTGTAGTCAATCGATAAAAAAGAAATGCCCAGTTTTTTAGCCGCAATTTCAAAGGAAACCCGTGTGCGGGTACTTGGTTCAACCATCAAAGCCAAGGCAGTGCGTCTTTTTAAAAAAGGAAGAGGAAGGTTTTCCTTGAGAATTGTCTTAAACTCTTTGGCCGCAAGCAAAATGGCCTCGATTTCAGAAAAATCTAGTGTTTCTAAAGCAACTAAATCTTTTCTTTTCCACTTTCTTTTTATTGCATCAAGTTTTAAGTTTTGCATTGATCTAGAGAAAAATATAGAAAGAAGCAAAAGAAGAAAATGACAAAAAGAATTTTTGGTAAAGCTTACGTTGTGGGGGATAATATCGATACCGATCAAATTATTCCAGCACAATATCTTATGTATGTCCCAACGGTTCCTGAAGAACTCGAAAAATTGGGCAGTTATGCCCTTTGCGGATTGCCTGAATCTCTCTATCCCCTTCGGTTTGTTGAAGCAGGTAAAACCAAGACGGAATATCCCATTATTATTGCAGGAAAAAACTTCGGCTGTGGTTCATCTCGAGAGCATGCTCCCATTGCTCTAGCTGCTGCTGGCTGTCGAGTGGTCATTGCCAAAAGCTATGCAAGAATTTTCTTTCGCAACTGTATTGCCACAGGGGTTCTTTTTCCTTATGAGATCGGAGAGAGATTTCCAGAAAAAATAGAGATTGGCCAAGAACTGGTCGTTGACCTAGAAACGGAGACTCTGTTGGTGGCAGATCATGCTTATCCCTTAAAGCCTCTTGGGGATGCCAAAGAGGTCATCGAAGCTGGTGGAATATTTAACTATGCAAAAAAAACGGGGATGATTCCAGCTGGCTCTTAATTTTCTATTGAGTCTCATTTTAGTTTTTCCTTTATGAAAACTTATCGTGTCGCTGTTCTTGCTGGAGATGGTATAGGTCCAGAATTGGTGCGAGTCACTATTCCAATTTTACGATTAGCTTCCTATCTGTACGGTTTTGAACTCATTTTTGAAGAAGCCTTAGTGGGAGGAACGGCTATAGAAGCAACGGGTAAAGCCCTGCCTCCAGAAACTCTGGAAATCTGCAAGCGGGCACAAGCCATTTTTTTTGGTGCAGTAGGAGGAAAACAATGGGAAAGTCTGCCGCCAGAAAAACAACCTGAGAGGGCTGCCTTGCTTCCCTTACGAAAAACTTTTTCGCTTTTTGCCAACCTTAGGCCAATTACCTGTTATCCAGAAATCATCGACGCTTCTCCCCTTAAACCCGAAATAGCTTCTGGGGTAGACCTGCTTATCGTAAGAGAACTGACAGGGGGCATTTATTTTGGTCAGCCCAAAGGAAGGGTTTTAACGGAGCAAGGGGAAAGAGCGATCGATACGCTTCTTTATGATAGCTCTGAAATTGAAAGAGTGGCCACAGTCGCCTTCGAAATAGCTTTGCGGAGAAAAAAGAGTTTGACCCTTATTGACAAAGCTAATGTTCTGGAATCGAGTTTGTTATGGAGAAAGACTGTCAAGGAAATTGCCAAAAACTATCCTGAGGTCGACTTGAAGTTTATGTACGTAGACAATGCGGCCATGCAGCTTGTATTAAAACCCACGCAGTTCGATGTCCTTCTTTGCGAAAATCTTTTTGGAGACATCCTCAGTGATGAGGCGGCGGGCATTGCTGGAAGCCTTGGGCTTTTAGCCAGTGCTTCCATTGGTGCCACCAAATTCGGCTTATACGAGCCTGCCGGAGGATCCGCTCCTGACATTGCTGGCAAAGGAATAGCTAATCCTATTTCACAGATTTTGTCCGCGGCGTTGATGTTGGAATATAGTTTCCAGGAAGAAGAAGCTGCCCAGGCTATAAAAGATGCCGTAAGAGAGGTTCTAAAAGATGGGTATCGAACGATGGATATTGCTAAAGGCTCTGCTGCCTATTGTACGACTGAAGAGTTCGCTCAAAAAGTGGCTCAGAAGCTTGAAGTAAATTTCAAGAAGAAAAAACAGCAAGAGAGCTAAAGAAAAAAATCTTAAAATGCAGTTCTTTTTATAATAATATAGTACTTAGACCAATGATTTATACGAATATGCCCCTTTCAGCTTTTGATTCCACTGCCAGTATTGAAGATGAGATCAATCAAAAAATCCTTTCGGTCTCAGAAGATCGACTGCAGGGCTTTATTGCGGATCCTTTCAGAGAAATTGCCCATTTGACAAACCTACCTCTTGCTCTGGTCTTAGAACGAATCCGTTTGATGTTTTCTGCTGGAACAATCCGGCGCATACGGCTAACCCTTTTAGCTAATGATTTAGCGCCTGGAGCATTAGTAGCCTGGAAAATACCGGAGAGCAGTCTGCATGAAGCTTTTGACTTTCTGTTTCAAAAAGATCCATTTAGTGGCCATGTAGTGATTCGTTCTACAGATCCGGCGGCGGCAGGGGCCCGGTATCGACTATGGAGCACCTTAAAAGTCCCTCAAGGCTTTTCTATTCAAACTCATTGTGAACTACTAAAAAATCTTATTGGCGCTGAAGACTACAAGATCATGCCCGCCAAAGGAATCTTTACTTTAGGGGTGGGACATATCCGCCGAAAAACGATTCTTCCTGGAACAAAATCGCCAAGGGCAGCTGTCATGCATCCGATCGCCATAAAAACGCTTAGTGAAAAACAGTGGCTTGTGCTGAAATCCTTGAAAGAAGAATTGACTTTGGAAGAAATTGAGGAGGGATTATGGGAAAAAAGAGCAAGCAAAATAGGGATGAGTAGCCAGGAATTTTTCTCAATAGCCAAAGAGCTTGAAAAAATTGGGATTTTAGGAAGGTTTTCTACCTTTTTGGAACATGTTAAACCCTTGTATGACGGGAAAAAAGTGACTAAGTTTAACGCCCTTTTCCACTGGGCCGTTCCTCAAGGCATGGAAAGAGAAGCGGGGGGGCAAATCGGAAGATTTGAAATTCTTACTCATTGCTATTGGAGGGAAGCAGGAAGTGAGTTTAAAAACGTCAATATCATGGCAGTAGCCCATGGAAAGGAAAAAGGACTGTTGGAATCTCATAAGAAAGCGATCGACGAACATTTGGAGGCGGTCGGTATCCCAGTTTCCTATACGAACATTTTTTGGGGAGGAAGAAGCGAAATTAAACCTTCAGAAATTTTCCCCGAGGCTTACAAAGAATGGCTCCAAAAGATGGGTTTAGATTCAAGCGTAATATCAAATTCCTGATCAGGCGTTCTATTCCATCCTTTAATCGATGGAAAGGACGGTTTATTGAGCAAATTCAGGATTTGCATTTTGATCTTGGTCCGTTCCGGGACACAATCAAAAACTATTCGAAAGAAAAGTTTCAAACCGATTTCAAAGCAGGCATTAATGTGGCCCTCTTATCCATCCCACAGGGAATGGCTTATGCTCTCATTGCTGGATTGCCTGTCCAGTATGGACTTTATGCTTGCGCTATCTCTTCTTTGCTTGGCCCCCTTTTTCAAAGCTCCCGCTATGTCGTACTTGGTCCAACCAATGCCACCTCAGTCCTTTTGTTTAGTACCTATTTAAATATCCAAAAGCAAGTAGACAAACTTTCCACCCTACCCTTTGTATTGCTTTTTGTGGGGATCATTTTGATCCTCATCAGCCTTTTTAGAATGGCAGGCCTCACTCAATATGTATCCAGAACGGTTATTGTTGGGTACATTACCGGGGCTTCTTTCCTTATTATTGCAGGACAGCTGCACCGAGTTATGGGGTTTGAGCTTTCGGAAGCCTATACGTTTTTCGATATTGTTCTGCAAACATTGAGTCGACTACATCTCATCCAGTGGCCATCTGTAGCTATCGGTATCTGCTCGCTTGGCTGTTGGTGGTTGCTTAAAAAGCGGTTTCCGAAACTCCCAGCTATTGCCCTAAGCCTTGTTTTGATGAGTTTTCTAGGCACCTTGATGCATTCTTTGCATCTACCTATTGAATTCCTAAAACCTATTCCCATGGCCACCTGGCCAATCACGCTCCCAACGATGAATTTTCACTGGTTTTCCACCCTAGCAAGCATGTCTTTTGCGCTCGCTTTTTTTGCTGCCGTAGAAGGCACAGGCATTGCCAGATCGCTTGCCAATAGGTCCGGAGAATCTTTAGAACTAAACCGCGATCTGTTCGCTCAGGGAATTGCTAATATTGGATGCAGCTTCTTTAGTGGTATGCCTGTATCAGGCTCCTTAACACGATCCGCATTAAACTGGGCAAGCAAACCAGCCACCCAGCTTGCCAATTTATGGAGCGGCATCCTCATGTCCATAGCTCTGCTATTCGGAGGCCCTCTTCTAGGCTATATTCCCATTCCAGCTCTTTCGGCCCTCGTCATAAGCGCAGGATTATCCCTCATAAATCCTAACGAAATCAAAATTGCGCTTACAGCCACTCGATTCGATTTTACGGTCTTTGTTGTCACCTTCATCGGCGCACTGCTCACTCCACTGGATTTTGCCATCGGCCTTGGCATTGGAGCTTCCATTCTGTTCTTTCTCAAACAAGCTGGAGAGCCCTTTTTTGTCGAGTACACTTTCGATACCGAACAGGGGGATCTAAGAGAAAAGATAAAAGGGGAAACGACCGTTCATCCAGATATTTCTATCATCCATATCGAAGGAGAACTCTTTTTTGGAGTTTCAGAACTTTTTAGAACACAGATCAACAAGATCCTTGCTCTGAATCCAAAAATACGAGTGGTCATTTTAAGAATGCGTAACGCCCATCACCTGGATGCTACCAATGCAATGGCTTTAGAAGAACTGCATCATTGGCTCACTGAACAGGGGAAGTTTCTGCTGATCAGTGGGGTCATCCGTCCCGTTTTCCGCGTCTTGAGAAACTCTGGGGTCTTAGATCGTATCGGTAGAAAAAATGTGTTCCCACTGATTCCTACCCAACCCAATCTTTCGACTCGTCAGGCCCTCATCAGGGCTCAAGAACTTTTGGGGAAAAAGGAGAGTGAAGTCAAAATTTTCTTTGAAAAACTCCCTAAAAAATGATCGACTCTGTTCCTCTTCTCCTCCCCGCAAGCCCCATTGAATCAAACAGCAGCAATAGATCCCACACGATAGCCTAAGGAAAAGCAGCTGGCTCAGCCGCTATCCCTTTTTCCCTCTCTGGCTCTAAAGGGCTGGGTTTGTCGCACACATGGTCAAAAAAGTCTTTTAGCTAGAAGGGTTGATTCTAGCAAAAAATCTTTTCCCGCATCTTAAAACAGCATCCGGTTGTATCTCAACGGAATGGTGAACATCAGTAACCTTCTTGCCTTGGTAAGAGACTCCACCCTGGCTAATCAACCTTCGGGCTTCTGATTTGCTTTTTACTGCTCCCACAGCAACTAATAGCTCTACAATGGGCATCTGCTTTTGAGAGAAGCAAAACTCAGGCATCTCTTCGGGAAGTTCTTTTTTGGAAAACACTCGCTCAAATTCAGTTCTAGCTTTGATAGCTTCTTCCTTTCCATAAAAAAGAGTCACAATTTTTTCGGCAAGTCTCTTCTTTTCTTCCATGGGATTAGCATGGGGATCAACCTCTTCGCCGAAAAGCACCAGAAACCATCTTTTCATTAGCCAATCTGAAATGCTCATGGTTTTACCGAAGATTTCCTTCGGAGGCTCCGTAATCCCGATATCGTTTCCTAAAGACTTACTCATTTTTCTTGAGCCATCCAAGCCCTCTAAAATAGGAAGAGTTATCACCACTTGCGGATTCTGTCCCTCTTCCTTTTGAAAATCTCTTCCTAACAACATATTGAAGAGCTGATCCCTTCCCCCAATTTCAATGTCAGCCTTCACCATGACCGAATCCCAAGCTTGCAATAGCGGATAAAACAGCTCATGAAGGAATATGGATTGATCAGCAGTGAACCGGTCATGAAAATCCTGCCTGTGCAGAAGCTGATTGACCGTGACTCTTCTTCCTAGACCAAGCAGTTCTTCGGCTGATAGGCGCCCAAACCAGCTGCCGTTCCAAAAAATTTCCGTCTGCTCTTTATCAAGGATTTTGAAAGCCTGCTCAGTATAGGTTTGGGCATTCTTAAGGATCTGTTCCTTAGGTACTAGCGGCCTTGTAGTGTTTCTTCCGCTTGGATCACCAATCGAAGCAGTAAAATCACCAATCACTAAAAGCACTTGATGGCCTACGTCTTGAAATTGTTTGAGTTTCAGCAAGGAAAGGGCATGACCCAGATGAAGATTGGCCGAGGTTGGATCCACGCCAAACTTGATTCGCAACTTTTTTCCGCTACTAAGGAGCTTGTCTAGCTCTTCTTCTGAAATGACCTGTTCGGTACCTCTAGTCAATATCTTTAAAAGAGGGTGCATAGCTCAATGGTGGCCCCATGGCCTTTGTTCCAAAAAGATAGGGATCTAGCTTTCTTTTAAGAGATTTTATTCCTGGGTGGAATCTTTCTTTTCGGATTTCGCCCCAGTGACGATTATGCGTCTGCCCATAACCTCTATTCTATTGAGAATAGTCACGGCTTTGCGAGCGGAATCAAGATCTGCCATTTCTACAAACCCAAAACCTTTGGTACGATTCGTCCTTCTATCTCGAATAATCTCCACATTTTTTATTGGTCCGACTTTGGCAAAAATCTCAAATAGATCGCTATCCGTTAAATTGTAGGGAAGATTACCCACGTAGAGTTTGTTGGAAGTAACAAGCTCTTCGATAGACGGTGCAGGAGGTGGGCTCTGAGCTTCTTTTTGTTCTTCTAGGCTCTCCGTAACTGTTTTTGCTTCGGTAGGCTCAGTCCCTTGATCCACTGTAGCCTTAGGTGACCACTCCTTATAGGTCGCTCCCTGCTCTTTGGATTTAGTCACAGTCGGTTTGCTTAGAGCCTTTGCTTCTGTATAAGACTTCTCTGGAGCTTTCCTCTCTTCGGTTTTTGTCTCCTCCTTTTTATCAGTTTGTTTTGTAAGAGCAACTGATTTGGTCGGGTGAGAACCAAAAAGATTTCCAAAATACGAGGAAATCTTTTCTTTTAAACTCTTCCAAAAAGAAGTTTTGACTTTTTTTGTTTCTTCCGAACGTAAGGCATACCGATTTTTTCTGGAATATCTTCGAGAAGAATCCTTTCTGTAAGTACTTCTTAATTGACGATCTTTCATTGTTGTTTCCTTTCTTAAGGAATCCAGCTGTTGGATGAGGATCATTATTGGCTGCGGATGGTTCCCTTCTTTTCATCTGAGAAAAAACAAATGAGGAGAACCGGTTTGGGTAAACACCTTTCCAAAGGGCTAAAATAAAGAATAGTCCCAAGAAAAAAAAGAGAGAAGGCCTGTTATGGTCTTTCCTGCCTGTGCGTGCAGGAAAAAACGCATTCTCTAAAAGAAGGAATGTAAGCGGGCTAATTATTCCTTCTCTTTCATCCATACTGGATTCATATTGTATTGAATTGCCCTTCAATCTTATACCTTCTTTTTTGGCTCTTGTAGCTGTTTTTAGCCACCAACTGAGTGATAACATTCCATTCACTAACCCCCGCAGGCCTCTTGATTTATATCCCGCTATAAAAAAATAGAATAAAATGGGATTTGTTCAAAATTTTTTCATTTAATTTTGGATTTTCATTTAAAAGTCACCACACGCCCTTTATTAAGGGTCCTTTTAACTTACTTAAAAAAGAGCCAATGCGTAGGCAAAAAGTCTATGTCAGAAGGCTCAATCGGCTAAATAATATCTTCAGGAATCAAAAGAGCAAACTTAGGGATAGGGATCACAATCAGAGAGCCTTCTGAATTAATGCCAAAATAAGAGCCTTCGACGACACTAGGTCTCGAATAGAAATGGTGGCTTGAATAACGGAACTTTTCTCCCATCTTCAACCTTGGATAAGTCCCAACAATCCCAAGGCCTTCAATGACCGTTTTTTCACCTAAATCATTGGTTACTATCCATTTTCTACCTTTTAAGAGCACTGTTTTGGGGCTAAAATTCAGAATCGAAATATAATAAAAACAGACATAAAGATAATTGGAAGAAAGGCTTTTGGAGCGTTCATATTCGAGATGTTCAATAATCACTTTGATCTCATTGACTTTTAAAAATTCTTCCATTTGAATCTTTATTTGTTTTTCTGTGTATCCATTTTATCTTATTTGTAGGATCTAACAAGATGATTGGAATACTTATTATTGGAGGATCTGATTGTAGTTGCGGAGCTGGCATACAAGGCGATTTAAAAACTGTTACAAACCTTGGAGCCTATGGGACAACCATTATAACCAGCATTGTGGCCGAGCATCCTGGCCGTGTGGAATCCCTCTATCCCCTCCCCTTTTCGATTATTGAATCTCAGTTTCATTCCATTCTAGACTTTTTTCCGATCTCAGCAATCAAAATTGGGATGCTCTACAAAAAGGAACTTCCAGAAAAAATTGCGGAATTCATTCAGAAGTTTCGCATTAAAGCTCCCATAGTCATTGATCCGGTGCTGGCTGCCGGAAACGGAGATCCCCTTGCCGAACCTGGAATGGAAGAAGAACTGCCTAAAAACCTTTTTCCCTTAGCCACAATCGTCACTCCCAACATAGAAGAAGCCGAAATATTGAGCGGTTTTATCATTGAAGGTCCCGAAGACTTACCCAGAGTAGCTCAAGACTTGGCCGAACAGTACGGCACCTCCTTTATGATCAAAGGCGGGCATCTTCAAGGGAAAACGACACTCGATGTGCTCCACCACAATGGCAAAACCTACTCGTTTGAATTGCCACGGATTTTTTCTGCCAATCCCCATGGAACGGGATGTTCTATGGCTTCCATGATTGCTGTTTTTCTTGCCCAAGGGTTGGAGGTACCTAAAGCTGTAGAAAGAGCCAAACACACCCTCTATGAGAAAATAAAAAGAGAAATACAAATCGGTCCCTTTTATTTTTTGCCTCCACAATGAGGTTTTTTATAAACCTCCTGATGTATCGCCTAACCGAAGGACAATCTTTCCAAAATGCTCGCCACTTTCTAAACGCAGAAAAGCCTCCTTATATTGAGAAAAAGGAAAGACGGTATCGATCAGCGGTTTAATTCCCAATGTTGTAATGGCTCTATTCATCGCCTCAAACATAAGCCGGTTACCCACATAGATCCCATGGATTTTTGCTTGTCTCATAAGAAGAGAAACCACATCAATCTGGGCTTTTGATCCAATCAAAATCCCAATCGAACATATCATTCCTCCATGTTTGACAGCCTTAATGCTTTCCTCCAAATCCCCACCCAGGACATTGATCAGTACATCTGCACCCCTTCCCTCGGTCAGTTCCCGAACTTTTTTATGCCAATTCTTCTCTTTAGTGATATGTATGCCCTCCTTGGCTCCCAGTTTTTTTGCTTTTTCTATTTTTTCTTCACTCCGTGACAGAAAGATCACTTGAGCCCCACAGGCCATCGCAAATTGCAAGGAAAAAAGGCTTACGCCTCCACTGCCCTGCACCACGACGGTTTGTCCAGGAGAGAGGGCTGCTTCTTCCACAATCCCATTCCAGGCTGTCAGTGCGGCACAAGGTAGCGTAGCCGCTTCTTCAAAACTAAGATTTTTAGGAATCGGTAGCGCCCCCTCTTCTTTCAAAAAGATATATTCAGCAAGGGTACCATCAAGAGGGCCGCCCAGCACCGATTGACCGTATTTTTTTTCGAAAGGACCAGCTAACCAGTCTTGAAAAAAAGTTCCAACAACTCTATCCCCAGGTCGAAAGGACTGGACCGCTTTGCCTACGGCCACCACTTCGCCCGCTCCATCAGAGCAGGGGATCAAAGGCAAAGCTTGATCGGGATTATACAGGCCTTTTACCATCAACAAATCCCTATAGTTCAAAGAAACCGCCTGAAGCCGTACCAGAATTTCTTTGTCTTTGGGTTCCATTGGATCCGCCAGATCAACCATGGCAAGTCCATCAAGTCCAAAAGTATGAATCCTCACTGCTTTCATTCTCTACTAAATGCACAAGAAAGCCTATCTTCTCCAGAATAAAATACTCACTCTTGCTAATCAGCCAGCGGACCTTTCCATCCCAAGGATCAATCAAAAAAAGAAAGTTTTCTATTGAGACCTACTTAGCTTGTTTTTCCTTTCGCAGAAAAAAAAAGCAAGAGCGTTCTGGATCTCCAAAGGCTCAGTTATTCAGAATATTTACCAGCCTTCTGTCAATAGATTAACGATCCGATTGGCCAAATCTTCTGCGACTAACGGAAGATCTTGCCTTTGGGCTTCAGGCATGTTTGTTTGGGTAAAATAATAGGAAGAGCCGCTGACCTGAGCCCCCTTTATCGTTGCTCTGCCAAGCTTCCTATTAATTAAGGTGACCGAAGCAGTAATAATGAGCTTGTATTCAGCGGTAGTAAAAGGATCCAGAATTTCAGGCCTGAGGATGACTCTGTTGAAATCTACAATTGTCACATCTAGTTCAGCATCCGCATCAACATTCCTAGATGTTTGCATGGTCCCATCATTATCGATAGCCCTGATGATCTCATTGGTCACCATCGATTGCAACCCCGGAATAACCGTCTTGTTTTTCACCGTCGGGACATAAATCGTCTTGATCCCCTGAATCGCTGGTCCGCCAATACTACCAAGCCGGTACCCACCCGAACATCCAACAACACCAATACAAAAGAAAAAACCCACAATCCATAGCCAAAAGATCGCTCTTCGATGTGTCATTAAGGGGTTCCTTTCGTTTGCTGGGTTTCAGAGGAAGAAGAAGCGGCGTTCCCATTGGGAGAAGGCGCAGAAGGGGGATTAGAGGTTAAAGAAGGCAATCCCAAATCTTTGGCAACCAGAGGCCGCAGTTGGATAATTTTTTGCTCAGCAATTTTTGCCTGATCCGAGGTGGGGTTCTGTTTGATCACATCACTATAATAAATGTAGGCGGCTTTGAAATTTTTAGCCTTTTCATAATACTGGGCAATATGAAAACTGCCCAAAGTGGACTTTCCCTTAAGTTCGGCAATATGGGCTTTAGCCGCTTCTACCTTATCCCCCGAAGGATACCGAACAATGTAATCTTCAAAACCCTCAATCGCCTTTTCGGTTGCACTCTGATCGTATTCAGCAGCCTGTGAGGCGATATACCACGTATACCCAATTTCATACTGGGCATCATCCGCTAGGGAATGATTGGGATATTTATCAAGCAGACGATTAAAAGTTGCGATCGCATCGGTAAATTTTTTTTGTTTAATCCGCGTCAAGCCAAGCTGAAATTCTGCCTGTGGAGCAAAACGACCATAAGGAGCCGCCCGAATAATGCTTTCAAAAATATCCGCTGCGATATCCAGTCCGGAACCCATGGGGATATTAAACAACCGTTTGGGTTCACCTGCGAGATAAAGATTACCAATAGCCAATTTTCTTTCCAGCGCCTGTTCGAAAAAACTTGATGAAGGATATTTCTGGATCATCCGATCGTAGGCCTTATTGGCTCCAAGAAAATCCCCCTTTTTTTCTAGACATTGTCCAATACGGAATTGTGCTTCGGGAGCAAACACTGCATAGGGCCATTTCCTAATGAGAATCCGATACGCTTTCAAGGCGTTGTCATAATCTTTGGCTTCTTCAAACTTTTTGGCTAAATTGAGCTGATCCCTGGAACTGGAAGCAGAAAGACCCGTTCCTGTACTTTCATCCACCCAACCTTCTCCTGGTCTCCAGACCAATGGAGCATAAAGCTCAACCTTTAAAAAGAAAAAAGTCAAGAAAAAAAGGAGTAAAACTTTTCGATAACGAAAAGTGTTCATTGACTTAATCACATTCTCCCTTTTTAATGGTTTAGCTTTTCGTCGATAGAAAAGTCTTTTTGTTTATAGGAAAAAAAAATTCAAAATTTTTTTTTAATTAAGTAACTTTGGATTCCATGGGCGTTGTAATCATCAAAAATAAGTATTCTTTTTCCTTCCTCAAGTTATTAGACTGTGGATCTCAATAATATGTCGAAAAAAACTGGAAAAAAAATAAAACACTTTACTCCCAGCCACCCTCCTTTACCACATGGAGCTAAAAAGAATATTCTTTTAAAGACCAAAGCAGTTTTCAGCTCCAAAGGTCAAGGAAAAACGCAAAAAGAAACCCAATTATCTACCGCAGCCCAACCCTCTTCTTTTCCTCATATTCTTGCTTCGCTTCCAAAGACTGGGAGAAAACAGCTCTTTTTCTATCTTTTTGCAGTAGACCCACATTCCTTACATGCCTACTGGATTATGGATCAAAATGCCTTCAGGGCTTTCGAAAAGAGCCGTTGGGTATTTCGGTTGGTTAGTAATGGCTCTCAATTGGAAGCAGAACTGCCATTAGAAGAGTCAACGCATAGAATCTATTATACTAAAGCAAAACCCAACACCCGCTACCATGCTGAAATTGGGTTCTATATTAGCAGCAGTACGCATTTTATCCTCATTGCCAAATCTCCCGAAGCTCATACCCCTGCTCTTTCTTTCTCTGCAAAAAACGAAATAAGACTGGCAACACTCCCCCCACAGCTTTCTTTTCAAAAGCTTATCCAAAAAGCCACAAAAAAAGGCATTAAAAAAGAAACCCTCGCCGAGGCCTTTGAGCTTCCTCCTCCGAAAATCCACCAGCTCCTCACTGAAAAAGAATCTGTGATCCAATCCTCAGAACAAACAAGCGATCTTTTCTCTTTTCTAGATGCGATTCAAAATTTTCTCTTCCCCCAAGACTCCTCATTAACTAGTTCGTATGCTTCTCCCATTCCCCCTTCTGCTCCCCTAAAAGAATTCTCTAGCTTTGAATTCTTTCCGTGGTTCCAACTCAAAGACTTTCCTCTCCAGTTCCTTTGGCCTGCTTCTTTTGGATTTGAAACAAAAGAGGGATCGTTCCCACAGAATGAACCCTCTGAAACCCGGCATTTTCCTTTGGAACTAGAAGTTGAACTTGTTATCCGAGGCAAAACTTCCCCAAATGCCCTCCTAAAAGTCGACAATAAAAAAATACAAATAGCTGAAGATGGCTCTTTTACTTTTCGGTTCGATTTTGCCGATGGCATTTATGAAGTTCCCATTGAAGCCTTTGACCAAGAAAATCTACAGACAGAAAAGCTCGTTTTGTTCTTTTCCCGTTTCAGTCGACCTTTCCCGGATGCTCTATCCTTTTTTCCTTCTCCTTGACTCTTAAAGGCTATTGGCTTACAGCTAGAGATTGCTAATGAAATCATCCCCTCTGGGCTATCTAGCATTGCTACTGCATGCGCACCTACCCTTTGTGCGTCATCCTGATAAGGAGGAGGTTTTAGAAGAAGATTGGCTCTTTGAAGCAATCACCGAATGTTATATTCCGCTTTTGTGGATACTTGAAGAACTTTATCAGGGGGCGATTCGGTGTAAACTGACCCTTTCCTTAAGTCCAACCCTCTGTGCCATGCTAAAGGATCCCCTGCTTATCCAACGCTACAAACGCTACCTTCTACAACGGATCGAGCTTTGCTCTAAAGAAATAGAGCGGTATGCCGCAACTGATCCTGAAAGATTGATGCTTGCGAAATTTTATAAGGAAAGATTTCAGAATGTCTGGAAGAGTTTTACAGAAGCGTATGCTGAAGATATTCTTGGCCAGTTTAAAAAATACCAAGAAAAAAGCCTTTTAGAACTGGCCACCTCTTCGGCCACACACGGGTATTTGCCGCTGCTAAAAAATCCAGAACAGGCGGTTAACGCCCAAATTTTTGTGGCTATTGAGAGTTTTTTTGACTCCTTCCAGACCTATCCTAAAGGCTTCTGGCTGCCCGAATGCGGTTATTATCCAGGAATTGAATTTTTCCTTCAATCTGCCGAAATCCGCTGGTTTGTTCTGGAAGCGCATGGCCTACTTTTTTCTGAGCCTCGTCCCTTTCTAGGGCTTTTTGCCCCAATCTACACTCCTTCTGGTCCGGCTGCCTTTGGCCGTGACTCTCTTTCAAGCAAAGAAGTATGGAGCGCTCAAGAAGGATATCCCGGAGATCCTGTGTATAGAGAGTTCTACTGGGATTTAGGTTTTGAATCCGACCTCGAGTACATTAGACCCTATATCCTGCCTACCGGACAGAGGAAATTTACAGGTATCAAATACCACAGGATTACAGGAAAAACTGAACAAAAGGCGCTCTATGATCCCAAAAAAGCCCAGGAAAGAGCTAAGGAACATGCCGAAAATTTTATCATGAAAAGAGAAGAAGAAATTAAAAAAACAGCCCCTCTATTCCCTACTTTCACTAAGCCCATTCTCCTTTGTCCTTTCGACTGTGAACTCTTCGGTCATTGGTGGTTCGAAGGCCCGCTTTTTTTAAAAGAACTAATAAAGAAAGCGCATCAGAGCGAAATCCTTGAGCTAACCACTCCTTTAGCATATCTCCAACGTTATCCTACCCAGCAGATCTGCCGTCCGACCTATTCGTCTTGGGGACTCGAGGGATATTCCAAAATGTGGCTTAATGAAACGAACGATTTTATCTATCAGCATTTGCATGAGGCCGCTTATCTTCTAGTGGAACTCGTCAGAAAATATAAAAATGGCAATAAACAAACTGTTCGATCTTTGAAACAGGCAGCAAGAGAGCTATTGCTTGCCCAAGCAAGCGACTGGCCCTTTCTGATCAGTAAGGCCACTGCTAAAGAATATGCCTTTTTACGAGTCATTACCCATCTGAACCGTTTTTCAGAACTCTGCGAGGGAATTATCCAACAAAAGATTAACAAAAGCTTGCTCGAATACTGTGAATATACCGACAATCTTTTCCCAACCCTTAATCTCAATTATTTTAGTTGATATTTTTTCTAAGCGGCATAGGCTGTAAGAGTGGGAAAGGTCCAAAAAAAACTTATTTTCCCTTTTCTTTTCTCCCTTTTCCTCCTCCTTTTTCCGGCGTATGGAAAGATTTGTCTTCCTTTTTCCAGGGTCTTCGTGGGCATGGATACCTTTGAGAAGCTCCTACGCTTTGCCAAAGAAGAAGGCTTAGCAGCCCTTCCTTTAGGTGAAAGAACCGTCCGAATAGGTCTTTATTTAGTGGGTACTCCTTACCAGCATTATACCCTTGAAATAGATGATCAGATTGAATCGCCTTCGGTAAATTTCCAGGCCATGGATTGCTGGACATTCTATGAAATCAGTTTAGCTTTCGCCCGAATGCTCCATTATGACGAAAGCTATTGGAGTCCTGAAACCTTGCTGAAACTCATCGAAATTGAAAGGTACCGGAACGGAGAATGCACTGGGAGCTATCTTTCGAGGATCCATTTTTTAGAAGAACTCTTTGTAGATAATCAAAAAAGGGGGCTTTTGGTCGATAAGACAAGAAGCCTTGGTGGCGTCCCTATCCACCGGAAGGTAAGGGAAATGACAGTCGGTTGGCACCAATATCGCTACCTGCGTCATAACCCGACTCTTTTGCCCGCTATGGCAAAAATAGAAGAGCGGGTCTCAGCCCTTCCGGTCTATCATATCCCCAAAGCCGCCGTCCCGGCAATCGAACCAAAAATCAAAAATGGGGATATTATTGCCATTACTACGCACCATCTCCATTCCTATACTTCCCATGTCGGAATCGCCTACAGGGATTCTCAAGGCATTCTTCATTTCCTCCATGCTTCTTCTACACACCATCAGGTCTATATAGACAAACGACTTTCCGATTATTTAAATTCCATTGCGAGTGATGCCGGTATCATTGTCGTCGAACCCAAAGAGGTTCCTTTGAATCTGATCGAAACAAGCCAGTACCCGGCTTTAACTCCAGTTGCGTCGACCAAAAAATCGTTTTGCCCTCCGATTCAATAGGTTTTGCCCAAGGCTTTAGTTCTATCCAGTCATACTCCGGTTGTTCTTCTGAATCGAGTCTTTTGCCTAGAGTCAAATCGTAACGTTCATAGAAAGGAGCCTTGTTTTTTTCTGTCGAACCAAACACTACTCCTTGGCCTTCCTTTTCAAAATACCAGTCGATCAATTGTGGGTATTTGCCAAATATCCTTAAAAAAATGTCACCAGCCTTGTAAAATTCGAGGAAAGACCAACTCCCTGAACTTTGAGTCTCTCGAATCCATCCTGCCGTCCCGTTCCGGGCTATCTTAAAATTTCGACACACCCCAGGATACCTTAGTTCGGCTCTTTTACCGCTTTTAAAGAGGAGGGTCACTACAGTAGTCTTTTTTGCAGGTTCTCTGTCATCCACCACCTTGCCGACTATCGCAACAGGATAGTCTTCTTTAGCCTCTGCATGATGAAACACATAGGGCAGAAAATCGACATCTTCCCTAAGGAGCTGCTCCCAGGCAGTCCTCCCAAAGCTTGCTTCCAGTTTATCTTCAGCCTTAATCCTTCTGCCTGTGTCCAGATCAAAGACTTCCACCAGTATTTGCCCATTGAAATCCCTTGATCGAAGCCCTACGGCCATGTCTCTTAAGCCTTCAATCCGACAAAAAAGCCAAGCTTCTATGAACGGATAGGCACTTGTAAGGGTTAATTGTCGAGGGATCCCTTTTTTCTTTTTCTGAACTATGAGTCGATCGCAAACATAGTCGATCCCCACTCCGACTCCTTCGTGCCGACCTTCTACCCATCCGATCCAGTCGGGAGATTCGATCGGGAGGACAGAAAGTTTATCTAGCAGAGCGGTTTGTTCTTGATTCAGAGAGATCTTGCCATGGATCCACTGGGCTGAACAAGTTGGATAGTTGCAGGGCACAGGAATTAAATAAAGAATTAAGTCTTTCTTATTTAAATCTTTCTTGTTTTTATTCTCTGGAGCATTTCTACCGAAAAGAGAAAAAAAAAGAGGGAAAAAGAACAAAAGACAAAAAGAGTGGATGAACAGCCTTGAACTTGGAAAGGATAATACAAGCCCCGGCTTGTTTTTCGGAGAACAATTCCATTTTAAAATCTTCACGATCCTGAGTTTATAAAACCATTTGTTGAAAAATAGATTTTTTTTATTAGCTCAGAATCGAGAAATTTTTCGTTTGGTCAACAAGAAACACACCCAAAAGGAGCCTAGCGACTAAGAAAATAAAGGAGAATTTTCTGATGCAATAGGTCAAAGATTTCTTGGAAAGCTTCTTTTTGTTTGCCTACATCCCCTTCGACAGCAGCCGGATCTGGCAAATCCCAATGTTCAACAATCGCCTTTTTAGGAAAAAGTGGACAGGCCTCTTTTGCAGCACTTGAACAAACCGTCACTACATAATCGATCACAGGGGCATTGGCTTGCAAAAACTCAGTCAATGGCTTACTCCGTAGTCCATCGATGGAAATTCCATGAGATTGGAGAGTTTCCAAAGCAAGGGGATGCACTAGTCCTTTTGGCCTGCTCCCTGCGCTATAGGCGCGGAAACGGCCTCCACTAGAATGGTTTAAAATGGCCTCCGCCATGATCGATCGGGCCGAATTGCCTGTACACAAAAACAAAACATGCAATGGGAACATCATCTGCAGCTCTGCCTTTCAGTTGAAAGTGGCCTTTCCCCTTTTTCTTTTGTTTTACAGAAGAATTGAATCAACGCTTCCACATCTTTGCCGCAACAGTCTTCGAGCAAATAGCCAATTAACTCAGCGATCTTTCCAAAATCAGCACAATAGACAATCTGCCTGCCTTTCTGTGTGGCTTCAATAAGCGTCGAATTTTTTAAATGATGCAAATGAAAGGAAAGAGTTGTCAAGGGCACTTGCAGTTTTTCGGCCAGCTCCCCAGGACAACTCCCCTTGGCCCCAGCTTTTATAAGCAGCTTGAAGATCTCAATCC
This sequence comes from Methylacidiphilum sp. Yel, assembly GCF_004421185.1. GTDB lineage: Bacteria > Verrucomicrobiota > Verrucomicrobiia > Methylacidiphilales > Methylacidiphilaceae > Methylacidiphilum. The sequence goes on along the minus strand of NZ_LXQB01000001.1, from coordinate 4,493 downwards.
GAGTTTTATGCGCTAGCGCATTTAAAATCAAAAGAGCCGTCTTATTATCCATAGCGAAGGGTGAAACGAACAATAGTTTTATTCTATTGGAACTATTGTAATATTCAAGCCTAATTGTTACTAAAAACTACAGAAAAGCAAAAAAAAAACGGCGGATCACAAACTAAGAAAAAAAGAAAAAAATATTTCCATATTTTTAGAAAAATGGATAATATATTTGCTATGAAATCTGAAGTAACGGTGGAAAAGCCCTTAGAACAAAAAGAAGGGATTGGGTTTTTTGAGAAGTATTTAACGCTGTGGGTAGCCCTGTGTATAGGCGCTGGGATCGGATTAGGGAAATTGTTCCCTGGCCTTTTTCAGTTCCTTGGAAGTATAGAACTCATGCATGTGAATTTGGTCGTCGGCTTTTTTGTCTGGCTCATGATTATCCCTATGCTCATGAAAATCGATTTTAGTGTTCTCCACAGGGTAAGAACCCATACCCGAGGCATGCTTGTCACCCTGCTTGTCAACTGGGCCATTAAACCCTTCTCCATGGCTTTTTTCGGTTGGCTTTTTTTGAAAAAAATCTTTTTCCAGTTCCTTCCTCCCGATCAACTCGATTCGTACATAGCAGGACTGATTTTATTGGCCGCAGCCCCCTGCACAGCAATGGTGTTTGTTTGGAGCCATCTTTGTCTTGGGGATCCTTACTTTACCCTCTGCCAAGTCGCTCTCAATGATACTATCATGGTGTTTGCTTTCGCTCCCATTGTTGGGTTGCTCCTTGGTGTTTCTTCCCTCCACGTGCCCTGGGACACTTTACTGCTCTCAGTCATCTTCTATATCCTCATCCCCCTTCTCTTTAGTCAATGGCTCCGTGCAAGAATTCTTAAAGAGGGAGGGAAGCAAAAGCTCGATAGGGTACTTTCCCTGCTCCATAATCCTACCCTCTTTGCCCTGCTGGCAACCCTTATCTTGCTATTCGGCTTTCAAGGAAAAGTCATTCTGCATAACCCTCTTGTCATTCTGCTCCTTGCTATTCCTATCTTGGTGCAGGTCTATTTCAACTCGGCCTTAGCTTATATGCTCAATCGAAAGTTCAAAGTGGCTCACTGTGCCGCTGGCCCTTCCGCTCTGATTGGAGCAAGTAATTTTTTTGAACTCGCTGTGGCCACAGCCATCAGTCTTTATGGACTAGACTCTGGAGCAGCACTGGCAACTGTTGTCGGCGTACTCATCGAAGTTCCCGTCATGCTCTCTGTTGTGGCAATCGTGAAAAAAACTCAAGGATGGTACACTAAAGGCTGATCTTTTGGGTTTTGCTTTTTCTATGAGTTTTTAAAAGAAGCATAGACAGCCTGCCAAAAGATCTTTCCTGTTCCTTTTCCTTGCTCTAGGCTATATCTTTAAAAAGAGAGAGAGAAAGAAAGCTCTAGTCCTTCCTTCTTTTGAAGAGTCAAAAACTCTCCTTTTTGTAGGAGAACTTCAAGAAGGTTGGCAAGCTCTATCTTGGAGGGAAAAAAAGAGAGGGGGGGCTTCATGCAAAGAAAACTCGAAGAAAAGGAATACCTGGATGAGTTGGCTTATGATTCTTATCTGGCTAAAAAAGGAAGAAAAGGACTAAAGAAAATTAATTATATAATGGGAAATTTTGTATGGTTTAAAAAAAGGCTTCGGCAAATAGTCTCTCTACAGGGAGCAGTAAACTTTATAGAAATAGGCGCAGGCGATGGGTCCATGGGAAGGTTCCTTTATGCCGATCCGTTGTTACAAAAATATCTGTTGCTAACGGGAATAGATAGGTTTCCTAGGCCACAATACTGGCCTGCTCCTTGGCCGTGGATTCAAACCGATCTTTTTGATCTGATTAACACTGGCACCTTTGCCCCAGGAAGCTACCATGGCATACTAGCCAATATGGTGCTGCATCATTTTTCCTCTGCCCAACTGGCTATCATTGGCAATTGGATCGTACAGCTCTCTGCCCTTTGCCTCTTTTGTATTGAACCACTCCGTTCTTCTCTTTCTCTCTTCGAACTGTTCTTGCTCAGATTAGTCGGACTCAATCAAATAACCTTTCATGACGGTTGGCTAAGCATCAAGAGTGGGTTTATGGGATTGGAACTGCCAGAGCTTTTAAATCTCAGTTCCAAGCAGTGGCAATATAAGATCGATGTAACCCTCTTGGGAGCTTACCGGTTAGAAGCCACAAAAAAATGAAATCCATTACGATCATTGGCGGAGGACTAGCTGGCTTAGCTTTGGGCATAGGACTGCGTCGCTACAAGATCCCAGTTGCTGTCTACGAAAGAAATGATTATCCGCTTAAAAAAGTCTGCGGGGAATTCCTTTCAGGGCTGCCTCAAAGGGTAATTCAGCAATTAGGAATCATGCCGATCCTCGATCGGTTTCCGCTGGCTCAATCGGCCAGTCTATCGATCGGAGATAGCAAACCAACCCTTCTTCGCTTCACTTTGCCTGTGTATTTAACCCCTCGAGAACGGTTAGATACAGAGCTTGCACAACTTTTCGTGGATCATGGGGGCAGTCTGTATACAAAAACCCGGTGCGATCCTACTACCCTCTATCACGAAGCTGTTGTCTTGGCTACCGGTAAACAGCGGATTGGTGGACCATGGATCGGGCTTAAAGTGCATCTCCAAGGGATTGAATTAAAACATGATTTGGAAATGTATGCAGCCAAAGACGGCTACGTTGGGCTTTGCAAGATCGGGCATGGCACCGTTAACCTTTGTGGGTTATTCAAAAATAAGAAATTTTTGGTTACGTCTAAAAAAGAACTCTTTGCCTCTTTTCTCAATGCATCGCAGCTTGCAAAGCCTTACCATTACTTAGAAGAAGCTAACTTTATGGAAAAGAGTTTTGTAGCCATTCCTTCTTTTTCTCTTGGATTCCAACCGACTAAGTCCGAACCTATGGTAGCCCTGGGAGATGCCTTTGGCGTGCTCCCACCTTTCCTAGGAAACGGTATGGCCATGGCTATGGAATCGGCCGCTTTAGCCCTCGATGACCTCATAGCCTACGCCCAAGGCTCCAAAAGTTGGGCAGAAACCCTAAGGCAAATCCACCAAAAACTGAAAAAGACCTTTGCCCTTCGGATAACCCTTGGCCTTTGCTTGCACCCTCTTCTTTTTAAACAATCTCCCCTCCAATCGGTGCTGATCAAAAAGCCTATCGCTTCCTTTCTTTATACCTTGACTAGGTCCATGGAGCCTTAGTCAAACTACTAATGACTAATACAGGGAAAATCTAAGAATTCGTTTAGTCTCCTGTCCGCTTCTAGACTATATTTTATGCATAAAGAGACTATGATACTTCAATCTATCTGCTCCATGGTCCCAGAGCATGGTTATACGCAGTCTGAATGCTGGGAAATCTTTAGCCAGTCTATAGCGGCTAAAACCCTCAAAGAGGCTTCTTTGGATTTAGTAAAAAAAATTCTACTTGGAGATAGCTGGATTGAACGCCGGTATTTTGCTGTGGACCCTATCGAGTCAGTCTTTGAGATGTCGGCAGAAGCTTTAAACAAGGCCTTTGAAAAATTGGCTCCTGCACTGGCTGCAAAATCCCTCAAAGCTGCGCTGGATCAATCTGGACTCAAGGCCACAGAACTGGACGCCCTTTTTGTTTGTACCTGCACGGGTTATCTTTGTCCAGGCCTTTCCAGTCACATTGCAGAGAAAGTGGGAATGCGACCGGATAGTTTTTTAATCGATATCGTAGGCCATGGCTGCGGAGCAGCTCTCCCTATGCTGTATTCGGTCAAAGGTTTTCTAAAAGAAAACCCAGATTGCTATGCTGCTGCCATTGCCGTAGAACTTTCTTCGACGGCTTTCTATGTGGACGATGATCCAGGATGTCTGGTTAGCCTTTGTATTTTTGCCGATGGGGTCAATACCACCCTATGGCACCATACGAAAAAGGGTTTAGGATGGCATTGCAAAGATTTTTCTTCATTACATATTCCAAAAAATCGAGAGAAGCTTCGGTTCGAAAATGCTTTTGGCAAGCTTCGGAATAAACTTCATCGAACGGTACCTGTGCTTGCCACTGAAGCGGTATGGGAACTTTATAAAAGATTTGAAAAGCATGCGCAAACTGATTCGAAAAGGCTCATTGCTCATCCGGGAGGGAAAGAGGTATTGACCGAATTAAGAAAAGCCTTGCCTAGTGGAAAATTCGAAGAGAGCGAGGCAGTTCTTAAAGCTTTTGGCAATATGAGCAGTCCATCGGTTATGTTCGCCTTTCAAAAAGGAATTGAATCCCAGCCAATAGAAAAAGAACTTTGGTTGTTCAGTTTTGGCGCAGGCTTTTCATGCCACGGGTGTCGAGTTGTTTCTATACTATAGTATTAGTATTTAGTTTTATTTGACATCCTCCCCATGCCTAAAGGCAGGGGATTCCTGGAGATAACTGACCAGATTTAGCCAGGGCAAGCTCTCCGATGAGGGTGTTGAGGTTTTGATAGACCCTGACACTCTCATCGG